>JBOHUC010000105.1:0-33872 GCA_050733935.1 Candidatus Eiseniibacteriota bacterium | reverse complement strand
GTACAAGAATGTCGCGTGCGCGCGCGACCACGTGCGCGGGAAGGCCGGCAAGACGCGCGACGTGAATGCCGTAGGACCGGTCCGCCGGGCCGTCCACGACCTGGTGCAGGAACACGACGTCCTCGCCATGCTCCTCGACCTCGACGCTTCGGTTCACGACCCGCGGCAGGTGGTCCGCGAGCTGCGTGAGCTCGTGATAGTGCGTCGCGAACAGCGTGCGCGGCCGCGGGCCCGAGTCGCGATGGAGCTCCTCCGTGACCGCCCACGCGAGCGACATGCCGTCGTACGTCGACGTCCCCCGCCCGATCTCGTCGAGCAGAACGAGCGAGCGCGCGGTCGCGCGCTTCAGGATGTTCGCCGTCTCGAGCATCTCGAGCATGAACGTGGACTGCCCTCCCGCCACGTGATCGGCCGCGCCGACACGCGTGAAGATCTGATCCACGACTCCGATTTCCGCGGCCTCGCACGGCACGAACGAGCCCGTCTGGGCGAGCAGCACACAGAGCGCGACCTGCCGCATGTAGGTCGACTTCCCCGCCATGTTGGGCCCCGTGAGGAGCACGATTTGCTTGCCCGAGGGATCGAGATCGACGTCGTTCGGCACGAAGTGTCCCGGCGGCAGGAGCCGCTCGACGACCGGATGGCGTGACGCCGTGAGGAAGAGCCGCCCGCCCCCGTCGAGACGCGGACGAACGTATCCGCCCTGGGCGGCCAGATCGGCGAGCGATCCGAGGGCATCCAGGGCCGCGAGCGCCGCGGCGGTCGCCTGGAGCGTTGCCGTGTCGTGCGCGACGCGCTCGCGGAGGGCGACGAAGCACTCGTACTCCGCGTTTCGAAGACGCTCCTCGGCGGAGAGGACCTGAGCTTCGCGCTCCTTGAGCGCAGGCGTGACGAAGCGCTCGGCGTTCGTGAGCGTCTGGCGGCGTTCGTAGGATTCCGGGGCGCGCGCGAGATGGGCGCGCGTGATCTCGATGAAATAGCCGAACACGCGGTTGTAGCCGACCTTGAGCGACGGAATCCCCGTCGCTTCGCGCTCGCGCGCCTCGAACTCGAGGAGCCAGCGCTTTCCGCTCCCCGCCGTCTCACGAAGCTCGTCGAGCGTGGAGTCGTAGCCGGGGCGGATCATGCCGCCGTCCCGGACACCTGGCGGCGGCTCGCTGACGAGCGCCCGTCCCAGGAGCTCGACGAGCTCCGCATGCGGATCGAGCGCCCGGGCAAGCCGCGCGAGCCCTTCGGTCTCCGTCCCGGTGAGGCGCGCCGCGAGCGCGGGCACGGCGAGCAGCGTCTCGCGGAGTGTGACGAGGTCGCGGGCGTTCGCCTTGCCCGAGGCCGCGCGCGCGGTGAGCCGCTCGAGATCGTACGTGCGGTCGAGCAGCGTGCGCACGTCCGCGCGCCGTGCCGGATCGCGCACGAGCTCCTCGACCGCGTCGAGTCGCTCGTCGATCGCGGCGGGGTCGACGAGTGGCCGCTCGAGCCAGGAGCGCAGGCGCCGCGCCCCCGCCGCACTCACGGTCCGGTTCACGACCGCCCACAGGGTGTGGCGGGCATCCCCGCCGGGCGCAGGCTCGAACAGCTCGAGCGAGCGTCGCGAGGCCGGATCGAGGCCGAGATGCTCGCGCAGCGAGAGGCGCACAATGCGGCGGATCTGGCTCAGCGCGCTTCCCTGGACTTCGCCGAGATAGGAGAGCGCCGCCGCCGCGGCCCGCACCGCGAGCGGAGCGTCCGCGAACGCCCTGGCCTCGCGCGCACCGAACTGCCGTTCGAGCGTGCCGCCGGCGCCTTCGTCCGCAAAGCGCGCGACCGGAAGGCGCGTGACCGCGCGCGCGCCGAAGAGTGCGGCCTCGAGCGCGTGCGGGAGCGTCGCCCCGACCGGAAGGACGAACTCCGCGATCGCGTAGCGCCCGAGCTCGGCCGCGGCGTCGTCGGCGTCGAGCTCCCCCGCGAGGAATTCGCCGGTCGAGGCCTCGACGAGCGCCAGTCCGGCGCGTTCGCCGCGTTCACCTCGCTCGCCGTCGACGAGCACGACGGCGAGGAAGTTGCTCTCCGCCGAAACGAGAAACGCATCGCTCACGACCGAGCCCGGGGTGAGCACCTCGGTCACGCCGCGGTCGACGAGCCCCTTCGCCTGGGCCGGATCCTCCAGTTGCTCGCAGATCGCGACCCGCCGTCCCTGGCGGAGAAGGCGGGCGACGTAGACGTCCCGCTGATGCCACGGAATGCCGGCGAGCGGAATCGGCTCGGGATCGTTCTTGTTGCGCGAAGTGAGCGTGATGCCGAGGAGCCGTGCGGCCTCGACCGCGTCGTCGTAGAACGTTTCGTAGAAGTCGCCCACGCGGAAAAAGAGGATCGCGTCCGGATGGGCGCGCTTGATGCGACCGAACTGCTCCATGAGCGGGGAGGTCTTAGCGGCCACGCCCCCTCCCGCCGGCCGCCGTCGAATCCGACGCGGCACGCGCTTCCTCACCCTTGAGGCTCGCGGCCTCGGGGCTTCGCGGGTAGCGACCGAGCAGCCGTGCGCGCCATTCGGTCGCGTCCTCGGTGCGGCCGAGCTCGCGGGCGAGCCGGTGCGCCTGGTAGAGCGCGGAGGCCTCGCCGCCGGTCGCCGGCAGCTCGAACAGCGCGCGATAGGCGGAGAGCGCTTCGGCGCGCCTTCCCTCCTGCGCCCACGTGAGCGCAACCAGATACGCGGCATCCCACTGCCGCGGGACCGCCCGGCGCGCGCGCGCGATCGGGATCAGGGTCTCCCGCGCTTCGCGCAACCGTCCGAGCGAAAACGAGGCCTGCCCCTCCCAGTAGCGGGCCTCCTCGCTTCCCGAGGAGACTCCAACGGGCCGCGCACGGCGGAAGTGATCGCGCGCTTCGAAGTATTCGCCGCGCGCGTACGCGAGCTCGCCGAGCTCGAGCTGGGCCGAGCGCGCGAGCGGATGGCGCGGATACTGCTCGAGAAATCGACGGAGCCGGATCGCGACACTGTCGCCGAGACCAGGAGCGACGGCCGCGTCGAAGGCGGCGCGCACGTGATCGGGGCTCGCCGGGCTCGTGGACGACGGCGGGCGCGGGGTCCGCGTGCCGGTCGAACGCTTCGACGTCTGCGCAACCGCCGAGTTACTGAGCGACGCGGCAAGCGTGCAACCGACGGAGAGAGAGACAAGGGTTCGGAGGATCGGATGTGCACGAAAGTGAGAGGAGATCGTGCGCGGAGGGCGGGAACGCTCGCCGGCGAGTTGAGGAGGCGAGCCTGGAGTTGCGTCGAGTTCCGTGCGAGGGACGGGGCGAAGCCGACGATTGTCCGAGCCGGAGAGCGTTCCCGTCCTCCGCCTATACCCCCCTCTACTCGCGCTCATGCTACCTCGGCGAGCCGGCCGTAGAGCGTCTGGCCCTCGGCGCGCTCGATGGTCGCGCTCCGGAATGCGCCGACCGGCACCTCTCCGTCGTCCCCCGGAAGCACGACGATCTTGTTCTGAGCGGTGCGCGTGAGCCAGTTCCCGCGCTTCGGGTCGCGCCCCTCGACGAGGACGTCGAGCGTGCGCCCGACCCACGCCTGGTTCACCTCGTGCGAGAGCCGGCGCTGGATCTCGAGCAGGATCGCAAGCCGGCGCTGTTTCTCCTCCGCGCTCACATCGTCGGGCCGGGCGGCTGCCGCCGTTCCGGAGCGCGGCGAGTACTTGAAGACGTAGAACGTGTCGTAGCGCACGCGCTCGATCAGGCGGATGGTCTCCTCGAAGTCCTCGATCGTCTCGCCCGGGAACCCGACGATGATGTCGCTCGAGAGCGCGAGGTCCGGAATCGACGCGCGCGCGGCGTCCACGACCTCGAGGTAGTGATCCAGCGAATAGTCGCGATTCATGGCGCGCAGCACCCGTCGCGATCCGCTCTGAACGGGAAGGTGGAGCCACGGCGCGAGGCGCGGCACGCGGCTCATGCGATCGAGCACGTCGCGCGACATGTCGCGCGGGTGGCTCGTCGTGAAGCGGAGTCGCCACTTCCCCTCGATCGCGCCACACAGGCGAAGGAGCTCCGGAAAGTCGACGCCGTCCGCCCCGTAGGAGTTCACGTTCTGCCCCAGGAGCATGACCTCGCGCGCGCCGGCCCGGACCAGGGCCTCGACCTCCCGCACGATGTCGTCCGCCGGACGGCTCACCTCCGGCCCGCGCGTGGTCGGCACGATGCAGTACGCGCACGCCTTGTTGCAGCCGCGAATGATCGTGACGAAGCTCTTGAGCGGAGGACCGTCCGAAGGCGGCCCGGGGGGCGGAAGGAAGTGGTCGAGCGGAACGACGTGGGCGGGTTCGCGTCGCGGTACGGGGAACGATTCGACACCGCCTTCAGCCCGGAGCCGCTCGAGCGCGGGCAGCACTTCGGGAAACGCCTGCGCGCCGACCACGAGGTCGACCCCGCGCACGCGCTTTCGGATCTCCTCGCCCATGCGCTGGGCCATGCAGCCCGTCACGCCGACCGTAAGCCCGGGATTCTTCGATTTGAGGCGCGTGAGGACCGCGAGCCGGTTGAGCGTGCGCTCCTCGGCGTGTTCGCGAACCGAGCACGTGTTGACCAGGATGACGTCGGCCTCTTCGGGCGCTCCAACCCGCGCGTAGCCGTGATCGACGAGCAGGCGGTCCATCCCCTGCGTGTCGTACACGTTCATCTGGCAGCCGAAGCTCTCGAGGTAGAAGCGCTTCATCCGTAGTCCGTAGTCCGTGGCCCGTGGCCGGCCGTCCGAAGGGTTCGTGGATTCCGTGCCGAAACGAATCGGAGCGGGGCCGGGATTGCGCCCCGGCGCTCCGCTCCGCGAAAGGTACCGGATTTGGGCGTCGGGGCAAGGCCCGCGCCGCCCGCCTCCGCGCTGCCGGACTACGAGAGCTCGGCCTCCTCGTCGGCCAGGTCGGGCGTCTCCTCGTCCGTCCGCTCCTTGCCCTTCTTCTCGCCGCGCGCTTCGGCTCGCGCCGCCTCGGCCTTCTCCGCCTCGGCCGCGAGTGCACGCGCGCGATTCCGTCCCGCGGTCCAGCCCGCGAGCGTCACGTCGTCCTGCTCCTGGAGCCAGGCCTTGACGGACAGCACGAGCCGGTGATTCGGAACGTCGACGCGCGTCACCTTGAGCGTGAGCGATTCGCCGGGCAGGAACGCTTCGCCGGGGCGCTTGAGATCGTCCACGCCGAGCTGCGACAGCGGAACGAAGCCCTCGATGTCCCCGCCCACGTCCACGATGGCACCGCGGTCGAAGAGCCGGTTCACGGTCGCGTTCACGACCATGCTGGCCGGGAACTTCTCCGCGAGCGTCGGCCACGGATCCTCCTGGACCTGCTTCAAGCCAAGCGAGATCCGGCGGTGCTCCTTGTCGATCGAGAGCACGACGACCTCGACCGACTCGCCCTTCTTGACGACTTCGGACGGATGCGAGACGCGCTTGGTCCACGACATGTCGGACACGTGCACCAGGCCGTCGATGCCCTCTTCGAGCTCGACGAACGCGCCGAAATTCGTGAGGTTCCGAACCTTGCCGCTGACGCGCGAGCCGATCGGGAAGCGCTCGTCGAGCGTGAGCCAGGGATCGGGCTCGACCTGCTTCAAGCCGAGCGAGATCTTCTCGTTCGCCGGGTCCACCTTGAGCACGAGCGCTTCGATCTCGTCCCCGATCGAAACGACCTTGGACGGATGGCGCACGTGCCGCGTCCAGCTCATCTCCGAAACGTGGACCAGGCCCTCGACGCCCTTCTCGAGCTCGACGAAGGCGCCGTAGTCGGTGATCGAAACCACGCGGCCCTTGACGCGCGAGCCGACCGGGAACTTCTGCTCGACGCCCTCCCACGGATACGGCGTGAGCTGCTTCAGGCCGAGCGAGATGCGCTCCTTCTCGGGATCGAAGTTGAGCACCTTGACCGTGACCTTGTCGCCGATCTTCACGATCTCGGACGGATGCGACACGCGGCCCCACGACATGTCCGTGATGTGGAGCAGGCCGTCGATACCGCCCAGGTCCACGAACGCGCCGAAGTCGGTGATGTTCTTGACCACGCCCTCGCGGATCTGATCCTTCGCGAGATCCTTGAGCACGTTGGCCTTCATGCGCTCACGCTCCTCCTCGAGGACGGCGCGGCGCGAGACCACGATGTTCCGGCGGCGCTTGTTGAGCTTGATGATCTTGACGTGGACGCTCTGTCCGAGCAGCGCGTCCACGTTCTGCACCTGGCGCAGCGCGATCTGGCTGCCCGGGAGGAACGCCTCGACCCCGTAGAGGTCGACCACGACACCGCCCTTGATCTTGCGGACGAGCTTGCCCTCGACCAGCTCACCGGCGTCGGCCGCGGCCTTGACGCGGTCCCAGACGCGGACGAAGTCGGCGCGCTGCTTCGACAGCACGACGAGCCCGTCCTGGTTCTCCATCTTCTCGAGGAAGACCTCGACCTGGTCGCCGATCTTGATCTCGTCGCGGTTCGCGAACTCGGAGAGCGCGATCACGCCCTCCGACTTGAAACCGACGTCGACCAGGACCTCGTTCTCGGTGATGTCGAGCACCGTGCCGCGGACGATCTCACCCTCGCCGAGCGATTGGAGAGAAGGCGCGTACATCTCGTAGAGCGCGTTGCGCTCCTCGAGCGTCATCCCGCCTTCGTCGTCGTCCTCCATGAAGATCGGAGCGATCGTGCGGGTGCTACCGGCCCGCGGCTCGTCGTCTTCCACGGGGCTGGGGGTGTACTCTTCGCGTTCCTGAGCCATTTAGACACTGCCTCCTCGTTCGTTCGAGTCCGCTCCCCGCGGCGTTCCGGTCGCGGGGGCGGCCCCGCTCCTCGCCGCTTCCTCCTGCTGACGGAGGAGAGCGATCTCGTGCATGACGCGGTCGCCGATCGCCTGGTAGAGATCGCGGCCGGTTGGGGTGGAACGTTCGCCCGCCGGAAACCAAAGGGTCTCCGGGAGGGGCTCGCCGAACGTGACGCGCACTCTCTCGAGGCGCAGCGCGCAGCGACGGATCTTGTTCGTGCCCGAAACGTGCACGGGCACGATGGGCACCCGGGCGTGGGACTCGAGGAGTCCCAGGCCGGGGCGGGCCGGATGGAGCCGGCCGTCCTTCTTGCGTCCGCCCTCCGGAAAGAGGAGGAGGCAGCCGCCGTTTGCGAGCGCTTCGCGCGCCCGGCCGAGGCCGGTGAGGTCGCTCACGCCCCGTCGGATCGGGATCGAGTTGAGCGACCGGATGAGCGGGCCGAAGATCGGCACCTTGAACAGCTCGGCCTTCGCGAGGAACGAGAGCTCGCGCTCGACCGTGGTCGCGATCACCGGCGGATCCCAGAAGGACCCGTGGTTCGAGGCGATGATCAGACCGCCCGTCCGGGGCACCCGATCGAGACCGCGAACCTCGCGCCGCATGAGGAGGCCGAGCAGAAATCTCGCCACGGCGCGACACGCGCGGTACCAGCCGTGCACCCGACCTCCGGCTACGTCCGGGCCTCGATCGCCCGAAGCACTGCGGCCACCTGCTCGTCGATCGAATGGCCGGTCGTGTCGATCACGACCGCGTCCGCGGCCGGCACGAGCGGGGCGACCGCGCGCTCGCGGTCGCGCCGGTCACGCTGCTCGATGTCCCGGCGGACCTGGTCGGCATCGGCCGGAAGCCCGCGCTCCGTGAGCTCGCGCTCGCGGCGTCGCGCGCGCTCCTCGAGCGAAGCATCGAGGTAGATCTTCACCGGGGCATCCGGAAACAGCACGGTCCCCATGTCGCGGCCTTCCGCGACCAGGCACTGGCGCGCGGCGATCGCGCGCTGGAGCTCAGCCATCCGACCGCGGACTTCCGGGAGTGCGGCGACCCGCGAAGACAGGTCGGAGATCGCGGGCGTGCGGATCTCCTCGCCGAGCGGCGCGCCGTCCAGGACGACGCGCGGGCTGTCGTTCGGCCCCGTGAATCTGATCGTGGTCGCGTGCGCGAGCGCACCGATCCGCCCGGAATCGTCCAGGGACGCCGAGAGCCCGAGGCGCTCCACCTTGAGAGCGAACGCCCGGTACATCGCTCCGGAGTCGAGATAAAGGCAGCCCAACCGGCGAGCGACCTCGCGGGCGGTGGTGCTCTTCCCCGCCGCCGCAGGGCCGTCGATGGTGATCACGAGAGGATTCACCGCGGGGTGACCCGATCCCGCAAGTCAATGTAAAAGCTTGGGTAACTCGTGTCAATCATCTCGGCCTCCCGCACTCGAACCGGGGCCTGGGCCGCGAGGGCGAGGATTCCGAAGGCCATCGCGATCCGGTGGTCGCCCGCGCTCTCGACGGATCCTCCCTGGATCGGTCCGCCGTCGATCGAAAAGCCGTCCGGGCGCTCATCCACTTTCACACCGAGAGCCCGTAACTGGCTGACCAAAAGAGCGATGCGATCCGACTCCTTGACCCTGAGCTCGCCCGCACCCGCGACCGACGACTGGCCCGTGGCACAGGCCATCGCGATCGCGAGCACCGGAAGCTCATCGATCAGGCCCGGGACCTCCTCCGGGGCAATCGCGGTCGCGACGAGGGAAGCGGGGCGGACTCTCAGATCCCCGACCGGCTCCTCGCCCACGATTCGCCGGTGGACCACCTCGATGGACGCCCCCATCCGCCCGAGCACTTCGAGAGCCCCCGTGCGCGTCGGATTGAGGCCCACGTTTTCGATCACGATCTCCCCTTCTCCGACGATCGAGCCCGCGACGAGCCAGAACGCCGCCGCCGAGAAATCTCCCGGGACCGCGACCGCGCTCGCGTGCGGCGTGACCGGACCCTCGATCCGGACCGACGTCGGCGTCGGTTGCGTCACCGCGACACCGAACGCGGGCAGAAGCCGCTCCGTGTGATCGCGCGAGCGCACGGGCTCTTCGACCCACGTCGTTCCGCGCGCCGAGAGCCCCGCGAGGAGCACGCACGACTTGACCTGGGCGCTTGCGATCGGGCTCGTGTAGCGGATTCCTGCGAGCTCCGTCCCGTCGAGCGCCGTGCCGCGCACGCGGAGCGGCGGTGTCTGTGCACTGCCGGTCGCCGTCACCTGCGCTCCCATTTCGGTGAGCGGGGCCGCGATTCGCGCCATCGGCCGGCGCGAGAGTGATGCGTCCCCCGTGAGCACGGCTTCGACGTTCCGTCCGGCGAGGAGTCCCGCAAGGAGCCGGAGCCCGGTGCCCGAGTTCCCGAGATCGAGCGTGAGCGCCTCGCCCGCTCGCGCTGCCGTGGACGCGAAGCCTTCGGGACAACCGGTGATCGCCACCGCTCCGCGCGCTTCGCGCACGACCGCGACGCCGAGGCGCTCCACGGCGGAGAGCGTCGCGCGGCAGTCCGCACCGTCGTTGGCTCCTTCGATGCGGCTCGTTCCCTCGGCGACCGCCGCGAGAAGGTAGGCGCGGTGCGTGAGGCTCTTGTCCCCCGGCACGTGCACGGTGCCCGAGAGCGCCCGGGCCGGCGCGAATGTGAGCTCGCTCCCCACCGCGCGCGCTCCCTCAGCCTTGGACCGCAACGCCGCGGCCGCGCATTGCGGCGAGCGCCTGAACGAGCGCTTCGTTCTCGGGGCGCGTGCCGAACGTGATTCGAACGCACGAGGCCGGGGCGCCGAAGGCGACGAGATCGCGCAGGAGGAGCCCCTGCGCCTCGAGGGCGCTGCAGACGGGCCGGCTGTCCGTTCCGAGATCGGCGAGCAGGAAGTTGGCGTGCGACGGAAAGGTCGTGATCCCGATCGCCCCGAGCGCGCGCTCGAGCCACGGGCGTTCGGATCGAACGAGGGCCCGGCTCCGCGCGACGTGATCCGCGTCGTCGAGCGCCGCGAGGGCGGCCGCCTGGGCGACGGCATTCACCGTGTAGGGCTGGCGGACGCGCTCGATCAGCGACGCGAGCGCAGGGCGGGCGATCGCGTAACCGACTCGAAGGCCCGCGAGCGAATGCACCTTGGAAAACGTGCGGAGCACGACGAGCGGCGCATCGGCCTCGAGGTGGTCGAGCGTGCGCGGATACCCGGGGTCCTCGACGTACTCGTGGTACGCCTCGTCGCTCACGACCACGACGTTCGGCGGCACGCCGGCGAGAAAGCGCTCGAACGCCTCGCGGCGCACGATCGTCCCGGTCGGATTGTCGGGGTTGCAGACGAACACGAGCCGGGTCTTCGGGCCGATCGCCGCGAGCATCGCATCGAGATCGTGCTCCCAGCCCCTCGACGGCACTTCGATCACACGTCCGCCGAGGAGCCGTACGGCGATCCCGTACATGACGAACGTGGGCCGGGAGACCACGACTTCGTCGCCGGGCCCGACGAACACGTGGACCAAGAGCTCGATCAGCTCGTTTGCTCCCCCGCCGAGCGCGAGATGCGCGGGCGTGAGGCCGGTGCCGAGATGTTCGGCGAGGCTCTTCTTGAGCGCTGCACCGCCGGCGTCCGGGTAACGATGCGCGTCGACCGCGGCGCGCGCGATCGCCTCGAGCGCACGCGGCGAGGGGCCGAGCGCGTTCTCGTTCGAGGCGAAGCGGGCGACGGGAGGAGCGTTCAGCGAGAGGGCTGCGGCGAAAGCCGGGAGACCGGCGATCTGCGGCCGCGCGAGCGCGAGAGCGTCGAACGACACGACGAGCGCGGGCGCGGCCCTCAGGACCGCGTGCGTCCGCCGGCGGGGCGCGTCCGCGAGGTCGTGGACCGCCGTGCCGCCTTCGTTCCGCGAGCCGACTTGCCGGCGCCGCCGGAGGCGCTTGCGCGTTTCGTCCGCGCCGCCGTCGTACGCTTGCGCGCGGACCGCGCGGAGCTCACGGACTTCACGGCCGGCCGGGGGCGGCCGGCTCCCTGGACCGCACGCGAAAGGGCCGCGGCGCGTCCGCGGAGCGCCCGGTACGCCACGAACTCGTCGAGCAGGGCCCGGCTCTCCCCATCGAGTCCCGTGAAGCAGCACGCGAGCTGATAGCGCTTCCGCCCGCGCAGCGCGGGCATCGCTTCGCAGCGGACGACCACCCCTTCCGAGCGCAGCATGCGCGAGGAGGTCGCGCGGCCGAGCGGCGGGAGGATCACGGTGAGCGAGACCTTGGAGAGCGGTGCGAGATATTCGGCGCTCTCGCAGTACACGCCGCCGCGGCTGATGTTGAGACTCTCCGTCGTGACCAACGCGTCCCCGAGCGCCTCCTCGGCGAGCTGCATCGCCAGCCGTGCTTCGACCCGGGGGTGCTTGCGCTTCTCGTCGACCCGTCGTGCCATCAGCCCCTCCCCTTCCTCCGTGCGCGGCGTTCGCGGCCGCGGTCCTTCGAGCGCCGTGCGCTCGTGTGTTGTGCGTGCCTGCGCGATCCCCGGGCGCGTCCCGCGTGCGAAGGCTCGAGCGCGAGCTCGAGCTCACGGGCGGGCACGTCGACGCGTGCGATCCGGATCGGCAGCCGGTCCCCGAGACCAAAGCGCCGGCGGGTGCGGCGACCCATGAGCCGCACGCCGGCGTCGTCCATCCGGAACTCGTCGTCCACATAGGACGATACTTTGAGGAATCCGTCCACCGGGATGTCGTCGAGCTCGACGAACACTCCGGGAGACACGACCCCGGTGATCGTGCCCTGGAACTCGTCCCCCACGCGCTCTTCCATGAAGCGCAACGCCTTGACCCGTGTGGATTCCCGCTCCGCCTCCTGTGCGCCCTGCTCGCGCCCGCTCGTGTGGAGCGCGAGTGCGTGCAAATCGCCCGCATCCGGGTCGAGCGCGGGGACCGGCGCTCCGGTCGTGGCGTCGAGCCAGCCCTTGACCTGGCGGTGGTTGAAGAGGTCGGGATAGCGGCGGATCGGCGACGTGAAGTGACAGTAGCCGCGCACGCCGAGACCGAAGTGACCGACGTCCACCTCGCGATACGCGGCGCGCGCAAGCGTGCGCAGCACGAGCTGGTGGAGAAGTCGCCGTTTCTCCGGCGCGAGCGAGATCGCAAGGAGCTTCTGGAGGGCCTGCGAGACGCCTTCGCTTCCGCCGAGCCGCGGAAGCCCGACGGCCGCGAGCATCGCATCGAGCTGGGCGAGCTTTGCGAGGGCGGGAGCCTCGTGCACGCGGTAGAGAAACGGGCCCTCGCGGCGCTCCGCTTCCTCGCCGACCAGGAGATTTGCGAGCAGCATGAACTCCTCGACCACCGACATCGTGAAGAGCCGCGGCCGGCGCTCCATCCGGATCGTGTTTCCCTGCGCGTCGACGTAGGCCTTCGCTTCGGGGATGTCGAGATCGAGCGCCCCGCGTTCGAGCCTTCGCGCCCGGAGCCGCTCGGCGATGGCGCCGAGCCGCTCGAGCGAGCGCACGACCTCGGGATCGATCCCCGCGCGCGCGGCCGGATCGCCGTCGAGCGCGCGCTGTCCGTCCTCGTAGGCGAGGCGGGCGCGGCTTCGAATCAGGCCCTCGGCGATTCGGTAGCGGACGATCCCGCCGCGTGCGTCCATTTCGACGAGCACCGATTGCGTGAAGCGCGGGACGTGCGGCCGGAGCGAGCACAGGTCGCTCGAGAGCGCGTGCGGGAGCATCGGGATGGCGCCCTGCGCGAGGTAGACGCTCGTCGCGCGCGAGCGCGCGGCGGCATCGAGGGCCGAGCCGGGGCGCACGTAGTAGGCGACGTCGGCGACGTGGATGCCGACCTCGCACCCACCTCCCGGGAGCGGCTTCCACGACAGCGCGTCGTCGAAGTCCTGCGCATCCGCGGGATCCATCGTGAACGCGGCACGATCGGTGAGATCGAGTCGCCCGGACGCGGGATCGAGCGCCGGGGCCGCGAAGGTGCGCGCCTCGGTCTCGGCCTCGCGCGGGAACACGCGCTCGAGCCGGTGGCGGGACGCGACCGCGAGGTCGTCGTAGCGCGGGTCGTCGTCAGCCCCGATCCGCTCGACGAGATACGCCTCGTCGACATCGTCCGGGACTTCCGCGATCACGTAGTCCCCGGGAGCCGGATCGAGCCCCTCGGGGGAAACGAGCGGGCGCCGGCCGTGTCGCACGCGCCGGGAGGGCACAAAATACGGGCGGCCGCGGAGCCATTCGACCCGCCCGAGGTGGCGTTCCGCCTCCCGAGCGTGGCCGGGGACGGTTCCCCTGCCGCCGGCGTGCCGGACCGGGCGCGCGCCGTGCGCGCGCCGCGATCCCGGCATCAGACGTTCTTCTTCTTGTGACGGTTCTTGCGCAGGCGCTTCTTGCGCTTGTGAGTCGCGATTTTCTTCCGCTTCCGCTTCTTTCCCGAACCCATCCTCTAGATTTCCTCCTGTGTGCTCAGTTCTCCGCCGGCGGCGGCTCGTTCGAGCCCGCGGCGATGTGCGCTTTCAGTTCCTTGGAGGGCTTGAACACCGGCACGAGCTTGGCCGGGACCATGACCTCCTCCCCGCTTCGGGGGTTGCGGGCGCGGCGCGCGCGCCGTTCCCGCACCTTGAACGTGCCGAACCCGCGGATCTCGAGATGGCTGCCCTCGGAGAGCGCGCGGCAAACCGCGTCCAGCAGATCGTCCACGATCAGAGCGGTATGGTTCTTGGAGACACCCGTGCGCGACGCGATTTCTTCGACCAGATCCGCCTTGGTCATGTGTCACTCCCTCCCAGGGGGAAAGGACTCCACCTCGTCCACCACCCCCACGATCACGGTGCGCACCGGACCGCGCGTGCGGGCGAAAACCTGTGCGGCGGCGTTGCCCTCGTCGACGACGAGCACGCGGTCGCCCTCCCCGGCGTCCACGGTGTCGAGGGCCATCTGGGGCCGGCCCTGGAGGCGTTCGCCTTCCTGCTCGTAGTCGACGATGAGCAGTCGATGTCCCACGAGATGCTCGTGCTTGACGGTCGCGATCGCGTTGCCGACCACGCGGGCGAGTCTCACGCCCGGCCCTTTCGCGGAGCCGGCCCCGGCGCGGGCGTCTTGGTCGGCGCTTCCGCCACCGGGCCTTCGAGACGGTCGACCAGGGCCACGATCGCAGCGTCCGCCGGGTTGAAGAAATCGGCGAGCGCGTGCGCCGCTTCGCGGCCGCGGACGAAGAAGACGCGCTGTCCCGGGGCGGCGCTCACGACGTCGAGCGCGACGAGCTTGCTGCCTTTCGGCTCCCCCGCCGCGTTCACCGGCTGCACCCACAGAAGCCTCTGCCCGTGCCAGGCCGGGACCTTGCGGGTCGCGACCACGGTGCCGATGACTTCGCCGTACTGCATCGCCGCTCTCTCAGTAGAGCCGGTCTCGCACGGCTTCGGCGAGGCGTGGGATGACGACCGAATCCGCGAGGTGGGCACCGATGACGGACTTCGCGGCGTTCACGGCCGCGTTCACGTCCGAGACCGTGCCGTCGAGATAGACGAACCCCTTTCCGCCGAGCGCGTTCGCAAGCCGGATGCGGCGGAGTCGCACCGGCGCGGTCTTCACGGCCTTGTCGGCCGCGAGGAGTGTTGCGGGAATCGAATCGGCTTCGAGGACTCCGAGCGCTTCGCCCGCCGGGCCCTGCGCGATGCCTTCGAACGCGGAAAAAACGTCGGCGTGACACTGCGGAAGATTGAGCGAATCGAGGAGCGCCGATCCGGCGGCGTCCACGCCCTTCTGAAACGCGGCGTGCACGTCGCCGACCGTGCCGCCGAACACGATCACGAACTTCCCGGGCGAGACGGGCTCGGCCAGGAAGAGCTGGACGGGAGCGGTCTTCACGATCTGGTCCGCAACGCGCACGCCGCTTGCGACGGTCGCGGTCTCGATCGCCGCAAGCGCGACGGGCCGCGTGCCCGACAACGCGGAGCCCTGCGGGCGAACGAGCGGTGAGGTCGAGAGGCTCACGAGCCGGCTCCGGCGGGCGCGTACTTCTCGTAGACGGTCCGGCCGTCCTCCTCGACCGAGTCGACGATGCCAACGATCACCGAATCGACGGGCTTGTCGCGGGTCACATCCGTGAGGCGCGCGGAGGATCCGGCGGAGACGAGCACGACCTCGTCGCGTCCCGCGCCGACTGCGTCGGCCGACACCACGAGATGTCCGGTCGGCCGCAGGCTGTCGTCGAGCTCCCGGACCACGAGGAGCTTGAGCCCCGATAGACCGGGGTCCTTTCGCGTGGAAACGACGGTGCCGACGACCTGACCCAGGATCACTCCTCTACTTCCTTCCGGCCGCCTCGCTGCGACCGATCGGTAGCACCTCTTCGAGCGCCGGGTGCGGGCGCGGGATGACGTGCACGGAAACCACTTCGCCGACGCGCGTCGCGGCGGCCTGACCGGCTTCCGTCGCGGCACGCACCGCGGCGACGTCGCCGCGCACGATTGTCGTGACGTAGCCGCCGCCAATCTTCTCGTAGCCGATCAGCCGGACCTTGGCCGCCTTGACCATTGCGTCCGAGGCCTCGACCATCGCGACGAATCCCCGGGTTTCGATCAAGCCGAGCGCGTCTTCCATGGTCCCCTTCCCCCTCAACGGGTGTGGCGAGTGTGGCTACTTGCTGAGAACGGCCTCGTCGACCGGCGGATACGGCATGGGAATGACATGCGAGGTGACGACCGCACCGACTCGCTTCGCGGCCCGGACGCCGGCTTCGACGGCGGCCTCGACCGCGCCGACGTCGCCGCGCGCGAGGATCGTGACGAGGCCGGCATCGACGTTCGCCCAGCGCTGGAGCTCGACGGGTGCGGCCTTTGCCATCGCGTCGGCCGCTTCGACGAGGGCCACCCAGCCGCGGGTTTCGATCATGCCGAGCGCGTGTCGGGCCAAGGCCCCCCCAGCGAACGAGTCCGGACGGGCCGTCGAGGCCCGCCTGCGCAAAGTCCGCTGGACGCTAACAAACGGGGAAACGGCTGTCAATCTTGACGCTAGCGGGTGCAGGCCGATGGCCGGGGAGCCGAAATGCGAACGGCGGCCGCGCTGCTGCGCGACCGCCGTCGTACGAGGGAGAAGTCCGCCACGTTTGCCGTGTGCCAGGTACCGTGAAACTCCGTTGGGTATTGGGATCAGCTCACGACCAGGCCAAGCACGATCATCCCAGCGAACTTCGTCCGTCCTGAACGTTGTCGGCTGCCTTCGTGGCGGCCTCGCCGGGGAGAAAAGCAACGCATGTGCCATGACCTGGGAACCGGTGCTGCGGATCGTGAAACGCGTGAAAAACACGGCGGAATCGCTGGAAGTCGCTGTCATTCCTCGCTTGCGACGGGCGGTGCCCCCGCGCATTCTGCACCGCGCCGGGCAGCGTGCACGAAGACCGGCTGGACGGGGGCGGTTCCGCCCGCAGGCCGTGGGTCAAACCACGGGAAAGCCCGGGGTATTTCCCCCGCGACCGTCGCCGTCAATTGAGACGACGGCGACTTTCGGAGGCACGAGGTTCATGACACCTTGCCTGACACGTTGAACGACCTTCACGTCGTGACCGGAGCCTTCGGATACTCCGGTCGCTACATCACGACCCACCTCCTCGCGGGCGGGCATCGCGTTCGCACCCTCACTCACTCTCCGAATCGCGAGCATCCGTTCGGGAATCGCATCGAGATTCATCCCTTCAACTTCGGCGCCCCGGAACGACTCGCGCAGTCCCTCGAGGGCGCGAGCGTCCTCTACAACACCTACTGGGTTCGCTTCAATCACAAGGACTTCAGCTACGCGCAGGCGGTCGAGAACACACGCGTCCTGTTTGCCGCTGCGCGCCGCGCCGGAGTCGGGCGGGTCGTCCATGTCAGCATCACGAACCCGCCGGAAGATTCCGCCCTCGAATACTTCCGGGGGAAGGCCGTCCTCGAGCGGGAGCTCCGGGAGTCCGGGCTTTCGCATGCGATCCTGCGCCCCGCGGTGCTGTTCGGGGGCGAGGACATCCTGATCAACAACATGGCCTGGGCGCTTCGCCATCTCCCGGTCTTCGGGGTCTTCGGGGACAGCCGCTATCGCATGCAGCCGATTCACGTCGAGGACTTCGCGGACCTCGCGGTCGCGCAAGGCGAAGAACGCACGAATGCGCCGCCGGATGGTTGCTGGGTCGCCTGGTCGGAGACGTGGTCATCACGCGGGACGAAATCGAAGGGTTGATGCAGGACCTGCTGGTGACCGCGTCCCCGCCGGTCGGAAGGATCCGGGTGTCGGCCTGGGCCCGTCAGCACGCCGCCACGCTGGGGCGGCACTACGCAACCGAGCTGGGACGGCGGCGGGACCGCCGGACGGCGTATGCAAACGCCCGATAGGCATCTGGGCCCGAGATGAGGCACACCATGAGAGCCATCGTCTTCACGAGATACGGCTCACCGGACGTTCTTGAACTGAGAGAGATCGCACGACCGACTCCCAGAGCGGACCAGGTCCTGGTCAGAGTCCATGCCGTATCCATCAATGACTGGGACTGGGCAGCCCTTCATGGCTTCCCGTTCGTGAACCGACTCATGTTCGGTCTCTTCAGGCCGAGCAAGCAAGTACTGGGCTCGGACATCGCTGGGCGCGTCGTGGAAATCGGCAGTTCCGTGCGGCAGCTTCGACCAGGCGATGAGGTCTTCGGAGACCTGAGCGGCGATTGGGGCGGTTTCGCGGAGTACGTCTGCGCCCGTGAAAGTGCGTTGGCCCTGAAAGCGCCCCGCATGACATTCGAACAGGCCGCGGCGATCCCCCAAGCCGCCATGTTGGCCGTACAGAGCCTGCGCGATGCAGCGCAGATCCAGCCAGGGCAAAGCCTCCTGATCAACGGGGCGGGTGGGGGCGTCGGAACGTTCGCGATCCAGATCGCCAAGCTCCACGGCGTCGAGGTGACGGCGGTGGACAGCCGGGACAAGTTGGAAATGCTGAGCGGGATGGGTGCAGACCATGTCATCGATTATGCGCGGGAGGATGCGACGAGGAGAGGGCAGCGGTACGACGTGATCCTCGATGTCAAGACGAAGCGTTCGGTCTTGGAGTGGATCCGCGCACTGAGCCCCGATGGAGCCTACGTCACCGTGGGCGGCTCGATGGCGCGACTGTTCCAAACCATGCTGTTGGGGCCGTGGGTCGCGATGACGACGAAAAAGAAGGTACGCGTAGTGATACTGAAGGTGAACAGGGACCTGGCATACATGAGACAGCTATTCGAAGCCGGCAAGGTAGTCCCCGTGATCGACGGGCCGTACAAGCTGAGCGAGGTACCCAGGGCGATGCGACTCTTTGGAGAAGGACGCCACAAGGGGAAAGTCGTAATCGCTGTGGAGCAGTGAGGGGTGCGAGTTAGGCAGAACGCCCAGCATGGGCTTTCATCTCCGGACTAGCGATCGTCCGGTCATTGCGGCCGGAACCGGAAGGCCCGCCAGGTCGAGCAGCGTCGGGGCGACATCCGCGAGGATCCCCTCGTCGAGACCGCGCAGCGCCTCGCCCGCACCGATCACGACGAACGGCACGCGGTTCGTCGTGTGCGCCGTGTGCGGCTGCCGCGTCGTCTCGTCCCACATCTGCTCGGCGTTTCCGTGATCGGCGGTCACGAAGAGGATCCCGTTCCGCTCGCGTACGGCCGCCTCGACCCGGCCGAGACACCCGTCGAGCGTCTCAACGGCGTGAACGGTCGCATCGAGCACGCCCGTGTGGCCGACCATGTCCGCGTTCGCGTAGTTCAGGACGACGAGATCGAGCTCGTCGCGGCCGAGCCGGCGCACGACCTCGTCCGTCACCCCGGGCGCGCTCATCGAGGGCAGGAGGTCGTAGGTCGCCACCTTGGCCGACGGTACGAGACAGCGCTCCTCCCCCGCGACCGGCTCCTCGCGGCCGCCCGAGAAGAAGTACGTGACGTGCGCGTACTTCTCGGTCTCGGCGATCCGAAGCTGGCGCAGGCCCCAATCGCCGAACAGGTCGCCGAGCGTCTCGAAGATCTCTTCCGGAGGAAACGCGACCGGAAGATCGAGCTTCTCGTCGTAGCGCGTGAGACACGCGTAGTAGACGTTCCGCGGCGTGCGCGGGCGCTCGAAATCCTCGAAGTCGGGCTCCGTCAGGGCGTACGTGAGCTGGCGCGCGCGGTCCGGGCGGAAGTTCATGTGAACGACGGCATCGCCGTCCCCGATCACGGCAACCGGGCTCCCGCCCGCATCCTCGATCACGGTCGGCTCGACGAATTCGTCGGTCGTCCCCCGCGCATGGGCGGCTTCGACGGCGGCCGCGGCCGAGCGGGCGCGTTCCCCCTCGCCGAGCACGAGCGCCCGCCACGCGCGTTCGACGCGCTCCCAGCGGCGGTCCCGGTCCATTGCGTAGTAGCGCCCGCTCACGGTCGCGATGCGTCCGGTTCCCGCGTCGCGCAGCAGTTGCTCGAGCCGCGCGAGGAAGGCCGGGGCCGAAGTCGGAGGCGTGTCGCGACCGTCGAGGAACGCGTGCACGAATACGCGTCCGACGCCGTGCCGGCGCGCGAGTTCGAGGAAGCCCGCCACGTGCTCGAGATGCGAATGGACGCCGCCGTCCGAGATGAGGCCCAGGAGATGGAGCGCTCCGCCGGACCCACGCACGTGCGCGCACGCGGCCGCGAGCGCCGGGTTGTCGAAGAACGAGCCGTCCCGGATCGCGCGCGTGATGCGCATGATCGGCTGGTCGACGATCCGGCCCGCGCCCAGGTTCAGATGTCCGACCTCGGAGTTCCCCATGAGCCGATCGGGAAGCCCCACGTCCTCGCCGCTCGCGGAGAGCGAGGCATGCGGGCACTCGGCCCACCAGCGATCCCAGTGCGGGGTGTTCGCGAGCGCGATCGCGTTCCAGGGGCCGGGCGGAGCGAGCCCGAAACCGTCGAGCACGCAGAGAACGAGCGGGCGCCGCCCGGGGCGCGGCATTCGCTAGCCGAGCTCCTCGGCGTAGTGGCAGGCGGACCAGTGTCCGGGCGCGACCTCGCGCAGGGGTGGAATGTCGACCGAGCAGTTCTCGCGTGCCATGAAGCAGCGCGGATGGAACGGGCATCCCGACGGCGGGCGCGCCGGGCTCGGCACGTCGCCCGTGAGCACGATGCGCTCCTTGCGGCGCGTCGGATCGGCGACCGGAATCGCGGAGAGGAGCGCCTTCGTATACGGATGGCGCGGCCGGGCGTAGAGCGCGCGCGAGTCCGCGAGCTCGACGATCCGGCCCAGGTACATGACTGCCACACGGTCGGAGATGTGCTCGACCACGGCGAGGTCGTGCGCGATGAAGATGTACGTCAGGCCGAGATCGTTCTTCAGGTCCTGGAGCAGGTTCAGGATCTGCGCCTGGATCGAGACGTCGAGGGCCGAGACCGGCTCGTCCGCGATGATGAGCTTCGGGTCCACGGCGAGCGCCCGCGCCACGCCGATTCTCTGGCGCTGGCCGCCCGAGAACTCGTGCGGATAGCGCCGCGCGTGGAGCGGCGAGAGTCCGACGAGCGAGAGGAGCTCGGCCACGCGATCCTTCGCGGCCTTTCCGCTCGCGAGCTTGTGGATTGCAAGCGCCTCCTCGATCATCGAGCCGACCGTGAGCCGGGGATTGAGCGAGGAGTACGGATCCTGGAACACGATCTGCATCTCGCGCCGGATCGACCGGAGCTGCCCCTTGTTGAGCGCGAGCACGTTCCGGTCCTCGAACCAGATCTCCCCCGCCGTCGCTTCGGTCAAGCGCAGGATGACCCGCCCGGTCGTCGTCTTCCCGCAGCCGGACTCGCCGACGAGCCCGAGCACCTCCCCCTTCTTGAGATCGAAGCTCACGCCGTCGACCGCCTTCACATGGCCCACGACCTTCGAGAAGAGGCCCTTCCGAATCGGGAAGTACTTCTTGAGGTCCTTGACCCGGAGCAGCATCTCGCCCTTTCCGCCGTTTCCGGAGACGCTCACGCGGGCACCTCCGCGTAGGCGCGGGCGAGATCGAGCTTCCCCGCCTCGACCTCAGGCGCCCGCCAGCAGCGCACGAGGTGCGCCGGGCGGATCATCGCGAGCGGCGGGTTCTCCGTGCGGCAGCGGTCGATCACGACCGGACAGCGCGGATGGAACTTGCAACCCGGCGGGAACTCGGCCGGGTTCGGGACGTTCCCCGGGATCACGCGCAGGCGCTCGGCGTCTTCGCCGAGCTTCGGGATCGAGCCGAGGAGCCCGGCCGTGTACGGCATGCGCGGATGCTGGAAAATCTCCTCGACGTCCGCGTACTCGACGATCTGGCCCGCGTACATGACCGCGACCCGGTCGCACGTCTCGGCGACGACTCCGAGGTCGTGCGTGATGAGGAGGATCGCCATCCCGAGCTCCTCCTGCAGGCGATTGAGGAGATCGAGGATCTGTGCCTGGATCGTGACGTCGAGGGCCGTCGTGGGCTCGTCCGCGATGAGAACGCGCGGGTGGCACGAGAGCGCCATCGCGATCATGACCCGCTGGCGCATGCCGCCCGAGAGCTGGTGCGGGTACTCGTCGACGCGCTGCTCGGGCGCGGGAATTCCGACCAGGCGGAGCATCTCGATGGCCCGCGAGCGCGCCTCGCGCCGGCCGACCTTTTGATGGAGCTGGACGGCTTCCATGATCTGATCGCCGCACGTGTAGACGGGATTGAGCGAAGTCATGGGCTCCTGAAAGATCATGCTGATCTCGTTCCCGCGGATCTTCCGCATCTCCCCCGGCTCGAGGTCGAGCAGGTTCTTCCCCTCGAAAAGGATCTGACCGCCCACGATCTTCCCGGGCGGCGAGGGAATGAGCCTGAGGATCGAGAGCGACGTTACGCTCTTCCCGCACCCGGATTCGCCCACGATGCCGAGCGTCTCCCCGGTCCGGACTTCGAACGAAACGCCGTCGACGGCCTTGACCGCGCCGTCGTCGGTGAAAAAGTGCGTCTTGAGATCGCGGACTTCGAGGACCGGCGTCTCCGCCATCAGCTCTTTCCTCCGAGCACCTTGCGCGGGTTCAGGGCGTCGGCCAGACCGTCCCCGAGGAAGTTGTAGGCCAGCACCGTGAGGAAGATGAAGAACCCGGGGACGAGCATCCACGGGAAGGAGCGCAGCACGCGGATGTTCTGCGCATCGGTCAGCATGTTGCCCCACGACGCCTGCGGCTCCTGGATTCCGATGCCGAGGAACGACAGCGTCACCTCGCCCAGGATGTACGCGGGGACGGCGATCGTCGCCGCGACGATCAGAAACGACATCGTGTTCGGCAGAATGTGTCGGAACAGGATCCGGAGCGTGCCGGCGCCGAGAGCGCGGGCGGCGGTCACGTACTCGAACTCGCGGATCGCGAGCACCATTCCGCGCACCACGCGCGCGAGGCTCGCCCAGCCGATGAACGCGAGGATGAAGACGATGATCAAGTACATCCGGTCGCTCGGCAGGTCGCTCGGGAACGACGCCCGCAGGGCCAGGATGAGATAGAGCGCCGGGATCGACATGATGAGCTCGGTGACCCGCATGACGACGAGGTCGACGCCCTTCCCCATGTACCCCGAGAGCCCGCCGACCAGAGTCCCGATTAGGAACGTGATCGCGATCCCGACGAGCCCGATCGAAAGTGAAATGCGCGAGCCATAGAGGAGGCGCGAGAAGACGTCGCGCCCGAACTTGTCGCTCCCGAAGAGATAGACGTGTCCGGGCTTCTCGACCCCGAAGAGCCGCACGTTCGTCGGCACGATGCCGAGCAAGCGGTAGGTCTGGGGGCCTTTGACGAAGAACCGGATCGGGTAGCGCGTCGCGAGCTCGCGATAGCGGCTCCGGCCAATGTCCGCGATCTCCGTGCCGCGCACGTGCGGCCCGACAAAGCGCCCCTGGTCCACCCAGCGGACGCGCGTCGGCGGGTGGAACCCGAAGTCGAGATCCTGCTGGGCCATCGCGTAGGGCGCGAGAAAGTCCGCGAACAGGGCCCCCATGTAGAGCAGCAGGAGCATCGCCGCACCCACGAGGGCAACCGGGCTCTTCCGGAACTCCCGCCAGAACATCTGCCACGGCGTGCGCACCGGGCGGACGAGCGGGGCCGCCGGATCGACGGGCTCGACGGGCCTCAATTCGGGCGCGGGCTCGGAGAGCGGAATGGCTGGGGATTCGCTCACGGTCGGGGCAGTCCTCCGGTCAGTCGTACTTGATGCGCGGGTCCGCGATCACGAGCATGACGTCCGCGATCAGGTTTCCGAGCGTGAGCATCGTGGCGGCGATCACGACCGATCCCATGACCAGGTAGAGATCCTGCTTCAGGAGCGCCTCGAGCGTGAGACTTCCGAGGCCCGGCCAGGTCATGACGATCTCGACGATGAACGAGCCTGAGAGAAGGCTCGCGAGCGTGAAGCCGAACAGCGTGATGAGCGGGTTGAGCGCGTTCCGGACGGCGTGCTTCCACACGACCGTGCGCTCGTCGAGGCCCTTCGCGCGCGCGGTCGTCACGTAATCGAGCCGAAGCACGTCGAGCAGGTTCGCCCGCATCTGGCGCATGCGGCCGGCCATGGGGACCATGCCGAGCACGAGTGCGGGCAGGACCAGGTGATGCCCCAGGTCGAGCATCTTGCCGCCGAACGACAGGTCGTTGAAGTCGATCGAGCGCATCCCCCCCACCGGGAACCACCCGGTCTTCGCGGCCATGTACATCATGAGGAGCGCGAAGAAGATCTCGGGGATCGAGAGGCCGAGAAAGGAGAAGAACGACGCCGACTTGTCGACCCAGGAGTACTGGCGCACGGCCGAGATGATCCCGAGCGGGATCGCGAGACCCCACGCGACGATCGCGGCGGCGAACGCCAGGATGAGCGTGTTTCCCATGCGGGGAACAATGATGTCGAAGACCGGCTGGCGGAACGCGAACGACTCCCCAAAGTCGAGGTGCAGGAACACGTTCTTGAGCCACAGGCCGTACTGCACGTACCACGGCTGATCGAGGCCGAACTTCTCGCGCATGGCCTCGATCGTCTCCGCCGAGATCGTGGGGTTCTCCGCCATCTGCGACAGGAAGTCTCCCGGCGCGAGGTAGATGAGCAGGAACGCCACGAACGTCACGCCCATCAGGAGCGGGATGAGCGTGAGGAAACGGCGGATCAGAAATGTCCGCATCTAGATCACTACCGCGCGGCGAGCTGCCGCGCCCCGCCCTTGATCCAGAGCTCCTGGATGTTCCAGGTGACGTGCTGACGGATGACCGACGGGCGCGTGCCCTGGACGCGGTTCCGGATGCCGACGTACAGGTTCCGGTTCACGATGTAGTTGCAGAACTGGTTCTCGCACACGAGCTCCTGGACCCGGTCGAACGCGGCCTTGCGCTGCACCATGTCGCGCTCGCCGACCACGACGTCCATGAGCCGGTCGATTTCGGCCTCGGCGGCCGTGTCGGGTGTCTTCTGTCGCGGGTTCCAGTTGTGGGTCGTGCCGGATGAGCGATAGACGTTGGTCGAGAGCGCGGGATCGGGCGGCGTGCCCGAGGAGAGCCCGAGCAGGATCGACTCGTACATGTAGTCCTCGCGCAGCCGGACGATGAGCGTGTTGAACTCGAGGGGCTGGAAGTTGACCCGAACGCCGACCTTGCCCAGGTCCTCGGAGATCACGGTGCCGAACGACTTCCTCAGGTTGTTCTCCGAGTTCGTGTGCATCGTGAACTCGACCGTCTTCCCGTCCGGCGTGTCGCGCACGCCGTCGCCGTTCCGGTCCTTCAAGCCCATCTCGTCGAGCAGGGCATTCGCCTTTTCCGGGTCGTACGGGAACTTCGGCACGTTCGGGTTGAACCAGTTCTTGTTCGACTGCGTGTACGGCTCGTAGAGCGGCTTGCCCCGGCCCTGCAGCACGGACTTCACGATCCCCTCGCGGTTGATCGCGTGCGAGATCGCCTTCCGGAAGCGGGCGTCGCGGAAGAGCTTCGACTTCCACGGCGTGACGTACGGCTTGCCCTTGCTGTCGCGCCCGGGGTTCTGATTGACCCACATGAAATCGGTCGCGAGGTCCCCGCCCAGGTCGACGACCCGGAAGTCGCCCTTCTCGGCGTCGTCCTCGAACAGCGGCACCTGGTCCACGATGATCGGATCGATGAGATCCGTCTCGCCGCTCTGGAACTTGAGTGCCATCGTGTTGAGATCCTTGACGATCAGGTAGACGTACTCGTCGAGGTACGGGAGGCGCTTGCCGCTCGCGTCGATCTCCCAGTAGTGCGGATTGCGCCCGAGCACGCACTTCTCGCCGGGCACGAACTCCTTCAGGACGAACGGACCGAGCGTAACGATCTCGGAGGCTGGCGTGTCGGTTCCATACATCGTCTCGAACGTGCCCGCCTTGTAGGAGGCGCCGAGCTTGTGCTCGGGCACGAGGTACATCGAGCCCACGACCTCGGGGACCGGTCCGAACGGGGCCGGCAGCGTGAGCTTGACCGTCATGCTGTCGACCTTCTCGAACTGCCACGGCTTCCCGGCCACGGCAAGGATGTCGGAGGCGGCGGAGTGGATCTTCTTGTCGGTGCTCACGGCGGCGCTGAACACGACGTCGTCGGCCGTGAACGGCTCGCCGTCCGACCAGCGCACCCCCGGGCGGAGGTGAAACGTGTAGGTGAGGCCGTCCTCGCTCACGTCCCAGGACTGCGCGAGGGCGGGCTCCACGCGCTGCTCGGCATTGTTGTAGCTCGTGAGGCCCATGAACATCGGGCCGTTCGTGATCTCGGTCGAGGAGACCTCGTTTGCGAGCACCGGGTTGAACGTCTTGGGATCACCGATCGTGACGTAGACGAAGCGTCCGCCGTGCTGCCCCGAGACTTCGCGCTTGTTCGCCGCGGCGGGGATCGGATTCGGGTCGCTGTAATTCGAAACGCGTGGGTCCTTGCGGCCGCACCCGGTGGTCGCGAGCACCGCGCCTGCAAACGTGAGGGCGAGGGTGACGCGCAGAGCCCGGCCGCTTCGCGACAGCTCAACCATCCTCATCGGAGCTCTCCTTTGGTCTCTCGTCGGGGGCCGCGACGCCTGTCGAACGGTCGTGTGCAACTGATGGAGACGCTTGAGATTAGGAGCGCGCCTCCGGCAAGTCAAGCAGACTCCGGGGAGATCGCGGATCGCCCGTGCGCGATCGCCGCGAACTTCGAGGAAAAGGCTAGGAATGCCGCACGAAGCCGTCAAGCTCGGGCGCGCGTTCGCAGGCCGACCTTGCGAGAAGCTCACAAGCTCGTGGCCGGACGGGCGATCCCCTGCTCGTGCAGCAGCTTGTCCTCCCGGGCCGGGGCGAGTGCCGTGCTCCAGGAGCGCGCCAGGGCGTTGCGGAACGCTTCCGGGTCCGGCCGCCGACCGAGGAGATCGGCGAGCGTCGTTGTGCGGGCCGCGAGCCCGACCTCCGCCTGGGCCGTGGCGGACGGGTCGCGGGGCTCGCGCCCGTAGCGCACGAGCCGCTCGTGCCCCGGGCCGACGAGGAGACTCCCCTGCTGAAGATAGGCGCGCCGCCCGCGACGCTGCGCGCTTCCCATGAGCTTTCGCCCGCGGATGGTCGCCTCGTGTCCGTACGTGCGCGCGAAGCACGCGAACGCTCCGTCGTCGTGGGCGTCGGGCACGCCGTGCGCGACACTCCCTCCGATCTCGACCGGAAGGCCGTAGGCTTCGTGGAGCGCCGATGCGATCACGGTGACGAGCGCGCGGCAGGAGTCGCGAAGTGATCCCCCGAGCGTCGGATGATCGGCGGGGACCACGGCCCCGTAGGTCCACTCGTCGACATGGAACACCGCGCGCCCGCCCGTCGGTCGAACCACGAGCGGGACTCCGTCGCGCGCGAGTGCGGCGCTGTCGAACGCTTGCGCGGGATCCTGAAGCCGGCCGAGCGTGATCGTGGGGCGGTCGAACCGGTACCAGAGGAGGGACGGACCGGCCGTCGCGTCGGCCTCGAGCGTGTCGAAACGCGTGCGATCGCGCTCCATGAGGAACGCGCCCTCGCGCGGCTCGTCGTCGAACGCGAGGCCGCGCGTCAGAAGCGCACGATCCCGAGCCAATCGTCGAGCAGGAACTGGCAGCGGCCGATCAGGAGCGAGATACGGGACATGACCGTGAAGCCATAGGCCGCGCCGAAGGAGACCATGAGGTACCAGATGCCGAGCCGGGCCGCGCCACCGATCGCCCCCTTGTGCTCCTTCGAGAAGAAGAAGAAGACGAGGGTCGTGACCACGCCGACGAGCAGGATCAGGTGGTTGATCGAGCTCGCGGGATCGCCGGGGATCCACAGGCTCACCATCGTGGCCTTGACCTGCTCGACGACCTCGGCCTGCGCCTGCCCCGTGGTCTTCGCACCGGCGTAGACGCCGATGATGACCGCGATCGCGTAGCGCGAAAGCCAGGCGGTCTTCGCCGAGAAGCGCGTGAAGAGAAGCAGGCACAGGACGAGGCCGACCGGATACATGAGCCAGCGCGGTGCGGCCGGGTTGGCCAGGTTCTGGATCAGGTTCGGATACAGCACCTGCCAGAACTGCTGGACCACGATGTAGCCCGCCGACACGCCGACGAACAGGTGCTCGGCGAACTTGTAGAACGGGTTGTCCTTGTACATGAACGAAAAGATGAACAGCGTGAGGAGGGCCGCGATCCAGATGCCGATGCCTTCCGCCGAGTTCGGGATCGCCACGGGCTCTCCTAGCGCTTCACCCGGTCGCGCGTGAAGTAGATCGCGTTTCCGAGCAGGATGAGGAACATGATGAAGAGGTGCGCGCTCGACTGCGCGTCCATCCCCTTGGTAGCGGGCCCCAAGACGCCGATCGACTTCTCGTACTCGGCGGCCCCCGCCATCCCGCCCAGGAGCCCCATGATCTGTCCGGACTGGAGGTACGGATAGAGCTCGGGCGCCTGCACCGCCGTCGAGCCCGAGACCATCTTGATGTGGAAGCGGCCCTGCGCCTGCTGCACCCACTCCTTCGTGCCCGGGAAGCCCGCCGAGATGTTCACCAGGATCGCGGCGTTGTCGAAGTTGTCGATCTGCCGCATGAGCGGAAGCTGCGTGACCGGCGTGCCGCTGTAGTCGTTCGGGAACGTGCGCGAGAACGAGCCGCCGAACGCGAGCATCGCGGCTTCATTGCCGGATTTGTAGCCCAGGTTCACGTAGTCGGTTCCGTACGTCTTCCCCGTCGCATCGCCGACCCGGTGCAGGATCTCGTCGACCAGCGGCGGGCCCCCCGGCCAGAGCTGGAGAGCCACGATCCGGCAGTTCTTCCGGAACAGGTGCGTGACGGCCGAGTTCGTCATGGGCAGGAGCTCGGGCCCGGATGCCGGATCGAAGTCCCCGGCGAGCACCACGATCGAGCCGTCCGGCACCTTCTCGACCGCCTCGTAGAACCGTCGCGCGGGCGAGGAGACGGCGAGCGGAAGCTTGAGCGGAAAGATGAGCGGAATGAGCACGAGCACGGCGACGATCCCGAAGATCCAGCGCCGGTCGAGCCGTTCGAGCAGATCGCCGAAGGCCACGTCAGCTCTCCTCGCGCATGTACGCGCGTTCGATGCCGAGAATGATGCGCAGTCCGGTCGCCATGACTCCGAGGCCCGCTCCGATCGCGATGCCGCGCTTGGCCGCGTTTTGCGGCCACTCGAGGAGCCAGCTTGCCCACACCGGAAGCTGGAGGGCCTCCGGCAGTCCGGACGTGATCGCCTGGCCGATCGGCACGCGGCCGATCATCACGATGAGGGCTGCGATCGCGAGCAGGGCCGCATCGAGCGTGCGGATGCGGAATGCGCGGAACGCGGCCGACGCGATGAAGAACGCGAGCAGCGAGAACATGGTCGCCTGCATCGGGACGTACAGGTAGTTGTACATCCACGAGAACATGGTCCCCGGGTCGAGGAAGCGCGCCCCGCCGGAGAGGAAGAACCCCATCACCATCATCACGGTCATCGAGCCCAGGAGCACCCACTTGTACGGCCAGTCCTTCTGCCGCTTGATCGCCTCCTCGCCGTTCACCTTGAACACGTTCGCGGCCCCGAGCACGTATCCCGAGGCGACGAGGATGATCGCCCAGTCCTGAAGGATCTGGGCCGGGCTCGCGATCACGCTGTGCGGCACGAAGAACGACAGGATCGTGAGGATTCCGATCACGGCGGTGAGGACGAGCGGAACGATGCGGCGGATCATGCGGGCCTCACTGGGTCGCCATGAAGTTCGAGAGCCACGTTTGCCCGAACGTCTCGAGCAGCGAGCCGGCGATCATGAGCGTGATCAGGATGACCTTCATGAGGTCCGAGCCCTTGAGCGAGCCCAGGAGCCGGGGTTCGCGCGAGAGGTACGCGCTCGCCGCGTAGAGCTCCTCCCCGATCAGCGTGTAGTCGCACGCGACCACGAAGAACGGCAGCTGGGCGACCTGGGCCGTGCCCGCGACCTGGATGGCCTTGGTCGAGAAGCCGGTCTCGGCGAGCAGGAGCGACTCGGCGAAGAACGGGCCCAGGTAGATGTTCGCCGCCGGCTTGTCGCGCAGCATGATGCCCGTGACCGCGGCGACGTACGCGAACTGCTCGGTCGTGACGTAGCGCACCGAGTTCGGGTCGTAGGCGTCGGCGCGGCCCGCGGCAATGTAGCCGTTCTTCACCATCTCCTGCGCGAGCGTGAACACGACCGGATAGTTCGTGGGGACGATGATCGGAGTCTCGTACTTCGCCGTCATCTTCGCGACCGACTCGAGGATCGTGAGCGACGCCATCGTCTGGATGTCGTCGATGTCCTGGATCCCCGGCACGTAGAGCACCGAGCGGCCCATCTCGGTCGCGCGACCGATCGCCTCCTCGATCGCGTCGATGCCCGGAATGCGGCGGACGAACAGAGGCTTCCCCTTCTGCGCGCTCGTGACGTAATAGAGAACGAACAGGAAGAAGAGGATGAGGATGATGAATACGCTCGTTCGCGTCGTGTTGAACCACTGACCGCTCGATTGCGCGGTCGCAGTCCCCGACTCGACTTCCCCGCCGGGGCCGACCGTGAGGAGCCGGTAGAACTGCGCGGTCCCGGTCGGCGCTTCGTCGTCCGTCCTGGCCGTGTTCCCCGACCCGGTCGAATCGAACCGCGTCCACGGACCGTTGGGCGCCGGGCCCCGCTCGAGCCGGTAGCCGGTCACGCGCTCGGGGTGCGCGGCTTCGTCCTCCGAGGCCTCCCACGAAAGGTCGTTCGAGCCGCCCCGGTCGTTCGGCGTGTCGCGGGCGACGAACTTCTTCGCGGGTTTGGGCGGCGGAGGTGGCGGCAGGCTCTCGGGCGGGGCGGCGATCCGGGTCAGCGTCGTGTCGAACGATGCTGTGGTGTCGAACGAGCCGGCGGTGCCCCCGGGCTGCGCTCCCGCCCCTCCCGGGCGTCCGCTTGGCCCGAACGCGAGCAGAAACGCGATCAGGCCCGTGCAGCCGAGAACCGTGACGGGCCGACGGCGATTCGGCGAAGGAGACGGACAGCGATGGCGGGGGTCGGTGTCGCGATCTGCCTGACGCGGCATTCGGACAGTTCCTCGCACGGTGGGGACGCGCGGGGCCGGGGTGGCCCGCATCGACAAGTGCGGCGACGCTAGCAACCGGTCCGAGTCCGTGTCAATTCGAAACTGTCCGGGTGCGCTCACCCGACGTCAGGCCTCGATCAATTCGACGTTCGCGCGGGGAAGGATCACGCGACCGACGCCGTCGAGCTCGGCCTCGAGCACGCGCGCGTGCGATTCGCTGCCAAGTTCCTGGAGCGGGGCCGGAAGTGCGGTGATTCGTCCGATGCGCCCGAAGTGATCGCCGCGGATGCAGCGGAGGAGCGAGCCGATCTCCATGCCGCCGGTCGCGCCTTCGGCCGACGAGGATCCGGCCTCCGTGAGCGGAACGACGATCTCGGGCCGGAGCACGCCGGCGCGGATCTGGGTGGCACCGCTCACGGCGGCCTCGCGGCCCTCGAGGCGCTTCAAAAGCTGGAACGTCCGCTCGGCCATCCGGATTCGTCCGAAGCCTTCGGTCAGGACAAGCGTGATTCCGAGCGACTCCTGGCCCGTGATCGCAACTCCGAGATCGTGGCCCAGAAGGTCGCGCAGATCGCGATCGTCGAAGCCGCCGACCACGATCGCCTTGATGCCGATCCGGATCGCCTCCTTGAGCACCGCGTGATTCACGTACGAGCCGCCCACGACGACCTTTCCCTGCTGGGTCGGCGAGAGCCGGTCCACCGTGAGCTCGTCGTCCGGTCCCGACACGGCCGTGACGAGAGCGCCGTGCGTCTCGCCGCCGATGCCGAAGATGCCCTGCACGAACGCGGCCGGCGCCTCGACGATCACGCCCTCCTCGGGGAGCACTTCGACGACGGTGCCCTCGAGATAGGCGTCGATCTCGACCGGAATCGGCGGCTCGCGCAGGATGAGCTGCCCGGTCACGTCCGAGACGCTCTCGAGAACACCCTTCACGGGCGCTTTCGCGTCCGACTTGAGGAGCCCGAACAGCGCCCTCGTCTGCGCGATGATCTCCCCCGCCTCGACCGACGAGCCGATCGGGCGCATCAGGTGCTTTGCGACGTCCGCCGGCTCCTGCCCGAGCGCGGATGCGAGGTTCACGGTCTGGACGTTTCCGGGAAGCAACGTGCGCGCGACGATCGTGGTGGCACTCACGCGTGCGCCCTTCTCGACCAGCACTTCGCCCTTGAGCGGCAGGCGGCGCTCGCGCCGGACGACCGTGCGTCCGGTGACCCTTAGACCAGGCGTGTAGGCGTGCGCCATGGCTAGAACTTCCCCGGCATGACTAGAGCTCCCTCGGATAGACGTCGAGCGCGCGATTCCACGCCCGGAGCTTCTCGATCCGCTTTGCGCTGTCCTTCGGGAGCTCGAACGGCCGGCGCCCGCGCGCATCCACGATGAGGCCGACCACCCCGCCGCGCACGGTCGTCTCGACCGATTTCCCGCGTCCCTGACCGGCGTCGAACGCGCGGTCGGGATCGATCGTCACCTTGACGCGTGCCTCGCCGTCGGCCGGAAGCTGCATCAGATGCATGTCCCCCGACTTCACTTCGGCCTGCGTGACCGCGCCGCTCGCGTCCACGACCTTGACCCGGACGCACGGCGCACCCTCCTTCGCGTTTCCGACCGGTGCGATCACGGATCCGAGCCGGATCAGGCAGTCCTTGTCGAACACCTGGGTCGCGGCTTCCTCGTGCACGGTCGCGAGCACGCCGAGCTGCGGCATCATGAAGATCGAGTCGACCGCGAGCTCGGTCACGAACTCGGGGAGGAACGCGTCGATCATCATGAGCGCGGCCTGAACGCGGCGCGGCGCGTGCGACAGGACGCCCCCCGAGCCCACGAGCAGGTTCAGGTCTGCGAGGCGGACGAGCGTCGCGCCCGACTCGTCCTGCTCGAACACGTCGGAGATCGTGCGCGCCTGCTGCACTCCCTTGAGCCCCACGGCGAGCGCCTTGTGCTGCTCGAACGCGAGGCGGAGCGCCTCGCGCGCGATCGCCTGCTCGATCACGAGCTCCTCGAGCGAATCGGGGATCGTGGTCGGGCGGATCATCTTGTTCTTGATCCGGTTCCGGAGAACCACTTCGTCGACCGGGAAGCTCACCCAGCGCAGGATGTTCGGAAGCCCCGCCTCGGCCATGACGTTCGAGACCGAGTAGCTCATGCCGAGGTTCGCGCTCACGGTGCGGTTGAACACGCCCTGGAACACCGAGAACACATCGGTCGTCGCGCCGCCGATGTCCACGCCGACGACGACGATGCCCTCGCGGCGCGCGATCTTCTCGATGATGAGCCCGACCGCGCCAGGCGTGGGCATGATCGGCTGCGCCGTCCACGTCATGAGCTTCTTGTAGCCCGGCGCGTGCGCCATGACGTGCTCCATGAAGAGCTCGTGGATCGCGTCGCGCGCGGGCTTCAGGTTCTCGACCTCGGCCTTCGGGCGGATGTTGTCCACGATGAGGAGCGCGGTCTTGTCGCCCAGGCGCTCCTCGATGATCTTCCGCGCCTCGGGTTCCGCGTTGCCCGCGTAGATGACCGGGAGCTCGTAGCCCGCGCCGAGCCGCGCCTTCGGGTTCGCGGCGGCGATGAGCTCGGCCATCTCGGCGACACTCTTCACCGCCCCGCCGTCCGTGCCACCCGAGAGGAGGAGCATGTCCGGGCGGAGCTGGCGCAGGCGCTTGATCTTCTCGTGCGGGCGGCGGCCGTCGTTGATCGCGATCACGTCCATGACGATCGCACCGGCGCCGAGGGCCGCCCGCTGCGCGCTCTCCCCCGTCATCTGGAGCACGAGCCCCGAGACCATCATTTGAAGGCCGCCGCCGGCCGACGAGGTCGAGAGGTAGAGATCGACTCCGTCGTCGCCGTTCTGCGGCGTGAGGATCCGGTCGCCGTCGAGCATCTTCCGGCCGCGCAGCTCCTCGACTTCCTTGACCGCGTTCAGCACTCCGCGCGTCACGTCCTCGAATGGCGCTTCGACGGTGGTCGGAGCTTCGCCGCGGGTGACGAGCCGGTAGGTGTTGTCCTGCTTCTCGATCAGGATCGCCTTGGTCGTGGTCGAGCCGCAATCGGTCGCCAGGATGGATCGGATTTCGCGCTGTCCGTTCATGCGTCCTTGTTCTTTTCCCGGCGCCGTTGATCGTCGCGCCGATCCGCCGTCTTTTCGATCGCGCGGATGAGTCGCTCGAGATTGTCCCGGTCTTCCATCAGCCGGGCGAAGCGCTCGTAGTCGGGCCACGTGAACATCGCCCGCACGAGCGGATCGAAGAAGTGCATCGCCTGCGAACCGACGAACGAGAGTGGCCGGGCGGTCTCGAGAAAGAGCACAGCCGGCGTCTCCATGCGGCGGTCGCAAATCCAGCCCGCGACGCGGTCGAGCAGCGCCTGGTCCGCGTCCGGAAGACGCGCTTCGGAACTCATGCAGCGCTCATGCGATCACGCGCCCTTCCAGACGTCCGGCGAGCGCGTCGGCGAGCCGTGTCGCGAGCCCGCGCTCGGCATCCTCCCGCTCCCACAAAAGCAGCACGGGCGGCAGGAACCGCGCCGTGCCACGACCGCGCGGATACAGGTACCCGGTGCGCTCGCGCGGCCTAAGCTCGTACGCGCCGAGCTCGGCCCACGCCCAGAGGCGCGTTCCGAACGCCGTTCCGCGTTCCACTCCGCGGCCGTCGACCGAATAGCGCACGGAGATCCAG
>JBOHUC010000104.1:0-40078 GCA_050733935.1 Candidatus Eiseniibacteriota bacterium | reverse complement strand
GTGTATGCCGGGAGGCTTCTCCTGCCAACCCCGGCTCAAACGTCGCCGGGAGCCTCGGCCCGAACCTCGAACCGGAGCGTTCCGAACGGATCGCCGTGCAAAACGAGAGGAAGGCGCGCGGTACCGCGCGACGCCACGCGATCGCGTGGAACGACGAACAGAAGCCGCACCTGACCGCGCCGGGTCCCCGCGTCGAGCGTGCACGGAAGCCACGGCTCGACGCGGAACACCGCACGCCGGATTGAATCGTTTTCCATCCACTCGACGCGCGGCGCGTCCCAGATCGCGGGCGTTCCCGCCACGTCCGCTTCGAGGATGTCGAGCGCGCGCGCGCTTCGGTTGACCAGAGTGGCGTCGAGCTTGAGCAGGTAATCACGCCGCCCGTCGAGGCGGAAGAGGAGCGGCTCCGGACGTTCCCACGCGATCGGACCGCGCACGCGCGGCACCACGTCGGCGGCTGCCGCGCGCCGGGGGAACAGGGATCGGAACGCGGCGTGGAATCCACCGCTCAAGGGAAGATCCGGGTCGCGCGCTCGCCTTTGTCGTCGAGCCAGCGCGCTTCGACCTGCGGAGCTGCGAAGAGCCGCACGCGCTCCGTGAGGCCCGCACGCTCGTATTCGACCACCATGCCTTCGAGCTTGTAAGCGGGCCGGGAGAACGAACGCTCCATCGCCTCCTGGAGCTGGATCGTGTCGAACACGGGATAGCCGTCGACCGCGCGGATCGCGTCGCCGGGTTTGACCCCCGCACCTTCGGCCGGGCTTCCCGCGGGCACCGCGACGAGCCGTGTGGTCCCCGGCTCGAAGCGCTCGAGACCGAACGTGAGGTCGCGCGTCGGCACCGCGTGATAGCGCAGCCCGGCATCCGCGAGGATGCGCGTGAACGCAGGCTCGGGTTCCGGTCCAAGGAGCGCACCGACGTCGGCCGCCGGATTGTCCGGACCGGGCGTGGCCGACTTGAGGTGCGTGCTCAGGAGCGATCGCATCGAGGCGTGCTCGCGCGTCCGCGCGTTCTCGTCGAGCACGGCCGCGATGCCCGGGCGACCCGCCTGCGCGGCGCGCCACTCGAGCGCCCACACCGTGAGACAGCCGCGCGCGTACGAGGCCGTGAACGCCTCGGGCTCGAGCATGAACGAGCGGCCGAGGTCCTCCATGGGACGGTGGAGCCACGGATTCGACGAGAGATCGAACCACTGGGCCGCGAGCTCGTCGCCCGCGTCCGCCGGGTCGACGAAGCCCGCCTGGACGCGCGCGCGGAGCCCGCAGTAATCGGCCGCACCCTCGACGAACCAGTGGTCCTCCGGTTTCGGGAACGGATACGCCCCGCCGAGCCAGAAGTGTGCGAGCTCGTGCGACGTGAGCCGGACGAGGCCCGGGCTGTCCGCCACGCCGAGGTCGCGCGAGAGTCTCAAATCGATCGATCTCCCGGTCGCGTTGCCCGCGAACCCGTGTCCCGAGTACGGGTAGTCGACCACGACCGAATACGGTTCCTTCGGGCGATCGGGTCCCAGGTGCTCGGAGTGCGCGAGCAGAAGTCGTTCGACGACGTCGATCAGCTCGCCTTCACTCGCCTCACCGAGGCCGCGCCGCCCCCATACGACGGCGGGCAGCCGGCGCGGAACCGGTGGCAGCACGCGCACCGCGTAGTCGCCGATCGCAAGGTACGATTCGAGCAGGGTGTCGAACTCGCGCTCCGAGATCGCGAACGCACCGCGCGCCGGCGCTTGCGGATCGGCCGCGAGGAGCGAGAGCGGTGCGACGACCGAAAGATGCTCGGGAATGCGGAACTCGAGGACCACGCTGTCGGCGTCCGGCGAGAGGACGCCCGCCGGTTGCGCGAGGAGCTCGAAACCTCGATAACAGGCGAAGCTCCGGCCGCCGTGCGGCGCTTCCGGCGCCCGGACCGTATAACGGAGGACGTGCGGTCCTTTAGGATCGCCGCCAGTCGTCGAGTCGGGGGCGAGCGCCCGGAGCTCGCGGCGGTTTCCGCGCGGCGGGAGGAGCATCCGAAAGCCCCGCGGCGGTGGACCGTCGACCCGGACCTCGACGATCGCCCCGTTCCCCGCGACCTCGGGGATCGTGACGACGTAGGTGAGCCGCAGGGCCGAGGCGCCCGGAAGGCGGTCGCACGCGGTGCACAGGCACAGGGCCAGGGCCAGGAGCGCGAGGGGGAGCGGCCCGGCGCCCGGCCATCGGTGGGGGAAGGATGGGCCACGCATCGGGAAGAATTGTGACAGACAGGAGGCCCCGCCCGGTAGCCCCCCTCGCCGAGGCCGCGCTGCGCGCCGCCACCTGGAGACGCATGCGCCACACCTGGCGCGCACTCGGAAGAGCGGTCCAGATCCAGATCGTGCTCGGTGCGATCGGGCTCCCCGCCCTGCTCGCCGATCACTCGCAGCGCTTCTACGCGGGCGGAACGGCGGATCGGAACGACCTCGTTCCGTGGATCGTCCGCGTTGTGGTCGTACTCGTCCTCCTGCTCGGCCTGTTTCTCACGCGGGTCGCGCGCGGATTCTTCCTTCACGCGGCGGACGAAGCCCTGATTGCGACGACGCCCGTTCCGCAGGCCTCGCGCTTCCGATTCCGTGCGTTTCAGCTCGGGCTCGCGGCCGCGCCCGCGGTGTGGCTCGGTGCGGGGGCGATCCTGCCGCTTGCGTGGAACGGGGATGCAGGCCTCCTTGCGATCGGCCTCGTCCTGTGGCTTGCGTGGAGCTATGTGGCGTGGGCGTGGGCCGGCGCGACCGCGCCGCTTCGGCCCCGTGCGGGCCACGGACAGGCGGCGATCGAGCTCTTGTTCGGGCTCGCTCCCGGACTCCTCCTCTTCGGCGCCCGCGTGCTCACGGGCACATTCATGGACCTCGCTCGCCGGGAGTCGCTTCTCGTCACGGCCGCGCTCGGGGTGGACGCGGGGTTTGCGATCGTGCTGCTTGCGCCGCGCACGCGGTGGCTCCTCGCGCGCTGGGCCGCCGCCCTCGAACAGTTGCGCGTGCACGGAAGCCGGGAGGCCCACGCAGAGGAAGGGCGCACGACGGCGGGGCGAACGAGAGGCGCAAGCGGGAAGGCGGCCCGTCTCCCGCGCTTCGGCCTGGGTGCCGTGGCTCTCGTCGCGCGCAACGCACGCCTCGCGCTTCGCGAGCCGCGCGTCGGGGGGCCGTGGGCCGCGGGACTTCTCCTCAAGGTCGCGGGGTTCGCGTTCGTGCTGGCTCCCGTCGCGCGCATCGAAAGCGCGACCGCACCTCCGCCGTGGGCGCTCGCCGGAGCGATGCTCCTCCTCGGGGATGCGCTCATCGCGGGTGCGCTCATCGCGCAGCTCGAATCGGAGAACCCGGGCACGTTCTTCGGAGCGCCGCTCCGGCGCGCGGCTCAATGGTGGGCGCTCGGCGGGCCCGCGCTCGCGCTCACGGCGTTCGCTTCGCTCGCGCTCGCCGGGATTGCGCTCGGTGTTCCGGGGGGAGGGCCGACGACCGCGCGGTTCATCCTCGCCTGGTGCGGGCTTGCGGGGCTTTCGCTGATCGCGACCGCGACCAACCTCGCGCTCGCGTCCTTTCCCGAGATCCAGGTGGCCCAAAACCTGTTCTGGGTCGGCCTCCTCGTGTGCCTTATCCTTTCGGCAGTGATCCCGCTTTTCGGCTGGGTCGTCCTCGTCGCCTTCGCTCTATACTCGTTTCGACAGCTCCGCCACTGGGGACCCGATTGACCGCACCTTCGCGCCGCGCCGTTCTCCCGATCCGCCCGAACTCTACGACCCTCTTGTTCGCTGCCCTCGCGCTCACGACCGCACTCTCCGTTCCCGCCGCTTTCGGCGACGTCGGAGAGGATCGCACGGTGCGGCTCGGCCGGCCGGGCCCCGCGCGCACGGCGCCTCCGTTCGTACAGGTCGACACGCTCGGCGGGGGCGCGTTCGTGCTCTCGGCCGGGACCGCGAACGTCGCAGCCGTCCTCACGCGCGACGGATGGATCGTGGTCGACACCGGCACGCGGCTCGAGGCGCAGGCGATCCGTGACGAGCTCAGGCGCCTCGCGGACCGGCCCGTGCGGCTCGTGTTCGACACGCACTTCCACGACGATCACGCCGGGGGAAACGCGCTCTATCTCGCGGACCACGTCCCCGTCGTCGCGAGCCGCCGCACGCAGGCGCTCGCGCAGGCGCGCGCGTCGCGGGTGACGCTCGGGGCGCCGCTCGAGATCGCGCGCCTCGAGGACTACAAGGAGGCCCTGCCCGAAAGCCCGGGACGGGAGCGGCTCGTCGCGTTCTACGACTTCCTGCAGCAGTGGTGGAGCGAAGCGCTCGCGGAGGTGGCCGTGGACTCGCTCGCGATCGCGCCGCCGAACGAGACGTTCGAGCACGTCACTCGCCGAACGGTCGCCGGCGTCGACGTCGAGGCGCATGCGTTCGGCCCCGCGCACACGGGCGGGGATGCGATCGTGTTCTTCCCGGCGCAGAAGGTGGTGGCGGTCGGGGACGTGTTCGCGCGCGGGAGTGCCCCCTGGGTGGACCAGTTCATGGGCGACGGCTCGATGGACGGTTTGCTCGCGGTCCAGGACTCGATCCTCGCGCGGATCCCTGAGGCGGACACGGCCTGGGTGATCGTGCCCGGTCACGGCCGGGTGGCCCGTCGGGCGGACCTAGCCGCGAACCGGAAGGCGCTCGGAGAGCTTCGGGCGTGCGCGCGCGGGGCGTTCGAAGTGGGCCGGAAGCGCGCGAAGACGGCCGAAGATTGCGCCGGACTGGGCTTCGAGGGCTCGCAGGGCGGCATGGTCACGTGGCTCTTCTACGAGGAATGGGGCCACTTGCCGAAGCCCGACCCGGGCGGCCGGAGCTCGAGCCGGCGCTCTTCGTCGGCGGAGCACCGGTGAGCGGCGCGATTCGGTTATTCTCTGGCGTTGCAGGCCGATTCACATTTCACTGACAAATGAATGACCGCCGCCTGACACCCTTGTGGGCGCTTCTGGCGATGATTTCTCTGTACGGTTTGGAAGCGCGGGACCGGGGCGTGTTCCGCGCGCGATCCAACCGTGGGGCCTTCGGCTGGCTTCAGGAGCTGCGGGGAGGTTGCGGACCAATGCGGAGTCGATGGCTTCCGTGGTTCCTCACAGCCGTTCTCGCCGTCGTCGGATTTCCGGCGCAAGCCGGTCAGGGCAAAGAGTCCGAGTGTGCGAAGAAGGCCGCCGCCCGTCCCACCCACGACTGCATTTCCTGCGAAGCTTCAGTCGCCTGTCTCGAGCGCATCACCGCCGCCGGCGGTTCCGCTGAAATCATCCCGATCAGCCACGGACTCATGGTCATCTACAACACGCCGGTGACGCGCCGCGTCGGCGAAGTGCAGAACGCCGCGCTCGAGCGCTGGGACATCATGGATCGCGTCATTGCCGGCAAGGGCGAGGGACATCTCTGCGAGTCGTGTTGCGCGGCGCGTACCCTCATGGTGCGCGCCGATCGGCAGGTCTACCGCACGTCGACGGGTGTGGTCGCGATGATCACGAGCGAGGATTTCACGGTCGTGCGCGAGCTGCACCGCATGGCACCGCGGCGCAAGGTGGTGCCCTCCGAAGTTCCGTAACCCGATCCCGCCCGGCCGGCTTTCCCCCGGCTCGATTCCGCCCGCCGCGCGCGACTGGCCGACGCCGCCCGCCGGGTGATACCGTGGATGTCCGATGAGACGTCGGCTCACTCCCCTCCTCAGTCGCGAACACCCTTCGGTCCGGCGGCGCCTGGTCGCGCTCGCGGTCCTCGGGGTCGGCCTCCCGATCCTGTTCCTGGCGGGCCTCGGCATCCTCCAGACGAGCCAGATCGCGCGCTTCGTGCGCGCGACCACGATCGAGTACGGCCACTACGCCGCGTCGCTGGTCGCGAACGCGCTCAACGACGAAGTCTGGCGGCGCGCGAACGACGCGGCCGAGAGCGCGCGCCTGGCCGCCGGCTGGGGCGGCGCCTCTCCGCAGTTCTTGGACCTCCTCGAAACGCGAGATCCCCTGTTCCGCGATCCGTTCCTCACTCCGGAGGAGGAAATTCGCGCGCGCCTCGAGGGCGTCATGCTGACCGATGCCGCGGGTGCCCTCGGCGACGGACCGTTGCTCGAGCCTTCGACGGCGCCGCGCCCCGGGGCCGGCGCGGCGATCCCCGGCGCGGCGATCGCCGGCACGTCGACCGCGGACTCGTTCGCGACGCTTCCGCGCGAAGGCCCGGGCGGCGCGTTCGGCGTGCTGCCGGAAGGCGCTTCGCCCCGGCCGCGCCCGACCGTGCGCACGACCGTGGGTCCGCCCGACTCGGTGCTCGTCACGGTTCCGGTCGCGCGCAGCGCGTCTTCGACGCTCGATGCGCGCATCAAGTTTCCGGCGTGGTTCTGGCGGCAGCTCTTGAACTCGACCGGCGATACGACGCTCGTCCTTCCGCGGAACGCGCTCGGCCCGGACTCGCCTGCGTTCGTCGTGTTTCCGATCATCGGTTTCCCGCAGCGCGTGGTCGCGGTCGCCGGCTGGCGCTTCGATCCCGATGGACTCACGCTCCGCCAGCTCGAGGAGATCGTCGAGCGCGAGGTCTATCGCGACCAGCGCGTGTTTCGTGGCGACGTGATGCGGAACAGCACGGCGATCCTCATCCTGACGCCGACGGGCCGCGAGATCTTCCGTTCGCGCGAGGTCGGGACGAAGGACGGCATGGTTAAAGAGGAAATCGGCGGAATCCTTCCGGGCTGGTCGGTCGTCGCCGCCCCCGCGAAGGGCAACGCGTACGTCACGATCCGCCGTTTCATCGTCGGCGAGTACGTGCTCCTCGTCGTCCTTCTCGCCCTCTCGCTCGTGGCTCTCGCGGTCGGGCTCCGGCTCGCGGTCGAGCAGGTCGAGGTGGCGGAGCTGAAGAGCGGGTTCCTCGCGAACGTGACCCACGAGCTCAAGACGCCGCTAGCGATGATCCGCATGGCGAGCGAGACGCTCGAGCTCGGACGCGTCCGATCCGAGGACGACTCCCGGCGCTTCCTGGGCACGATCTCGCGCGAGTGCCGCCGGCTCACGCACATGATCAACAACGTGCTCGACTTCGCGAAGATCGAGGAGGGCAAGCGCGAGTTCTTCTTTGCGCCCACGGACCTGGGCCGGCTCATCTCGGACACGCTCGAGATCTTCGAGCCGCAGCTCAAGCAGGGCGACTTCGCGCTCACCGTGGACGTTCCGTCCGACCTACCTCCGGTCGAGGTCGATCCTCAGGCCGTGACCCAGTGCCTGATCAATCTGGTGGACAACGCGATCAAGTACTCGCGCGACCGGCGCGAGCTTTCGATCCAGGCGTCGGTCAATGGCACGCCCGGGCACGGAACCGCCCGCGTGTCGGTGAGCGACCGCGGGATCGGCGTGGCGCCGCGCGACGCCGAGCGCATCTTCGAGAAGTTCACCCGCGCGGAGACCGGTCTGGTGCACAATGTCAAGGGTTCGGGACTGGGGCTCGCTCTGGTCCGTCACATCGCCCGTGCGCACGGGGGCGACGTGGAGCTCACGAGCGTCCCTGGCGAAGGGAGCACGTTCACGCTGGTGCTGCCCGTCAAGCAGGGAGAGCGCAAAGAGGAGGAAGCATGGCCGCGAAGATCCTGATCGTCGAGGATGAGCCCGGGCTCCTGGAGGGGCTGTCGCACAATTTCCAGTTCGAGGGCTACGACGTCTCTTCGGCCATGAACGGCCGTGACGGGCTCAAGTCCGCGCTCAAGGACAAGCCGGATTTGGTCGTGCTCGATCTCATGCTGCCCGAGAAATCCGGGTTCGACGTCTTGAAGGAATTCCGCGAGCGGAATGCGACCACGCCCGTGCTCATCCTGACCGCCCGCAACTTCGAAGCCGACATCGTGAAGGGCTTCGACCTCGGGGCCGACGATTACGTCACGAAGCCGTTCAGCGTGGCCGAGCTTCTGGCGCGCGTGCGGGCGCTCTTGAAGCGCGCGCCCGCGGCCGACGAGGAGGGGCACCAGACCCCCGGCACGATCACCTTTGGCGACGTGCTCATGGATCTCACGAATCGCGAAGTGAAGAAGAACAGCTCGCTCGTTCCGCTCTCGTTCAAGGAGTTCGAGCTCCTCAAGTACCTCGCGCTCCGGCGCGGCCGCACGGTCTCGCGCGACGAGCTGCTCGAGGAGATCTGGGGCGTGGACGTCGAAGCGGGCGTGACGACGCGCACCGTGGACACGCACATCGCGAACATCCGCGGGAAGCTCTCGGGCGGTGAGGTGGATCGCCCGTTCATCGTCACCGTGCACAAGGTGGGCTACAAGTTCGTGGGCTAGCGAGCCAGCCGATCCCGGATCATCCGGATCGTTAGCCGGTCGCTCCGGATGGCGCCCTCGTCCCGGGCCTCCCGGTCGATTTCGAGTTGACGCGCCCAGGCCTCGAGCAGCTCCTCGTCGATCTCGGCTCGCGGCCGATACTGGAGCTCGAGGTCGAGAGCCGCGAGCGCGACGTCCACGCTCGCCTGTCGTGATCCGGCCGAGTTTCGGCCGGAGACCGCGGCGTCAAGCGCCCCGACAGCCTGGTTCATCTGCGTTTCGAGCATCGGCGGGACCCCGCCCGAACGGTGGGCGTTCCAGCCCCCCACGAGCTCCGCGAGCGTCTTCGAGGCCTCGTCCCACTCCCCGGCCCCGACCGCTTCGAAGATCTCCTTCGCTCCCTCGGACACCGTCTCGAGCGCGTCCGGCACGGGCCCGGGGATTGCGTCGGTCGGAATCGCGAGCGCAACCGCTTCGAGATTGCTGCCCGATCCGGTCGAGAACTCCCCGTATCCGGGCGCGAACGTCTTGTCCTCGAGCGAGCCATCCATGTGGAGCTCGCGCACGATGAGGGCACCCGACACGGATCCGCGCGGGCCGGTCACGACGACGTCGGTCGTGGTCGCGATGACTTCCTCGAACACGAGGCCGCAGATGTTCTCCGGCCGCCAGACGTCGCCTACACGTGGGAGCGCTGGCATGATCATGGCGGCCGGCCCATCGCGACCGGCCCTCCAGGTGCCCTCGCGGTCGGCGAGTCGCCCATCCTCGTAATTGAACACGTCCTCGCCCAGATACCAGGCCGCCCCCTGATCGTCCTGCACGTACCAGTCGATCGCGACTTCGTGGATCCGCCGGTCCACCCACGCGACGTACTGCGACGCGAGCGCTTCGAACCGTTGCCCGTTCAGGTGAAACGTCTCCGTGCGCGCAAGGAGCGTGGTCTCGACCCGGAGAGGGGCCCCTTCCTCCGTGCCCAGGAGGAGCACGCGCTCGAGTGTGGCGATGGGAAAGAGCGGATTCGTGACCGCCGTCGGGTTCGAAAAGACCGGTGCGTAGAGATCGACGCGCTCACTCTCGGGAGCGGTGGGGAGATCCCCGCAGCCCTCGCCCGCGGGTGCGGGCGACTTCCGGTCCGCTTGGAGGGCAAGGCCGGTGACGGTCGGCGTCGTCGACTGGCGGTCGCAACCTGAGGCCGCGAGCGTGAGTGTCGTAAGGGCGAGCGTCGCGAGGGCGAACTTCGCGGGACGCGGGATCGCCGCGCGCGGCGGGGTGAATCTCGAGCGGTTCATGACGTTTTCTCCTCTCCGGGAAGTCCGGGAACGGGATGCTCTGCATGGAGAGAACAGACGAGGTTCACGCTTTGTGACAGGGACGTAGTCGGGCCTCGGGCCGGTCGCCCTGTCACAAGCCGGAAGGCTCGTCGGTTCCCTGGAGTGGGTCCCCGGCGTTCGTTTGTGGAGGGACATCGTGATGGGTCGAATCGTCGTGCTGATGGGCGTCGCCGCACTTCTCGGGGTCGCGAGTCCGCACCGGTTGCTCGCGCAGGCATCTGACGCGGGAACTCCTTCCGGATCCGCTCCGGGATCCCTTCCTCCGTACCTGCGGGATCGGGACGACGCCGTCCCGACCTCGATGTTCGGCACCTACATCCTGCCCGGTGAGCTCATGGTCTATCCGTTCTTCGAGTACTACCGGGACTCCGATGCCGAATACAGTCCGGTCGAGCTCGGGCACAGCCTCGATCAGGACTTCCGCGGCGACTACGAAGCGCACGAGTACCTGCTTCTCCTTGCGTACGGCCTCTCCGATCGCGTCTCAGTCGAAGTCGAGGCGGCGTACATCACCGCGGAGCTCGAGAAGGCTCCCGAGGATCCGACCGGGTTGCCGCCCGAGCTCACGGAAAGCGGGCTCGGCGACGTGCAGGTGCAGGGGAACTGGCTCTGGCAAAAGGAAACTGCATCTCGACCTGCGTTCTTCAGCCAGGCCGAGGTGGTCTTTCCGTTTCAGGACGAGGGATCGCTGATCGGGACGAGCGCGTGGGAAGTCATCGCGGGCGTGGGCGCGATTCGTGGCTACGCGGTCGGGACATTCACGGCGCGGGCTTCCATCGAGTTCGACGGTGCGGAGAGCTCGTTTGGGCTCGGCGAGGCCGCCCTCGAGTACCTCAAGCGGTTCTCTCCCGCGTTTCGCGGCTACGCAGCGGTCGAGGGAACGCAGGACGAGTGGGAGCTCATTACCGAGCTCCAGGTCCATCCCTCGCAGCGGCTCTTCGTAAAGCTCAACTCGGCCTTCGGAATCTCGTCCAAGGCAGCGGGATGGGCGCCCGAGGTGGGAGTGGTCTTCCGCTTCTGACCCGGGGTGAGTAGACTCCGCCGATGCCGCTCGCGGAAGGTACCCGGCTCGGTCCCTATCAAATCCTCGCCCCGCTCGGCGCGGGCGGGATGGGCGAGGTCTATCGCGCCCACGATTCCCGCCTCGGCCGTGACGTGGCCATCAAGGTGCTGCCCCAGCACCTTGCCACGACGCCGGAAGTGCGCGCGCGCTTCGAGCGCGAGGCCCGCACCATCTCCCAGCTCAACCACCCGCACATCTGCACGCTGTACGACGTCGGCCATCAGAACGGCACCGACTACCTCGTCATGGAGCTTCTCGAAGGCGAGACGCTCGCCGACCGGCTCCAGAAAGGCCCGCTGCCGATCGGCGAGATCGCTTCACTCGGCCGGCAGATCGCAGAGGCTCTTCACCGTGCGCATCGCGCGGGAGTCGTGCACCGGGACTTGAAGCCCGGGAACGTGATGCTCACGAAGGGTGGTGCCAAGCTCATGGACTTTGGCCTCGCGCGCCCCGCCGGACTGGCTGCAGCTCCGGACGGACGGAGCCAGTCTCCGACCATGAGCCGGCCGCTCACGGCGGAGGGCACCATCGTCGGCACGTTCCAGTACATGGCGCCGGAGCAGCTCGAGGGCAAGGAGACCGACGCGCGGACCGACGTCTGGGCGCTCGGGTGCGTCTTGTACGAGATGGCGACCGGAGCGCCTGCGTTTGCAGGAGAGAGCCAGGCGAGCCTCATTGCGGCGATCATGACCGGAGAGCCGCGGCCGATCACTGAGCTCCGTCCGGTCGCGCCGCCGGGCCTCGACCGGACGATCCGCCGTTGTCTCGCGAAGGATCCCGAGAGCCGGCCGCAGTCGGCGCACGACGTTGCGTTCATGCTCGATCTCGTCGCCGGCGACGACCCCCGCCGAACGGCGAGCGGAATTGCGAGTTCGAGTGCGGGTGCGAGCGCGGGCGACACCGCAAGCGAATCTGCTTCGACGTCGCCCTTGTCACGCGCGATGCCCTGGTTCGCGGCGGTGAGTGTGCTCGTGTTCATCGTCGCGACCTTCCTCGTCGGACGGTGGACTGCTCCACAGTCCGGGGAGGGCTCGATCCGGGTCTCGACCCTCTCCCAGGGGGACCAGGACAGCTGGCCCGCGGTTTCCCCGGACGGTCGACTCGTCGCCTTCAGCGCGGTGCGTCAGAACGGACAGGGGCTCTGGGTCATGGACATGGTCACGCGAAGCGAAGTGAAGCTCACCGCCGAGAACGACCAGTTCTCGCGCTTCACGCCCGACGGTGGAAACATCGTGTTCACGCGCATCGTGAACGGCCGGCAATCGCTCTGGCGGATCCCGGTGATCGGAGGCCGGCCGCGCCTCCTGCTCGAAGATGCCTTCGACGCCGATCCCTCGCCCGACGGCACCCGAATCGCCTACATCGCGAGCGCGGCCGACAGCGCCGGCACCCGTGCACGCCTCATGGTCGCGAAAGCGGACGGCACCGACGGCCACGAGCTGTGGTCGAGAGGTTCCATCTCAGTGCTTTCGCCGCGATGGTCGCCGGACGGAAGCCACATCGCAATCGTCCGGAGCTCGACCCAGAATGCCCTCAACAGCATCGTCCTGGTGAACGCGAAGGACGGATCGTCGCGCGACTTCGTGTCGCCGTCCGGAGCCGTGCTCTCGACGGCGAGCTGGGACGGCGCCGGGACCGGCTTGATCGTGGCCGAGGGCGTCGGGCTGACGGCGGTCCAGCGAGGTGCGCCCGGCCGCCTGTTCCGGCTCGACACTCGCTCGGGGAAGTACCGCCCTCTGGGATGGCTCGACACTTTCCCGCCCATGATCGATCTGCATCCCGACGGCAGGGTCGTCATGGCGAGTTTCGTGGCCCGGCAGAATCTGTGCGAGGTCCCGATCGACGCACGCAATCTCGTGGAAGGGCGGTGGCTCACCGGTGGACTGGCCATCGATCGGCAGCCCGTCTACTCCCCGGACGGAAAGTGGGTGATGTTCTCGTCCAACCGCGGCGGCGCGCTCGACCTCTGGGAGGTCTCGGTCGAGACCGGAGAGATGCATCGCGTGACGGACGATCCCGCCGACGATTGGGATCCGGAATATGGTCCGAACGGCGAGTCCATCTTCTGGTGCTCCGCGCGCAGCGGGGCCTTCGAAATCTGGACCGGGCGCCGCGACGGAAGCGCGCCCCGGCAGTTGTCGCGCGATAGCCTCGATGCCGAGAACCCCTCGGTCTCGTCGGACGGCGCATGGGTCGTGTACAGCTCGGCCCATCCGGCCAAGTCGGGTCTGTGGCGGATTCCGGTGGCAGGGGGAGTTTCGGAATGGCTGCTCAAGACCGCGTCGGTGATCCCCGATTTGTCCCCCGATGATCGCCACGTATCCGTGATCACCGACGTCGGGACGATCGAAACGCGACTCGACATCTTCGATGTCGTGGAGAAGAAGACCTTGCCGGTGCCCGTCCCGATCCAGGTGTTTCCCTCGACGGTGCAGTTCGGCCGATCGCGTTTCACCTCGGACGGGGGCGCGGTCGCCTACATCCACTCCGGGGCAGACGGCCAGCCGATCCTGCTCAGGCGGCCGCTCTCTGCGTGGCGCACGGGCGCCGGCCGGGTCGACACGCTGTTCACGGGAACCACCGACGCCATCGAGTCGTTCGGTTTCTCGCCGGACGGAAAGCGCGCCACGGTCTCCGTCGTGGACTGGCTTTCGGGTCTCACGGTCGCCGACGGGATTTCGGGCCTCGTCCCGCCGAAGCAAGGCAGGCAACGACCGAACTAGTGCACGGCGAGAACACGTGAGCGGGCCCGGAGGATCTCTCCTCCGGGCCCGGACAGTTTGAGGGGTTCGGAGTTCACTGCGCGCGCCTCAGGCTCCCCCCGTCAGTATCGCGCACGGCGTTCCACGAAACCCCTCAAGCCTGGTGGGGTCTTCCGATCCGACCCCGGACTTCCGATTACGTCGCTTTCCTAGAGCAGGGCCCGTGCCAGTGCTCCTGGCGGCTGCGACGACGCGTTTCCGCAGCGCGTGGGATGTGAAAACTCCGCAAGCCGCACGGGTTTCCGGGGGCCCGATCGGTCGCGAGCGCGCGCCGCGTCGCGGAGTTGAACGTCGGGCCCGCTGGGGAAGTCCGCAGGCTCTGCGGCAATCGCGCCCTTCAGCCCCCTCGTCGGCCATGCGTTCGCACGCCGGACGTGCTCGACAACCATCAGCGACGCGCTACATTAGGTCCTTCACCCGCCCGACATCGCCTCCCGGCGCGGCTCTTGCCATGCGTGAGGTCGGTACGCCTGCACGTGGACCGACCCGCCGCAGGGACGCGTTCCACGGATGACCTCTCCATTGGAGATCCGAAAGCCGATGAGCCGCGCACCGATGACCGCCTCTCCCGGGGCTCGCGCCCCGATCGCCTCTGCCCGGAAAACGCCGGGCGGGGCGCGGGCGGTCGCTCCTGCCCGGTGCGTCGGTTCGTTTTTCGCGCGCCCGACTCGCCTGGCTAACCTGATTCCCGCGTTCGCGGCCGGAGCCGCCATTGCGCTCGCGGCGCTCGCTGCCGGCGACCGTCCGGCGCTCGCACAGGGCGGGATCTGGACTCCGTTCATTCCGCCGGGCTCGACCGTCCGGGACGTCGCCCCGGGCGACAGCGGAGAGGTGCTCATCGCGGGAGCGTTCGCGGGATTTCGCTTCGACGGACTTCGCATGGCCGCGCTGCCCATCAGCTCGCCGGATGAGAACCCGCTCGGCCCCACGCGGGTTCTCCGTACGCGATCCGGCGAAATCTGGTTGGGAACCCTTACGCATGGCTTGTTCCGGCTCCAGGCGGACGGAACCGTCGTCCGCTACACGGCGAGCTCGGGTCTCGGCAATTCGACGACGGACCGCATCTTCGCTCTCGCCGAGGGTCTCGATGGGCGCATTTGGGCTGGAACGGATGGCGGTGGACTCTCCTCCTTTGACGGCAATTCCTGGAGCACGCTTTCGACCGATCAGGGCATGCCCTCAAACGTCGTGGGCGCGCTCACCGTCGATCCCGTGGATGGAACCATCTGGGCCGGCGCTCACCGTTCGGCCGGGTCTGAGGGAGGGCTGGTCAAAATCGCAGGGGGTGTGATCACCACGTACACCGGGCTCGCCTGGATCGAGCAGGGCATACGGGCCGTGCTCGTGGACGACGAGCGTCGGGTCTGGGTCGGATTCGCAAATGGTCTCGCGCGGCTCGAGGGGAGCTCGTTCGTCGAGTATCCCCAGGGGGTCACGGTGACGAGTCTCGCGCAAGGCGCACACGGGGAGATTTGGTTCGGGGCGAATGGGCGGGGTGTCGGACATCTCGAGGGCGATGACTCGACGATCCTCCCGGGCGGACCGGTGTCGAACTCGATTACGGCCCTTCATCGCGATCCCGCGGGAGTCCTCTGGGTCGCGACCCAAGGCGGACTTTCGCGCTTCGAAGGTTCAGCTTGGTTCAGCTTCGTCCCCTCAGCGAATGCACCGGGCGACTTCAATGCCCGCTCGGCTGCGCGCGACTTGTCGGACGCGGCTCGCGGCGACTCGATTGATGCTCGCGGACTCACGTGGATGGGCATCTTTCCGCTCGGGGTCAACCAGATCCCGGGCAGCCTGGGAGGCGAGAATCTCGTTCGGGTCGCGAACGGGCGGCAGCGATACCTGGGACCAACCGAGGGGCTCCCGGGCGGAACGATTTCCGCCGTCTCACCGACGGGCGACGGCCGCGTGTGGGCCGGTTCGACCGGATTGACCGGCGGACTGGCTTTGCTCTCCGCCGACGGAGCCGTTCTCCGCGTCTTTCGCGCCGCTGACGGATTGCCGGCCGACCGCGTGACTGCGGTGGACGCCTCGCCCGCTGGCGTGTGGGCGGGAACCACGTTCGGCGCGGCGTTCTCGGACGGGAATTCGGTCACCGCGCTTCGGGTGGGAGCGGCGGCGCTACCGGATGCTCCGATTCTCGGCGTCGATCGCGACGTGCAGGGTCGGGTCTGGTTCGCAACCGGCGCCACGCCGCTTCGGCTTGGAACGCCCGGCGGGGGAGCGGTGCGATTCGATCCCTCGGATTCTTCCTACGTTCGCTTCGACACGAGTTCCGGATTCCCGACGAACGACCTCGTGTCGGTCAACGTGTTCGCGAACGGGGACGTTTGGTTTGGCTCCGCCGCCGGAGCGATCCGCCTGCGCGACGACGCGGTGCGCGTGTTCCACGTCGCCGACGGACTCCCGTCCGAGAACGTGCGCCGCATCGTCGAGGCGGCCGACGGCCGTATCTGGTTTGCGACCGATGCCGGTCTCGGCCTCTCCGATGGGGCGAACGCAGTTGCCTACAACACGGCGGACGGCCTCGCCGGCAGCTCGGTCGTCGATCTCTTCGCCGACCCGCTCGGGCTCGCGGTGGCGTGCGGCGGCGACGGAGCGTCGCTGTTTCATCCGGACGCGACCCCGCCCCGGCCTGAGATCACGAACGGTCCGCCGCTCGCGGTCGGCGCGCGCGAAGTTCAGTTCGGCGTGCGCGGCGGCGACCTGGACGGCGGGCAGAGAAATCTCACGCTCGCGTATCAGATCGACGCGCAGACGCCGAGCCCTTTCATCGAGGACCGGGTCGCGATCAACGCAACGCTCCCGGACGGCGAGCACGTGCTCCGCCTGTGGGCGAAGGACCGCGCGCTCAACGTGAGCCCGCTGGCCTTCGAGTGGCCGTTCACAGTAGATGCGACGCCACCGCGGCCGATCGTCTCCTCGCCGGCGTTCGACGACGTCGTGCGCGGTGTCGTGGACGTGGTCGGAAACGTCGCGGATCCACGCTTCCTCCACTATCTGATCGAATTGCGCCCAGTCGGCCGTGTCGCGTGGGACACGGTGCTCACGTCGCCCACGCTGCCTCCGCCCGGCGAGCCGCTCTACCGCTGGGACACGACGCTCGGGACCGACGGCCCGTGGGAGCTCCGCGTGGGCTCGCTCGATTCGCTCGGGCTCGTCGGCTACGTGCAGGTGACCGTGATCGTCGACAACCTGGCGCCGAGTGCGAACGTGACGAGCCCCGCGCGCGTCGATCACGTGACGGGCGGGCGCGTGTTCACGACCGGCGGTGAGGTCGAGCTCTACGTGCCGCCCAACGCGTGGCCGTCGGACCAGATCGTGCGCATCGACTCGGTCGCGGTCTCCGATTCGCTGCGCGGCGAAGGGTGGCTCAAGATCTGGCGGGTGAACGCGCTCCTCACGGATCTCGCAAAGCCCGCGACGCTCAAGGTGCAGGTGCCGAACGCAGGCCCGCCTCCGGGCGGGGATCCCGGACTCGCGCCGCCGACGCTTCAGCGCGTGGACCCGACGGACTTTTCGCTCGTCGCGGTCGGAGGGGCGCCAAGCGCGGACGGACGCGCCGTGAGCACCACGATCCAATCGCTCGGCACCTTCGCGCTGACCGAGCCCGTCACGACGGGCGCCGGGTTCGAGGGCGTGCGCGGCCTCGATTGCCAGCCGCGGGTTCTCTCGCCGAACGGCGGCGGATTCGACACGGAAACGGCGATCTCCTTCGAGCTCGGACGTGGGGGACAGGCCGCGGTCAAGGTGTTCGACCGCGCGGGCCGCCTGGTGCGCGAGGTCGCGGAGAACGGTGCGTTCCCGCCGGGACGGAACGTCGTCACGTGGGACGGGAAGAATGGCGACGGCGAAGTCGTGCCCTCCGGGCTCTACGTGGTCGCGGTCCGGTTCGACGGCGAGACGTCGACCAAGACCGTCGTGGTGGCGAACCGATGATCCGGCGCACGGCATGGGCGATCGCGCTTGCGATCCTTTTTGCACTCGTGCTCGCGCTCGCGAACGCGGCCGTGACGTATGACGAGGCTGAGGCGGCGACGGCCGCCGATCAGCCGGTCGGCGCCCGCGCGCAGGCCATGGGCGGCGCGTTCAGCGCGATTGCCGACGACGGAAACGCGCTCTACTGGAATCCGGCCGGCCTTTCGCGGCTCGGGCACCAGGAAGTGACGAGCACGCTCGGGAGCCTGTACGGCACCGATCTCAAGGACAACTATCTGGGCTACGTGTTCCCGATCACGGACTACCAGGCCGCGGCGTTCTCGTGGAAGCAGTCGGCGAGCGACGACGCAGGGCTCGGCTACCGCGAGAACACGTTCAGCCTCGGCTACTCGTATCGCTTCGGGAAGGAGATTTCGGTCGGCGGCGCGTTCCGCTATCTGGACGCGACCACGGATCTCGACGGGAGCACGTTCACGGAGTGGAACGGAACGACGTTCGACCTGGGCGTCCAGTACGTGCGCGCGGATCGGCTTCGCGTCGCTGCGACGCTCAAGGACGTGACCGGCCGCTCGGTGACCCACAAGAACGGCCCGCGCGAGCGCCTCGGCGATCCGCTGTTCACGGTCGGCGCCGCGTACCGGCCCCTCGATCCGTGGACGGTGGCGGTCGACGTCAACAACCAGCTCCACGTCGGGAGCGAATACTGGTATCGGGGAATGTTCGGCGTGCAGGGCGGTCTCATGAAGGATCTGGCGAAAAAGCAGGGGCTCGAGGGCGAGGGCTGGACCTGGTCGCTCGGAGCCGGCGTGCGCTGGAAGGTGCTCCAGTTCGACTACGCGCACATCGTGCCGCCGTATCTCCCGTCGTCCGATCGCTTCACGGCCGCGGTCGCGTTCAACTTGAATCCGTCGCGCATCCGGGTCGAGAAGGCGGAGATGGACCAGGTCTACGCGTCGCAGAAGCAGCGCTACGCGGAGCATCCGGTCGGGACTGTGAAGCTCACGTCGCGCGTCGAAGAGCCGCAGGCCGCGATCCTTTCCGTCTTCGTGCCCGGTCTCATGGACGCGCCGACCGAGAAGGAAGTCGTCGTGCGTCCCAAGGAGACGAAGGAAGTGCCGCTCACCGCCGTGTTCGGAAACGAGATCCTCGCCCTCGACGAGGACAAGGCCGCGCAGGCCGACGTGCGACTCTCGTACCGGCACAAGAATCGGACGCGCGTCGAGAAGGCGACCACGCAGTTCTTCGTCTACCGACCGGGCGCGATCTCGTGGGAGGACACGCGCGCGGCGGCGGCGTTCGTCACGCCCACCGATCCGGTCGTCTCGACGTTCGCACGCGCGGTCGTCCAGGGGCGCGACCAGGCGTTCGAGGGCGGGCCGCTCCGGAACGTCATGACCGCGATGCGCATGTGGAACGCGCTCTCGGGCTACGGGATCACGTACGTGCCGGATCCGAACTCGCCGTTTTCGTCGGTTTCGACGACGCGCGCAGCCGTCGACCAGATCCAGTATCCTCGCGGCCTGCTCGCGAGCCGGACCGGCGACTGCGACGACACGTCCGTCCTGTACTGCACGATGCTCGAGAACGTAGGGATTCCGACCGCGTTCCTGGACGGGCCGGGACACATCCTCATGATGTTCGACGCGGGCGTGCATCCGCGGAACGCGCTGGCACTCTCGGTCGATGAGGACCTGTACGTCGTGCGCGGCGAGCGCGTGTGGATCCCGGTCGAGACCACGATGCTCGGGAAGTCGTTCCTCGAGGCGTGGGAGGAGGGTGCCGGGATCTATCGCCGCTGGGAAGCGTCGTCCGACTTCCGGGTCGTTCCGGTCGAGGAGGCGTGGGCCGAATACGTGCCCTCGCTTCCCGAGACGCCGCCGCCGAGTGTCACGCCTCCGGGCGCGGAGCAGATCGACCGGCGGTTCGCGAGCGATCTCGATACGTTGCGAGCGTGGCAGAGTGCGTTCCTCAAGCAGAAGTTCTTGGAGCCGCTCGACGCCGAGCCCAAGTCGTCGGTCGATCCGGGGAAAACGAATCAGCTCGCGCTCGTCTACGCGCTCGAGGGAAGGCTCGTCGAAGCGCGTGCGGAGTGGGCGCGGCTCCTCGCCGCCGACCCGGCCGATGCGACGGCGCTCAACAACCTGGGCAACGTGCAGTTGCTCGAGGGTCGCGCGGACTCCGCGTCCGCGACGTACGACCGGGCGCTCGCGCTCGAGCGCGATCCCGGGACGCTTTTGAACCAGGGGCTCGCGCGCTGGGCGCAGGGCGATGAAGCCGGCGCCGACAAGAGCTTCAACGCGGCCCTCGCGCTCCTGCCCGATCCCGGCGACGCCGAGCGGTTGCTCGGTTTGCCGGAGCCGGCGGGCGGACAGGCGAGTCCGCCGCGCCGATTGACGTCCGAGGAAATCCGCCAGAGGTTGCGGCAGGCGGCGAGCCGCGTGCCGAAGATGGATGCCCAGGCGGAGTCCGGATCGCCGCTTGAACCGGGCCGTCCGACCAAGGTGGTGTCCAAGGTCAGCGGTTCGCGCGCAGCCGATCCTGCGAACGCGACTCGCGTGCTGTACTGGAAGGGTCACGAGAAGAAGGAACAGGAAAGGGGGAGTTTCTAATGCGTTTCCATCCTGAGAAACCACTCGATCCCGGGCGGCGGATGCTCGCACGGGGATCTGCGTTCGCGCCGGCGGTGGCCGCCTGTCTGCTGCTCGCCGTCGCATCCGACGCCGGCGCTCAATCCGGAACTTCTGCCGCTTCGGGCAAGACCACGGCGTCGGCGACCGTCACGGTGCCGGCATCCGGCGGCTCGAGTGCGGTGACCGCGACGTCTGCGGCGCCGAAAGACCGCGTCGTCCTGCGCGCGCAGCTCGGCATCATCTACGCGCAGAACGGCCAGACCGATGAGGCGAAGAAGGAGTTCGTGCGCCTGCTCGAGGAACCGGACGGGCGCGCGGCCGCGCTCACGAACCTCGGGAACCTGGCCGTGCTCGACGGGACGGTCGACGTCGGCATCGAGAACTACACGCAGGCTGCTGCTCTCGACTCGGCGGATCCCGGCATCCTCTTGAACCTCGGCCTCGCTTACAAGCAGGCCGGGCGTGACGAGGAGTCCGCGCGCGCGTTCGAGCAGGCGCTCGAGAAAGCGGGCGGTGTCGAGCGGGCGTCGTATCTGCTCGGCATTCCGACCGAAGGCGACACCTCGAAGGGCAAGGTGAGCAAGCTCTCGAACGAGGAGATCAAGGCCATGCTCGCGAAGGCGCGGACGCGCGTGCCCGACGCGAATCCGAAGGGCGACGCCAAGCAGCCTGCGCGCACGGAAGTCGTGTCGCGGCCGGGCGGCGCGCGCGCCGCGGACGTGGCCGTCGGTCCGACCTCGTTCTACTGGAAGGAGAAGTAGAAGCCGTCTCCGGAAACGCGTGGCGCCGGTGGCCCTGGGGGGGGGACCGGCGCCGCTCCCCTTTCCCGATCGGTGAGGTGTTCGTGGCTTCCCCGCTGGGTCGAATGCGCATTCCCCAGGTCGAGATTCCGCGCCTGAAAGGCGACGCCATCCGCTTCGGGCTCGCCGTTGGCGCGCTCGCGTTCGCCGTGTCGCTCGTCGTGCCGTTCGTCGGCGTGGCGAAGCGGCTCGAGCTCGCGACGCAGGATCTTCGCCTCCGCCTCAGGGGCGAGCGTCCCGTGCACCCGGGAATTTCGATCATCGCGATCGACGAGCCGTCGCTCAAGGCATACGGCAACTCGTGGCCGATTGCGCGCGACCAGTACGCCGTGCTGCTTGCGGACCTGAAGGACCGCGGCGTGCGCTCGGTCGGCATGGACCTTCTGTTCGTCGGCCCGGACAAGATCAAGCCCCAGAATCCGGACGAGCCGACGAACGACGAGATCCTCGCGGCGGTGATCGCGCGCGACCCGCGGATTGTCAATGGCGTGTACTTCCCGCTCACGGAAGCCGACGGACAGAACCTGGTGCCGATCGAAAGCCTCACGGTGGATCCTTTGCGCTCGCTCTGGCTCCGGTTCACGACCGATCTGCCGGCGGGAGTCGAGCTCATGCGCTCGGCGAACACCAACTTCGATCTCGAGGAGATCATCGCCGAGTCGACGGCCGTCGTCGGGCACGTCGGGCTCTACCAGGACGTGGACGGCGTCTCGCGCGCCGTGCCGCTTTTCATCAACCATCAGGGACGCGCGTTCCCCGCGCTCGCGCTCCTCATGGCGGCGCGCTACCTGGGCGCCGACTGGCGGCTCCTGCGCTTCGAGGGCGGGCATGCGGTGCTGCCGTATCCGGGAGGGACAATCCGCATTCCGGTCGACCGGCACGGGCGCGTACTCATCAGCTTCCCGGGCGAGGAGCAGGCGTTCCGCAATCAGCACTCGTTCCACGCGGTCATGCGCGAGATCGCCGACCGCGCGGCGACGGGCGCAGGACCCGGCGGGGCAGACGCGGGCGCGGGGGCGGCCGGACAGCCGGGCGGCGATCCGTTCCGCGACAAGGTCGTGCTCGTGTGCAACACGGCGGCGACGTCGGCGATCTCCGACTTCGGGCCGACGCCGTTCAAGGTGAGCTTTCCGCTCGCGTACGCGCACGCATCGGTCCTGAACAGCATCCTCCGAAACGACTACATCCAGCGCGTTCCACGGAGCGCCCAGGTGTTCGCCTGGGCGGTGACGGCAATCGTGCTCGGGCTCCTCCTCGCCGCGGCGGTGTCACCCGTGTCGCTCGCACTCCTTGCGCTGGTTGCGATCCTTCTCTATTTGGTCGCGGGCTGGTCCATGACGACGTTCGGGGGATCACAAATCGAGATCGTGCCGCCGGTCATCATGATCGGGATGATCTCGATCGGGAATCTCCTGCGCGGCTACATCCTGAGGGACCGCCAGCGGCGCGCGCAGGAGCAGGAGCTCGCGGTCGCGAAGAGGATCCAGCAGGACCTCCTGCCGAAGGGCGTCCTCACCGTGCGCGACGTCGAGGTCTCGGGCGTGAACCTGCCGTGCTTCGCGGTCGGCGGCGACTACTTCGACTACTTCAATTTGAGCGACGGCCGGATCGCGCTCGCAATCGCGGACGTGAGCGGAAAGGGCGTGCCCGCCGCGATTCTCATGTCGAACCTGCAGGCGATTCTCCGGGCCGAGTGTGCGCGTGGCACGAACGTCCCGCAGGTGCCGACGCAGGCGAACCGTCAGCTCATGGAATCCATGGCCGGGAACAGCAAGTTCGTGACGTTCTTCTACGGCGCGCTCGACCCGCACGCGCGGAGGCTCTCGTACTCGAACGCGGGCCACAATCCGCCGCTCGTCGTGCGCGCGGACGGACGGATCGAGGAGCTCTCGACCGGCGGCCTCATTCTGGGAGTCTTCCCGATGGCGGAGTACGACGAGGGGACGATCACGCTCGAGCCAGGGGACGTCGTGCTCCTCTTCACCGACGGGGTGACCGAGGCGGAGAGCCGAAACGGCCTCTACGGCGACGAACGCCTGCACGATCTCATGCGCCGCATGCGCCACGAGCCCGCGCGCCGGATCGCTGACGCGATCTGCGACGACGTCGCGTCGTTCTCGCACGGACTTCACCAGTCCGACGACGTGACGATCGTGGTCGTGAAGGTTGCGGGTGTCCCGGAGACCGCGCGCGAGGCGGAGCCGGCGGCCGCCCTGGCCCCGGCGCCGCTCGTCACGAACGCGGCAACCAGCGCGACCGCCTAGGAAATCAATAATTTGTTTATTCACAATCAATTATAGCCAGTGTCCGCCCCAAACCTTCCTTTAATTTCCGATTTCGCATTTAAACATCTAGGCCGTTTTCTTTAAAATCCTCCACAAAGGAGGGCCGACATGCCGTCGAGTCGTGCAGGGAGGTTCGTATCGCAACGACGTGGCCAGGAGGGTTTTGCGGCCTTCATTCCAGCGCCGCTGCCCCCTCAACCGCCGCTCGTGATGGACACGCGAATGGAAGAGGCCCTGGAAGGTGCAAGTCATGCGCTTGGCAAACTTGACGGTGTGACACTGATGCTGCCTGACCCTGCGCTCTTTCTCTACTCCTACATCCGAAAAGAAGCAGTGCTCTCGAGCCAAATTGAAGGAACCCAGTCGACGCTCTCAGACCTTCTGTTGTTTGAGAGCGCAGCTGTCCCCGGAGCCCCGACGGACGACGTCAGAGAAGTTTCGAACTATGTCGCGGCGATCAACCACGGCCTCGCGAGGATTAGGAAACAAGACTTTCCTCTGGTCTTGCGATTGGTCAGGGAGATGCACGCACTCCTACTAAAGGACGACCGCGGTGCGTCGAAGGATCCAGGAGAGTTTCGCAGGAGCCAAAACTGGCTGGGTGGAACGGGCCCGGGGAATGCACGCTATGTGCCCCCGCCGCCGCAGGAACTGCTGCCCGCTCTCGACAACCTCGAGAAGTTCATCAACGACCAATTTGGACGAACCCCGCCGCTTCTGAAGGCCGGATTCGCTCACGCCCAATTCGAAACGATTCACCCTTTCCTCGACGGAAACGGGCGTCTCGGCCGCCTTCTCATTACCCTCATCCTGTGCAGTGAGGGCGTTCTGGAGCGACCGTTGCTCTACCTGAGCCTCTATCTGAAGGTGCATCGGGATGAATACTACGAGACTCTTCAAAGGATTCGAACAGAGGGTGACTGGGAGGGATGGTTCTACTTCTTTCTAACGGGCGTGCGCGAGGTGGCGGAGCAAGCGACCATCGCCACAAAGAAGATCGTCGAGCTGTTCAACAAGGATCGAGATGTAATCCTCAGAGGAAAGCGTGCAGCGTCGGCCGCAAGGGTGCATGAGTTGCTATGCCACCGGGCGATTCTCTCCATTCCCAAGGCCGCGAGCATCCTCCATATTTCTCAGCCGACCGTCACCGCCGCGATTCGTCGCCTCGAGGACGTTGGAATTGTTCGTGAAGCGACGGGCAGACAGTGGGGTCGTCAATTCGTCTACACGAGATATCTAGCTCTGCTCAATCAGGGAATTGAATGAGGAGGGGGACCTGAGCCACATGTCCGCGATCTCAGGGCAGGATCGCGAACCGGGTTCGGCCCTCGAAGTCTCCGGCGCGGAAGCGCGCAAAGTAGATTCCCGGTCCGACCGGTCGCCCCGCCTGATCGCGTCCGTCCCAGGTCACTTCGTGCGTGCTCGCCGTCGACGAAGCGTTCTCTGAGACGAGCGTGCGAACGCGGTGGCCCGCGAGGTCGAACAATTCGAGCGACACGGGTGCGGACCGCGCGACCGTGTAGCGGAGTCGGATCGGCGGACGTCCCGGATTCGGCCAGGCCGGATGGAGGCGGAACGTGCCGGCGCCCGCATCTTCGACCGCGACTGCCCCGACGATGGCAAAGCTCGCCGGACTTTCGCCGGAGTCCGAGTTGCGCCAGCCGTCCCACGCGACGATCCGAATCTTACAGTCCGGGAGGTTGGCGTGCGGCGTCGTCCAGTCAAACGAGCCCGCGTTCGGAATCCCGCGCGCGACCGTCGAGTCGTAGCTCGCCCCGCCGTCGATCGAAAGGAGGATCGTGACCGAGTCCACCCCGGCCGCATCGGCGGCGTTCCACGTGATGAGGTGCGAGCTGCTCGGCGCCCACATCTCGCCACCGGCCGGCGAGGTCACCGTGACCGACGGTCCTGTGAGATCCGGGCTCGTGCGGTAGATCCCGCGCCCGTGCGTGGCCGCGACCAGGAGGTTGTGCACCGGATCGAGCGCGAGATCGTACGTCGCCACGTCCGGCAGGCCCGCGTCCACCTTGATCCACGTCGCGCCCTGATCGACCGACACGTACACGCCGTAGTCAGTTCCGACATGGAGGCGCGGCGGGGCCGTGCGGAAGTCGACCGCGAGCGAAAACGGCCGAAGCCCCACGGGCAGCGTTCCGGTGATCGAAGTCCACGACACACCCTGATTGGTCGTCCGATACACGCGCCCGCTCGAAGAGCGATCCGCGATCACGTACGCGATCGACGAGTTCGCCGGATCGACCGCGATCTTGGGCAACCGTAGACCCGAGGGAAGCCCGGCGTTCCGAAGCTGCCAGTCGATGAGGTCGACCGTGACGTAGAGTCGCCCGTCGCTCGAGGAGGCGTAGATCGTGCCCGGGGCATTCGGCGCGGGCGCGATCGCGCGCAGCACACCCGAGCCGCCCGTGAGATCGAACGAGGTGGCCGTCCACGAGCCACCGCCGTTCGCCGTGCGCCAGACGCGATACGTTCCCGCGTAGAGCGTGTTCGTGAAGTTTGGGTCGCCGACGAGCGGCCCGGTGCACCAGTCGGCGCGGTCGCCCGCCGCCTGCCAGGGGCCGGTGACGTCGCCGAGATACGCGCCCGACGTGGACCACTTGTACACGGGCTTCATGCGCACGTAGGTCGTGAAGTACTCGGTCGGATTGTCGAGCCGGAACGCGACCGGGCCGCCGTCACCGGCGATCACCTGCGGCCACACGTCCGAGCCCGCGTAACGCACCGAGCCGTTGTCCTGTGTCCCGCCCACGATGAAGTCCGGATCCGTCGGGCTCTGCGCGACCGTGTAGAACTGCGTCAGCGAGAGCGTCGAGTTGCAGTTGATCCAGGTCGTGCCGCCGTTCGGCCTGCGCCACACGCCGCCGTCGTTCGCGATCCACAGTGTGAGATCCGGCCCGTACGTGAGGAAGTGCTGATCCGGGTGAACGCGGTTCCCGGCCGGTCCGAACGTGATGTCCGTCCAGCTCGCCCCCCCGTTCGTGCTCCGGATCACGCCGTACGACGTTCCGCTGTAGGGATAAACGCCGCCCGCGACCACCGTGTTCGCGTCGTTCGGATGAACGACGAGCGTGTTGTCGTACCAGCCCTGGCCGCCGAGATAGTTCGGCGTGGCCGTGAGCTTCGTCCACGACAGTCCACCGTTCGCGGTGCGGTACATGCCGAAAAGCCCGCTCGTCACGGAGTCGACGAGGCTTGCGTAGAGGACGTCGGGCTCGGAGGGCGCGAGCGCCAGGTTCACTCGCTCGAAGCCCGCGGTCGGCATGCCGCCCGACATGAGGGTCCAGGTTGTCCCGTAGTCGTCCGAGCGGTAGACGCCGTTGCGGTAGAGCGCTGCGTACACGACGCCCGGCTTGACCGGATCCACCGCGAGGTCGTTGCACCACCGGCCCGGGGAAGAGAGCGTGACCTCCCAGGTCGTTCCGCCGTTGTTCGTCCGGACGAAGCCCGCGCTGCTTGCGAGATAGACGACGTCCGAGTTGTCGGGCGCGATGCCGACGCGCGCGATGTAGCTCCCGGCTTCGGTGATGGACGCGACCTTGAACCAGTCCGCGCCGCCGTTGTTGCTGCGGAACACGCCGTCGCCGTAGAAGCTGTCGATCGAGTAGTGCTGCTCGCCGGTCGCGTAGTAGACGACGTCCGGGTTCGCCGGATCGAGCGCGAGCGCGCCGGACGAAAGGCTCGACAGGCCGTCAGTCAAGGGAGCCCAGCTCGTCCCGCCGTCCGTCGTCTTCCACACGCCGCCCTGAGCGCCGGCGAGATACGCGACCTGGGCATTGCGCGGATCGACCGCGATCGCCGACACCCGCCCCGAAGCGTTGGCACCCCCCGACCAGAACTCGTCGAGGATCGGGCGCGGGCCGAGCGACACCCAGTCGTATCCCGGCGGCGGACCGAAGCCCGCGATCACGCGACCGACCGGGCGGCGCTCGAACGTCTGCGCCGCGAGCTCCTCGAGCTCCTCGAGCGACATTCGCTTGGGTCCCTTGAGGCGCGGGCCGTAGCCGTAAAGCGGAACGGGGCCCGTAGGCCGACCGGGCCCCGAGCGTTCGGCTTCGAGCTCCTCTTCCTCCTCTTCGCCCGCGAACGCTTCGAGCGCCGGCAGCGAGGTGAAGATCGCAAGCGCGAATGCGCCCGCACAGGCCAGGGCCCAGGCGCGAAGGAAACGGCAATGGATCGGAGGGTTCGGGAGGAGACGACGCACGTGGGTCCCTCGGGGTCGGGGGGACGAGTCGGTTCGGGAAGTGAAATGGAGCCACAGGGCAGGGGCCCGGATCCCCCTGCGAGCGGGTCCTATGGTAGCGCGTCGGGCTCGGACGAGGCCACCCCGTGATCGCGCGCGAGCCGCTTCAAGAAAGCCCGCATTTCCTTGCCCGCCTGGAGATCCTGCGTCCGCTCCGAAACTTCGACGCCCCGGCGGTAGACTCGGGCCGCGTCCTCGAAGCGGTTTTCCTGCTCGAGCGCGTTTCCGAGCTGTCGGTAAGCCGCCGTATAGTCCGGCTCGACCGCGACGACATGCTCGAATGCGTCCACGGCTTCGCCGGCCATTCCGAGCCGCAAGAGCTCACGGCCGAGCAGGAACCAGGTCGTCGAATCGTCGGGCGCGTCGTTCGCGAGCTCACGCAGAAGCTCGACGCGAACGCGCGCGGTCGTGTCGTTCACGGAGTCATCGAGCGGGGCATCGGGTGGCTCGTCTGGGCTCTTCACGGGTAGGCCCCCGGGGTCCAATGGGACCCCGGGAGTTTCGTCCAGTTGGGACGCGTAGAACAACCTTCGTTGCGGGAGCCAAGGGCGGATCCCGGGGGTCGCCGACCACAATCACCGGCGTGCCCGAAGGTGGCCGCCCCGTGAGCGAAAGAGAAAGGCGAAGAGCTCGCTCGTCAGGCGTCACACCAACGCCGGGAGGGTATGAGCCGGGACCCCCTGCGGGATCCGCCCTCGGCGCCGTCCTGAATTGCAATCGCCGGGCCATCCTGGCGGCATCCGAAACACGCCGCCGGAGGACGCGATGCTGCAACGAGTTGGAACGCTGCTCGCGGGCCGGCGGCGCGCGGGTGTTTCGTTTGTTTCGGACGGAAGTGGAGAGACGCTCGATACAGATGCCCGTGTCCGCGACACAGAATCGTCACGGATGTGTGCCGCTGGACGTCACGGACGTGTCAGCCGGACGCAGGTTCGACGCGCCGCCTGGAGGAGATCGCCATGAGCATTGGACAGTCGCTGCTGCCGGAGTTCGATCTCGAGATGGTCACGACGAGGAAGCTCCTCGAGCGCGTTCCGAGCGACCGCGGGACGTGGAAGCCGCACCCCAAATCGTTCGCGCTCGGGCACCTCGCGCAGCTCGTCGCGCGCATGCCGGGCTGGAATACGCTCACGCTCAAGCACACCGAGCTCGACCTGGGAAGCGCGGGCGGCTACAGCTTTGAGAAGACGGAGACCCTGCTCGACGAGTTCGACCGGGGGGTGCGCGAAGCACGGGAGGCACTCGCGTCCGCGAAGGACGCGGACTTTGACGTACCCTGGTCCTTGAAGCACGGGGACCGCGTACTGTTCACGGCACCACGGGCGTCCGTTGTGCGGCAGAACATGAATCACCTGATTCATCACCGCGGGCAGCTCACCGTCTACATCCGGCTGCTCGACGTTCCGGTGCCGTCGATCTACGGGCCGACGGCGGACGAGGGCTGGGGAGCGTAGAGGGAAAGCGCGCGGAATGGCGATTCGCGTGGTGAGGCTCGGGAGCCCGAGGAAGAAGGGCGAGGGCACGCGCATCGGAACGGTCCGCCGTCCGCCGCGCGGCGTGCCGAAGACCCGGTACGCGTCCGAGAACTGGTACGACGTGTGGTTTCCGAACCTCGCGCCGAGTCTCGCGACCATGAAGCTGGGGCTTGCGGTGCGGACGCCGTCGCAATGGGCGGCATTCGCGCGGAAGTATCGCGCCGAGATGGCGAAGCCCGACAACCGTCACGCGCTCGATCTTCTCGCCGCGTTGTCCCACCAGGCGAACTTCTCGGTGGGCTGCTACTGCGAGGACGAGACGCGCTGCCACCGCTCGCTCCTGCGCGAGCTGCTCGCGGAGAGGGGTGCGCGCTTCGCCGATTGATCGCGAACGCTCAGCGGACGACGACAAGCTTCCGTTCTCCGAGCGACCTTCCGTCGGCGAGAAGCGCGAAGAAGTAGACGCCGGCCGGCACCGCCGCCCCGTCCGAGCCGCGCGTATCCCACCGCAGGCGCCTTTCTCCCGGACCGTCGTAGCCGTCGAAGATCCGGCGGACGAGGCGGCCCCTCACGTCGTAGACCGAAGCCTCGAGTCTCGATCGCTCGGCGAGCCAGACCCGAAATTCGGCCCCGTCCCGCGTGGGATTCGGCGCGGGGCCGGCCATTCCGAGCGTCGGCGGAACCGGCGTGGCGCCGATCGGCGACAGCTTCTCGAGCACGACCGAGACGGAGTCGAGGCCCAGCACGCCGGCGGTCTCCCAGACGATCGAGAATCCGATCGCGACCCACACGTGGTCGTAGGGCCCCGTGTCGACGACCCGCTCGTAGGACCAGGGCCGGCAGCCATCGTCCGGCGGAATCCCGAGGAACGTGAAGTCGGCCTCCATCTCCGGATCGAGGACGTCGATCGCGACCACGGCCGGAAACGCCATGTCGAAGTCGTACCGGTACTCCCGCCAGTCGGCCGAGACGCGATAGCGGCTCGAAGGCTCGACCGGAAACGCGCGCTCGATCCACACCGTCCCGTCGTCTCCCGTGCCGTCCACCCGCACTTCGAGCTGATGGCGCCCATGACAGCCGAAAGCCCCTGAGCGCTCCATGAACGCGGCCTTCGGCACCGGGAGGCCGAACTCCGGCGGCATGTCGAAGTCCGTGTAGTACTCGTTTCGTCCGGCGTATTCGAAGCTTTCGAAGAACCGGTCGTACACGTCCGAAACGACGAACGGCTTGAAGGAGGTGTTGTTCGACTCGTCCGATTCGACGATCACCCCGGCGGGATCGAGGACCGCATGCACGTCGTGGTAGCCGCGCGCCACGCCGTTCCAGACGTTCTGGACGGTCGCGGCTCCGCCGCCCGCGGCGAGCGCCGGCACGGGGACGGTGGCAATCAGTTGGGAGCCGCTCGTCCCGGGCATTCCGTCCCAGAACGCGACGCTCGAGGCCATCGAAGCGGCCGCGCCGTTGTTGCGCACGCGCGCGCGCACCGAGACCGTGTCGCCGGTGGCGACGGGCTGCATGGGATCGAAGGAGAGATCCGCGGGCGAAACGGCGAGATCCGGCCGGGGGACGGGCCCGCCGACCGGCGTGTAGTCCACGCGCAGGCGAGGCGTCATGAAGCCGCGAGACGCGAGCGGGCTCGCCACGCGCAGCGCGCTGAAGTCGGGAGCCGTGCGAAGCTTGATCGAGAACGGCCTTCCGGCGGCGAGATCCTCGCTCACCTGGCTCGTGACGTTGAGCGCGAGCGTTGCCGTATCGGTCACGGCGATCGATGCGATGAGATCGGCCTCCGGCCAGTTGTACAGGTCCACGGTCTCGGAGTTGCGATAGGTCCACGAAGCATCGTGGACATGGTGGACGAGAAGCGTCGTCCCTGGCTGCGCACGTTCGACGAAGAGGGTGAGCGTGGCCGCCTGGACGCTCTGAACGAAGCCGAGATTCGTGAGATCGAACTTGAGCAGGGAACGGGAGGACAGCGCACTGTCTTTCTGCTTCCACACGATCGAATCGAACGTGCGCACCCAGTCGAGGCAATCCTGATCATCGAGCAGGACGACAGCCGCACGCGTGGGCACGACCCATCCTGCGAGGACCAGAGGAAGGAGGGAGGCTGCGGCGACGGTGATGCGCATGGCTTGAGGATCCGATCAAGGGCTCCATGGGTTCCCGGGCTCTGGGGCTCCGCGAACTCCCGAGCTGATGAGTGATCATTCTAACCGGCTCTCGTGAAGCGGCCGACGCGTTTTTTCGGTCGGGGTGGTGCGCTACCGCGGCCGAGTTCGATCAGCGAGGAGGGTTACCATTTCGACGTCTGAATCAGAGGCAAGAGAGGGCGAATAGTTCGGAGCCAGAGTTGCTCGACCATCGCTGCGGAGCAGACCCGGCAGAATTCCCAGCGAAGCAACCGCATGCGGCACCGCGCCCGGCCCCGGAAGAAGTTGCGACCGAGCTGTGAAACATATGGGAACCGACTGTTCCACCCCTGAAAGGCCACGCAGGGATCCTCGCCAGGATCGATGAACGAAGCTCCCCAGTACAGCCCAAGGTGCATCGGATCATTGTTGTCAATCGTGCTCGGTTCGTTGACCCAAACGGTGCATGGAGCGTTTTGTGGGTCTGCGGGACAATCGTAAACGTGGCGAAACCGACCACTGGGGTCTACCTCCCCAACGCGCGCGAGGGGCTTCCACCACGCATTCTCACGCGCATCTCGGTCAACGACATTCCTCAAGTTGCGCGTTCCGCTCCACGGAATGATCGAAATGTATTCCTCCCCGAGCGCCGCGATGACATGCGCAGCTTCATGCGCCGCCAGATTGATGAACTCTTCATCAGGCGTAAAGTTGCCAACGAACGCGATGCGTTGCGAGCGGAAGGCCGATCCGCCTCGAGTATCTATGTTCGCAATGACGATGATGAGGTCGACCCACTCCATGGCAACGATCTCGTCTGCTGCTGCGTAGAGCCACTCCGGACGCGGTGAACCCATGTAGCCGATGTTCGACGGAATGCAGGGTACACCTGAAACCCAACAGCTCTGTATTTCGAAGAAGGTGCATCTCGATGGACCTGGCGTCTGACATTGGCGATCATTCGGGTCCCAATTCGTAGTGCCCGAGTCGGTCGAAAAAGCGCGACCGATGTAAATGTTCAGCTTGCTGGTATGGGACGCGAACGGCTCCATTCGCAGGAGCCCACTGGCAAGAGTCGTCGCCCGTGCGTCGAAACGGGGCAGCTCGGCCTGTTGAAAACCCTCGCCCAGGATAACGATGTTGAACCGGCGGCCTGGGGGTCCGGAATTGTGGAACTGCGAATTCCCGACTGAAGCACCGCACCGCTCGGGGTTGGTAGGGTCCCATCCAGGTGGAGGAAATGGCACGATTTCGGGGAAGGTGATGGTTGTCGCGTCACCTGGGGACGGCAGCGGTGGCTCGACGTTCAGGCCACTGGTGAGGCCGGGCGCGCCCTCACCTTGCGGGAGTGCATACGCCACGAGCGGCTGGACTGTGAACCGCCACCCGGCGCCGTCGATCTCCCCCTCCGCGCGCGTTGAGCTCCTTCTTCTACCCGCGGGAGGCGTGATTTCAATCACGCGAAAGACTGCAAGGTAACGGGACTGTGGCGGAATCGACAGATGGAGGAGTCGATCATCCTGCCTTGGTGTCAGCTGACCGCCTTCCAGCGACTCGGCTGCCAGACTCAGTACGTCCGCATAGTAGTCCGGAATGGCGTCCAGAACTCGACGAGAAACCACTTTGGCAGGCGAGGAGTTGTCGTAGAGCGCGATCACATAGTCGCCCTCGTGGATTGGACCAGGTGGAGCACCATCAAGAACCGCATCAAGCCGCAATGACGGAAGGACCTCCGCCACGTCGATGGCTTCCCGGGCGGCGGTAATCACAGCCTCGTTCTCGGAAAGCCGAACAACAAACAGCAGGCTCGCGGGAGGCGAAGGCCAGGCAGTTGACGATGTTCTTCTATTCGCCATCGTTCTCCCCGCCCTTAAGCCTTCAGCCCGATGCGTTGACCTCCCGAAACCTGTCCGGCGGAGAATAGGAAGTCGTAAACCGTCTTCGGCTTGGTGGCCTCTCGGAGGTACTCTGCAAACTTGGCTCGATACTTGAGAGAGATCAGATTGAATGCGCAAAGGCTGTCCGGGATGCGATTGGGGTCCTGATTGCCGGGAATGTGGCCGATCGACGTCGGGCACACGGAGCACTCGGCGAGATACTCACACTCGGCACACTTTCTGAGGGAGGAATACTTTTCATGCTTCTGGTGGAACAGCCCGGCCTCGCGAACAGCAATCGGAAACGCTCGGTAGCGCGCTTGTAGGTCTGGATCGTGAATGCTCCCCATGGACATGCTCTCGACCCTGCTGCGAAGGAACTCGGAGGGAAAGGTCTGGTACGAGCCGGCAAACGTTGCGCATCCGTGAACCTGACCATCGACATCGACCGTTGGCGTTTCTCCGCGCATCACGCCGCACATGGTCCGCCCGCGCGGTGAGTGCTCGTCCCCGTGCGGATCCGGAGAGAAGATTCTGTAGGGGACCTCACCCGTGCACTCGTAGTGCCCCTTGCTGATTTGGAACATCCCTTGGAATTGGTCCTCTAGAACATCCAGGGAATCAACACGCCAGGTCGGATCGTGCGTGTACACGGGCGTGAGATAGACGCTCCGCACTCCCTTTCCCAGGAAGTACTCAAGAGCTCCCGCCATGAGATGGTACGTAGATGCCGTGTATGTTCCGCTGATTGAGAATCGAGATCGGAGATAGTGCGGGTAGTCATTTCGGAGCTTGTCAAGGAGGCGATCTAGAGGCGCGAAAGTGCCGCGTCCGCGAACGTCCTGCGCGGGAGGTGGCCCATCGAAACTCAGCAGGACTTTGAAGTCATTTTCAATCAGGAAGGACAACTGCTCCGACCGAAGGAGAGTCCCGTTCGTAATGATTCCAAACGTCACGGACTTTTCTTGAGGGCAGGCGCGCTTAGCGTAATCGACGGTCCGTCTCATGAGGTCGAACTCGAGGAACGGCTCGCCGCCGAAAAACTCGACTTTGACTTGACTCTGCCTCGATGAGAACGCGAGATCGACGGCCGCGACTGCCGTCCCATAGCTCATTCTGCGGTTTGACTTGCTGTTCTGAAAACAATACGAGCAAGTGAGATTACAGCGGGCGGTCAGAACAAGATAAATGGTTCGTATCTTGTTCGCAGAATCCGATCGACTTGGTCCAGCGTCCATGAACGCGACCTTGGCCTCGGTGAATACGCCTCTTGGGTTCGGCTTGCCCGTGTGACCGCCCTAGCAGGGCTTGTCGTCGTCCTCGGGAGGCGGGCAGCCGTCGAGAAGCAAGGGAAGGCCACCACCACCGTTCGTGATATGTCCCTTTGGCACACGCGCCTTTGTGTCAGAAGGAAGGTACATGAGGGTCTCACGAATGCCGCGACACCAAGCCTCCACCTTGCTCAGCGCGTCCCTGATGCGCATGACAGGGATCTCGACGTACTCTTCTTTGTTTTCAGGCACTGTTGCCTCCGATGTGGAGGGGGGAGGGGAAGGGAGCCTAGTACGATCCGGACTCAGCTTGCAAGAGCCAGAGATCCCCCAGGGCCTGCCGTCGCGTCCAAACCAGCTTGTTGCCCGGCCGCGAGACGTCGAAGAATCCCTCCGCTGATGTGGAGCCAAACGAGACTTCAGGGTGCCGGGCGATGATGCCTCCGTCCGTGGTGATCGTGCGCAGGCTCAGAGTGTCCGCCCCCCAACTCCCACTCACGAGGAGATGATCGAGCTTCCCGGCCCTGCCCCAACGAACCCGAATCGCACCCGCCCCCCTCGTTGCCTGTTCGACGCCTGCCACTCCGTCTTCCGAAACGATGCCCACGTCGTTTCCGGTCGCAAAGGCCCCGATGAACGCGATTCGGGTGCCATCAATTGACCAGGCAGGCGCTACTGCGGCGACGCTGTCGGGGGTTACCACCTGCGGAGCGGCAGTCGGTGTGCCAGCCGTCATTGGCATCACCCAGATTCGGGGACTTCCCGTGCGATCGGACGAAAACGCCAGCCTCTGGCCATCCGGGGACCAGGCGGGGTGGACATTCCTTCCGGCCCCCTCGGTCAATCGACGAGGATCGCCACCATGCAGTGGAACAATCCACAGATCTCGGGCTTCCCCCAGGCTGTAGTAGGCGATCCACCGGCCATCGGGGGAAACGGCAGGGTGAGAGGCTCCCCCGGGCTGATCCGTAAGTCGCCTCGGCGCAGTGTGTGCGGCGATCGATTGGACCCAGAGATCGAACTTCCCGCCTTGCTGGTCTGAGATCGTGACGACCTGCATATCATCAGGGGCGATTGCGGGCATGATTGCGTGATTGAGGTCGGACAGGCGTCCGCCGGTTCCATGACGCAAGTCCCGGTATGCGATCTCATAGCGCCCTTCCGATGTGCAATAGGCGATTCGCGAGGCGTTGCGTGAAAGTGTGGGAAACACTTCGCCGCCACCGCCAGTCGTCATGCGCTCTACGTGCAGCGACGAAGTGTCCACGCGCCACAGGGCAGCGAGGCCGCCGCGGAGAGATGAGAAGTAAACGTAGCGGCCGGTTGCCGACCAAGCCGGATGGCTGTCGCGATGTCCATTCCGAGTCAGCCGCTTTGCCTCGCCTCCCCGTGAGGGTATGACCCAGAGGTTGTCATGGTCCGAGTAGCATATACGCCCACCGTCGGGTGACCATGCCGGATTCGAGTGATCCCAAAGACCTGTGTTTCCCACGACTAGCATTCGAGGCGGCCGCGGCTCACTCAAGTCGGCGACCCAGACACGCGCGAATCCGGACGAATCTGTTCGTGTGAAGAGTATTTGCTTCCCATTTGGAGAAACCGAGGGTTCCCGGCCATCCGAGACGAGCTTGATCTCACTTCCTCCGAATTGCCCCGTCCTCCAGATACCCGGCGTTCCGTCACGGTCGGACACGAAGACGAGTGCGCTTCCGTCCGGATACCAGGCCGGGCTGTAGTCCGCAGCCGGATGATCGGTGAGTCGGATCGATTGCCTTGTGGAGACGTCCATGATGAAAATGTCCGGAGTGTGCACGTCACCCGTGACATAGGCGATCTTGCTCCCGTCCGGGGATAGATTCGGGGAGGTCTCCACCAGGTCTGTATTGGTGAGACGCGTGGCGCGCCCCGCTGGCATCGTTGGCCGCGCGTTGTCCACTATCCTGGCGACCAGAAAAACGCTGCCGGCAATCAGAGCAAGACCCAAGGCTGTCCACATGGCAATCCGCTTCCAAGGAGTGGAACGGACCCCGTTCTCGGTAATCGTTTCCGCAATACTGTCGTGCAGGAGCTGACGCTCGAGCGTGCGCAAGTCCACGAGCAGGTCGGTCATGTTCTGGTAGCGCTCATCCACGCGTTTTGCCGTGGACTTTCTCACGATTCTCTCAAGTTCTGTCGGGACGTCGTAGGCAAAGCGTGACATCGGCTCGAGGGGCCGGTGAATGATGGCATCGAAGACGGCGCCTCGGCCGCTGCTCTCAAACGGCATCGCGGCCGTGCACATTTCGTAGATCAGGGATCCAAGGGAAAAGACGTCGGACCGCGCGTCCACATCCCTGCCAAGGGCTTGTTCAGGCGACATGTAGTTTGGGGTGCCCACGACAAGTCCAGAGGCCGTGAGGGACGAAGGAGTCGACCCTCCGTGTGCGGATGGATCAGGAAGGAATCTCGCCAGTCCGAAGTCAGTGAGAAGAGCTCGATCCTCCTCGGCTATCAGGACATTGCTCGGCTTGATGTCGCGATGCAGCACGCGCTTTGCATGCGCTGCTTTGAGACCGGAAGCCAGGCCTATCGCGAGGCGAACAACCCGACTCGCGGGCAGGCGGCCCTGGTCGGCGAGGAGTTTGCGAAGGTCCTGTCCTTCAACGAGCTCCATGACGATCCATGGGGTCCCCTCGTGATCGAAGGTCTCGAGGATACGCACGACGTTGGGGTCGGCGATGCGGGAAGCGGCCTTTGCTTCACGGAGGAAGCGGGCGCGAGCGCGCGGCTCTGCGATGAGATGAGGATGGGGACGTTTCATCGCGACGTCACGGCCGTGCTTTCGATCGCGGCCACGGTAGACGACCCCCATTCCGCCGCGATCGATCTCATTCAGGATCTCGTAATGGCGGACTCTGTCGCCCGACTCCTCCGCGCGGGAAGCCGTCATGCCTTCGGTCATGGGGGTCCTAGCTTGTCTCTTGGTCCAACGTTCGCAGCGATTTTCAACTCGGCACGCAATAGCAAGACCCGCGCGTACTTACCACCGGGAGCCCGACCTCGAAAGCGGCTTGAAGCCTACTCCGACTGAGCCTCAGTCAACAAGGGAGTGAGGTCTTAGTACTACAACCATGTGACCTCTAAGTCTCCCAGAGGCGTTCTTCCATTAGCCCCGCCGGGGCATGCGTGGCTCAGTCACTCGGTTCTGACAGGAGCAGGCTCCATGGGTGCCAAGAGTTCGATCTTTCGTCACGCCGGCACGACCCGAGTGAGAGTCAGGGCTCTCTGTGTCTGGCCTTGCGTCATGGCGCTATTCGCCTCGGCTGCGTCGGGACAACCAGGGTCTCCCGGCCCCACCTATCGGGCACCGTTGACGAGCGCCCAAGCCGAAGCCCTCAAGGTGATAGAAAAGTCGTACCGAGCCGGCGACTGGGAAGCTCTGGAAAGAGGGATGGAGAATTTCGATGGCCTTGAACTGGCGCCTGACTCTTCCGAAACTCAGCCGCACGCGGTCAAACCGGAGGCGAACTACTATTGCGTCGTAATTGACGCCACGGACATACGCGGCAAATCAGAACTCATTCGCTTGGTTTGGCACAAGCCGATGGGGCGGGCATTCATCATGTCAGTTCCAGGGCTTCGTCCACGTGGATCGAAACGACTTTACGAGCTCTACTTGAGCCTCGCCAGCAATGCACAATTCACCAGTCGATACCTCACAACGCGCGAGCAAGACCCTTTGCTTGCCGACCTGGTGACCTTTGCCTCGAAGCTCGACCCGGCCTCTTATCCCAAGCACCCGGACATGGCAGTGATTCCAGACGCAGGTCTCGGGTCTGCGGTGCTCTTTGAAGTTCCAGTTGTGGAGTCGAGGGCAACAATTGACATTGAGAACCTTGTCACGGTTCCGCTCGATGTGAACGACGAGCGCAAGAAACTGCAGGAGGCGTTGTCTCGCCTCGGGAATACGCAGGCCTACTTTTCAGGGTGCGGTCGCCGGTACGTCGAAGCAACGCGTCTGGGAATCGATACCGTTTCCGTCGAGGGACAACCGGCCGAATACTGGAGAAGAGTCAAGGGCGCTCGGGACCAGGTGCGATCTAGCTTCTTTCCGCCCCCCGCAAAGTGTGCGAAAGACGAGTGGCCCACGATGCTCACGCTCGATTCACGAATCGATGACCTCCTGGCTCAGCCGAGATCCCGCGTAATCGAAGGCAAATACAAGATCACAAATCGCCCTCTTAGGCGTTGGGGATTTGGTGTCATCGCAGGAGTCGTCCTCGATAGCTGGGGCCAGGATCTTGCGAAACTTGAACAGGGCAATCAGGTGCCCAATCCAGTCAGCGGTGCTGTGCCCATGGCGGCAGTGAATTTTCACCCATGGGCCTATGATCCAGAAACGCCTAGTCCACTCTTTGCGGAACGCTTTCGACTCTTTGTGGCGGGAGCAGTGGCCCCGAGTTTTGGAATAGCAACCGGCGCCGGATATGCTGTAGTGAGGGGGTGGACTTTGAACGCAGGTGTAGGTGCACTGCGAGTTGATCAACTAAAGAGTGGTGAGAGCTACGGGGCTCCGCCAAGCGACAACAACCATCCCTTCAAGAAGGCGACCGCCACGTTTGTGTTCTTCGGATTTGGCTACAACATCAAGTAGAGTGCGGAAGGACCTGACTGTCTGTCTCGTGTGCCGCAACCTCATGCAACGTCAGTCCGCGCCTGGAGCTTGCGCAAAGCTGCCGGATCAATTCCGAACGAAGGCAAGCACGATCTCGAGCACGATGAGCGCCACGATCGCGAGCTCGAGCAGCTCCGAGCGCGCGGCCTGCGCTTCGCCCGAGAGCATCGAGTACGTGTCGCGCAGGATGCCGATCTTTCGGTCGATCCCCGCCCGCCACGTCCGCCCGCGAAAGATCTCGAGCGCGGTTGAATAGATCCGGGCCAGGTAGACGTCATCCGTCACCTTGAGCGCGTTCTCGACGCGCTCCACGAACTCCGTCGTATCCGCCATGAGACGCTGAATGCGCGCGAGCACGGCTGCGTAGCGCCGCCCGAGGAGCGCCGCCGGTCCTCCGCGTCGCGCTGCCACCTGCGCGTACAGGCGCGGGAGCTCGCGATCGAGGAGATCGTCGTAGACGCGGAGCTCGAGGAGCTGTGCGTTCGCGAACTCGAGCACGTACTGGACGTCCGTGTCCTCGACGGACGGCTCGACGATGAGGGCTCCGTTCCACGTGAGGATTGCGAGGTCGTCCGTGAAGTACGAGAAGCGGTGGGGCAGGAGCTCGCGGCGCGCGCTCTCCGCGAGCGGCTCCTTCTCGCCGAGCAGGATCGACGCGAGATCGTCCTCGCGAAACGCCGCCGGGGACGCGGGCCCGCCGTTCGTGCGGATCGCATCGAGGCGGAACACGATGTAGTCCTCGGTGACCGGAGCGACGGCGTGCGCGGTGACGGCGGGCCGGATCCGCTCGAGGAGGCTCGCGAGCGAGCGATCGAACAGGGGCGCGCATTCGGGTACGAGGTCGACGCGGCGGGCGAATTCGACGAACGCCGGCCACTCCATGTCCGCAGGAAGCGCGATCTCCACGCGCAGGGACACGACCGCGAAATCGAAGAGCCGCGCGGTCACGCGCGCCGTAAGAGGAAGCTCCCCGAGCCGGATCTGCTCGGTGGCGAGAGCGACCGTCACCGGAGGGTTCGCAATGCGGATCGCTTGCGCTTCCGTGCGCGCGGCGGGACGCCGCCTTTCGGGGGCGCTTGCCGCGAGACACTCGGCCGCGCGCTCCAGGTTCACCTCGTATCCGACGTCGTGCAGCCGGTAGACGATGACCGACGCGTCGACGCGGAGGGCAGAATCATTCATGTCTCGATTATCCGCATTCGGGAGAGTGAGCACCAACCCTCCCAGGGCTAAGCTCACCAGGTGTGTAAAAGGCTGAAGGCGACGTAACCTTCTGGTTCGACGAAGAACCCGGGCCGAGTGCCCGCAACGAAGGAGAACGCCGCCATGCCGAAGAAGACACCCTTTCGCTCT
>JBOHUC010000103.1:0-10476 GCA_050733935.1 Candidatus Eiseniibacteriota bacterium | reverse complement strand
TCTTCGGGTTCTTCGACGCCAGCACCATCGTGATCGCCGCCGTCAACGTCGTCTTCCCGTGATCGACGTGCCCGATCGTTCCCACGTTCACGTGCGGCTTCGTGCGCTCGAACTTCTGCTTCGCCATGCTTCTCCTCCGCGGGCATCGAGCCCGGGCTGCAGGGTCCGATTACTGAGGCGTGGAACTGAGGTCAGCCGCGCCCGGCGCGTCCGACCCGGAACGCTGGAGCCCACGAGCGGGATTGAACCGCTGGCCTCGTCCTTACCAAGGACGTGCTCTACCGACTGAGCTACGTGGGCGTGAAGCGCGAGCTGTACTCGTCTTGGGGTACCGCGAGGTCCAGCGCGGAAGGACTCCCTGTCGGGGTGCGTGAATCTCTTCGCGCAAAGACATAGTTCCCCCGGGCGACTTCTGCCCCGCAAAAGTCGCCGAGAGGATCTCTGGAAACCCGAAAGTTAGATGCACCAGCCACTTCTGTCAACCGGCAAAAACCGCCGTTACAGCGCGCGACGGAAGAAACTGGAGCGGGAAACGGGACTCGAACCCGCGACCCTCAGCTTGGAAGGCTGATGCTCTACCAACTGAGCTACTCCCGCTCCTGGATCTCGGAATCTCCTGCCGCGCAAAGACTTGAGAATGGGGAGGAGAGGATTTGAACCTCTGTAGGCGTACGCCGGCAGATTTACAGTCTGCTCCCTTTGGCCGCTCGGGCACCTCCCCACCGGCTTGTCGTTCGCTAACTTAGCGCATCGGGCCGGGCCCGGTCAAAGGGCACGGCCCGGAGTGGAGCTGGCGAAGGGACTTGAACCCCCAACCACCTCATTACAAATGAGATGCTCTACCAGTTGAGCTACGCCAGCTCGACTCCGGGGATACCGGCTGGATCTAGTTCGCGCCCTTGTACTCGGTGTCGAAGGTCCGGACCGCCATGATGGCCGAACGAATCTCGCTGTCGCTCAGGATCCCGGTCTTGCCCCAGGCCGGCATCGAGCCCTTGCCGTCGTGGATCACGGTGAACAGCTGGTCGTCGGTCTGTGACCCCATGTAGCTGTGATCGGTCCAGTTGCGAGGCTTCGGGTTGAGCGCCGCGCCGCCCGGGCCGTCGCCCTTGCCGCTCGTTCCGTGACACAGCACGCATTTCTCGGCCACGATCTTCTGACCGACCGCGAGCGAGACCTCGCCTGTTGCGCCGGCCGGCGCCGCCGACGTGTCCGGCGCCGGTGCCGGAGTCGTTGTCTCGCTCGTGCTCGAGGTCGAGCTCTCGCCGCCCTGATTTCCGCCGCCGCCGCAACCGACCAGCCCAGCCACTCCTACCGCGCCCGCGACCACGATCGCGGCGACCCAGCGTTGACTACGCATAGCGAGGGAACCTCCGAAGATGGGGTCATCGGCCGACCCCGAAGAGCGCCCTGCCTCCCATGGCAGGCCGGGCCGAATATAACACCAAAAGAGAGAAGGGCAGGTTCGGAGTAGCCGACCTTCGAGGTCTCCTTCGGCCACAACCGACCCACCCTCTCTCGATAGGACAGGCGCGACAGACCGGGATGAACGTCGCCTCCTGTCCCTCTTCGTTGACCGGGCGTATTTAGTTTTTTTGTAACTGCGACTTCAGCTCACTTCGACTTCAGGTACTGCGTTTTTGGGTTCGGCGTTCACCCCTTTCGGTTCCCGGCGCTAGACCGGGTTCGTGGCTCCTTCCGTTGCTCCGTTGCGCTGGAGCGTCGCTTGCAGCCTTGCTGGGTGTTTCAACCCGTACCCGAGTCGTTGGATTTCGCAACCGTCGTGCCAAACTTGAAAGGGAGGTGTGAAGCGGGTCGTCAGGGGGACGCAAGGCTTTGCCAGGATGTGACTTGAAACTTCCGCACGAATCGTGGATTCGGCGCGAGTGTAAGGTCGGTGTTTCCTCCGTTCGCCGGGGCGAAAACGGAGGGCACACTGAAGTGCTTGTCGAAAAAGGATTTGGATGTGTTACCGGGGGGTGCCACTCGAGGCCGCGGACGCGGCCCGGCGAAACAGCGAGCGACGGCCCTCTACTCGACCGGGAGGCCGAGCCGGCGCATGCGCGCGTAGAGGGTCTTCCGCGAGATTCCGAGGCGGTCGGCCGCGCGGCTCTTGTTGCCCTGCGACTCGTCGAGAGCCGAGAGGATCGAGCGGCGCTCCGATTCCTGATCCTGCACCGAGAACTCGCGCGCCGGCGGATCGAAGTCACCGGGCACACCGCTCAGGAGCGGCTCGAGCACCGCGCCCGTGATCGGCTCGCCACCATGCGGCAGGAGAGCGAGCGCGCGCTTCATGCAGTTCTCGAGCTCGCGCACGTTGCCGGGCCACGTGTAGGACGTGAGAAGCCCGGTGGCACTCACATCGAGCGCGGGCGCCCCGTCGCCGCCGTAGGCCGACAGGAAGTAGCGCGCGACCGGCAGGATGTCCTCCGGACGCTCGCGGAGCGCCGGCAAGTGGATCTCGATCTCGTGGAGCCGGTAGAAGAGATCGGCGCGGAAGCGGCGCTCGGCCACCGCACGCCGCAGATCGACGTGCGTTGCGCCAAGGATGCGGACGTCCGCGCGGCGCGCGTGCGTTTCCCCGAGCCTCAAATACTCGCCCGATTCGAGGAAGCGCAGAAGGGTCACCTGGACGTCGGCCGGAAGCTCGCCGATCTCGTCGAGCAAGAGCGTCCCCGTATGAGCGGCCTCGACGAAGCCCACGCCGTCCGCATGGGCGCCCGTGAAGGCGCCGCGCCGATGGCCGAAGAGCTGCGAGAGCGCGAGCTCGGCCCGCAGCGCCCCGCAGTTGACCGCGAGGAACGGACGATCGGCACGTTCGCTCTGGGCGTGAATCGCGCGTGCCACGAGCTCCTTCCCGGTGCCGGTCTCGCCGACCAGGATGACCGAGAGATCGGTGCTGGCCGCGCGGGCCACGAGGTCGAGCACGCGGCTCATCGCGCGCGACGGACCGACGAGAATCGGCGCATCGATCTTCCGTCCGCGGAGCCGCGGGCCGTTCGAAGGCGACGGCGCGGATTCGCGGGCGGGCGATACGGTGGCGCGGGAGGTTGAAGGGGCGCGGGCCGCGAGATCGCGCTCGACGGCCGCGAGCTCGCGCTCGGCGCCGACTTCCGCGAAGCAGGCGCTGGCCCGGTACAGGAGCTTTCGCGATTCGGTCGGGTCGGTGACCGCGTGCGCGAGCAGGACGAGGGACTTGCCGCGCTCGAAACGCTCGCCCATCTCGCCCAACAGGTTGATGGACGCGCGGAGCGCCTGCTCCCCTTCGCCGGTCTGGCCGGAGGCGAGCGCGAGACGGCCACGCACGCGCTGGAGCACGGCGTTCTCGTAACGGTCATCGAGCAGGCGGCAGACATGCTGCGCCCGGTCGAGAGCGGTCTTCGCCGCATCGAGCCGGCCGCGCAGGACGTCGGTCTCCGCGATGCGGCGGAGGACTTCGCTCACGACGTCGCCGGCCGGCGCCAGGCGCTCGCCGAGCACGAGCGCCGCGCGGTACGACTCGGAGGCGCGCTCGAAATCGCCGCGCTCGAACGCGACGTCGCCGAGGAACTCGCGCGCGAGCGCTTCCTCGCGCTGGAAGCCTTCGGAGAGGCTCTTGTCGAGCGCTTCGGAGAGCAGGCTCTCCGACGCGTCGAGCCGGCCTTCGAGACGGGCGAGCCAGCCTTCGGCGAGCGCGTTCACCGCGAGGCCCCAGCGGTTTCCGACACGGGTGAAGCAGTCCTTCGCCTCCGCGAGCACGGTGTGCGCGCGCTCCCAGGCACCGCTCTTCACGAGCAGGACACCCAGGTTCTGGAGACGCTTGGCGAGCAGCGCGTACTCGCCGAGACGACGGTGGATCGCGATCGCCTCGAGGAAGTGCGTGCGCGCGACGTCCCACTCACAGAGGTTCTTGCACACGACGCCGAGGTTGCTCCGCACCCACGCGACGCTCGACTCGTCCCCGAGGCGGCGGAACAGCGTGAGCGCCTCCTCGTACGACTCGCGGGCAAGCAGCATGTCGCCGCGGCGGAGCTGAACGAAGCCGATCTGCCCGAGCGAGCGAGCGGCGAGCGCCCGGTCGCTCTCGAGCTCGGCGAGCGAATGCGCGCGGCGCGCGAGCTCGAGCGCGTCGTCGTAACGGCCGAGCTGGCACAGGAGCGGAGAGCCCTCGAGCGCGAGCGCGATGCGCAGGACACGGGCGAACGCTTCGTCGCCGCCTTCGACGAGCGGTTTGATGCGATCGTAGCCTTCGCCGAACTTGCCCTGACGACGGAGGATGGTCGCCTGCTTGAGTGCAAGAGTCGCGCGGTGGGCGGCCGAAAGCTCGCGCGACTCGGGACGTGCGAGCAGCGCTTCGAGCGTCTCGAGCGCGGGCACGTAGGAGTCGGCCTGAGCGTAGAGGTCGGCCAGAATTTCGAGATCGGAGAGCCTGCCGGACGTCCCTGTGTCAGGGGCGGCCACCAGTCGCTCCTCCAGATCTTCGATCCGCTTACGTTCGTCGGGCAACAAAGCGTCAGCGCCGCGTCTGGGTCCGCGACGTCCTTATTCTCGTTGTGAGTGCACCTCGCGGGCGCGCACACGCGCGCGCCCGCGCTGCCTGGGATCCGGCCCTGATTCCTGAGCTAGTTCTGCAGGGAAAGTCGGATCCATAGCCGGAGCGCCTTCATCCAGTGCGCCCATGCTCCGCCGCGCTTCGCCGGCGCGACACGATCCGTAGACTTTCCAACAGTGGTGCCAGGACCGGCCGAACCGCCGTCCGTCTGGTCTCCGGAGATCGTTCCGTTCGTGGGATCTTGATCTCCATCCGGAGCATCCGGATCCCCCGCTTCGGCATCTCCGAAGTCCTTCGTGCCGGTGTCGATGACACCGCCAGTCTGGGCCAGGGACGGCGTCGTGTAACTGGAGACCAGGATCAAACTCGTACACACCGCAAACAGCACGAGTGAGATTCCGGTCATCCTCCTCCACAGATGCATTTGCTTCTCCCATGCGCGGAAACAAAGCCGCACCATACCAGGCCGGCGCACCGTTGTGTGCCCTGCGTTGTCGACCTCTCTCGGTAACGCGTCCGGGTACGGGTAAGCGTTCCGATCGAAACCAGCAACCGCCTGGAAGACCGTGAGTAAGCCTAGGCCTCCCCGGATTGGGGGAGCAAGCCAATTGTGCGCCTTGGGTTTCCGCGGAGACCGGGGAAGCCAGGGTGGCCGGCAGCCGGGCCGGGCGACTCGCTCCCGGATCGGTCGGGCCGGGCCGGTCCTCGGGCGATCCGCGGACGGCCGAGGACGATCAACTGGTCTCAAGACCTGTTTTACATAATGTTGGGGGCATGAGAGTCAGATCCCATAAATGTAAATAACACAACTAATTATGGATCGATCGGCCCAGGAGGAAACTCGCGCTGGCGGGAGCTGCTGGTTGCTGCGCAGCAGGTTGGTTGCGGCGCAGCAGGTTGCCCCGGGGCAAGTTGGCCCGCGCCCGGGAGCTCGCGGCCTGATGGTGGCTCCTACCCCAGGGGCTTGATCCGGGGACCGTCCGGGCTGTCCTCGACGGTCACCCCGAGGCGCTTCAAAGCGTCCCTCAACTCGTCTGATTCCTTGAAGTTGCGAGCTTTTCGGGCGGCCTCGCGCCGGGCCACGAGCTCGACCACCTCGGCCGGCCAGCTGGGCTCCTCGGTGCGGGGCGGGGTCCAGAAGAGCCCGATCCGGGCCCCCAGGGAGCGGAGGGTCCGGGCCCCGGCGCGGGCGGGCTCCGGGTCCCCGGCCTCCCCGGCCCGGTTCACCTCCCGGGCGAGGTCGAACAGGTGGCCGAGGGCCTTGGCCGTGTTCACGTCGTCGTTCATCGCTTCGTCGAAGCGCTGGGTCGCCTCGGCAATCGCATCGGCCATCGCTCCGCTCGCAGGCGCTGCACCCGCGGGCTCGGGATCGAATCCGCCGAAACGATCCATCGGCTGGCGGATGCGCGCGTACGCGGTGCGCGCCTCGGTGAGCCGCTCGAGCGAGAACTCGATCGGGCTCCGGTAGTGCGTCGAGGAGAGGTAGAAGCGCACGAGCTCGGGCTCGAAATCGCTCGCGATGTCCTCGATCAGGAAATAGAGCTTCGCGGACTTCGACATCTTCTCGCCCGCGAGGTTCACCATTCCGTTGTGCACCCAGAAGTGCGCGAACGGCTTTCCGGTCGCGGCCTCGCTCTGCGCGATCTCGTTCTCGTGGTGCGGGAAGATCAGGTCCTGCCCGCCGCCGTGGATGTCGAGCGTCGCCCCCAGGTACTTCATGGACATGGCGGAGCACTCGATGTGCCACCCGGGACGCCCGGGCCCGTACGGCGTCTCCCACGCGGGCTCGCCGGGCTTCGCCCCCTTCCAGAGCGCAAAGTCGAGCGCGTCGCGCTTCGCTTCGTCGACCTCGATGCGGCTTCCCGCGCGCATGTCGTCCACGTTCCGGCCCGACAGCTTGCCGTAGTCCGACCTCTTCCGGACTTCGTAGAACACGTCCCCGTCGGCGCGGTACGCGATGCCGTCCTTCTCGAGCGCCCCGATCAGGTCGAGCATCTCGGGGATGTGCTCGGTCGCGCGCGGATAGACCGTCGCGCGCTTCACGTTGTGGAGATCGGCGTAGTGGAGATAGGCGTCGATGTTCCGCTGCGCGACCTCCTTGAACGTGAGGCCCTCTTCGTTCGCGCGGCCGATGATCTTGTCGTCCACGTCCGTGAAGTTGTAGACGTACGCAACCTCGTAGCCCAGGTGCTCGAGCCAGCGGCGGACCGTGTCGCCCACGATCGAGGAACGAATGTGTCCAACGTGCGGCTTGTCCTGCACGGTCATCCCGCACACGTAGATCCCCGCGCGCCCGGGTTGAACCGGCTCGAACGGGCGCTTCTCGCGGGTCAGCGTGTCGTACAGGCGCAGGCTCATCGTCGGCTCTCCGTGTGTCTTCGGGGATGGGATGCGCGCGTCAGCGCGACGGCGCGGGGCGCGGCGCTCCGGGCCGCTGGTCCTTCGCGTGGCGCTCGAGCGCGAGCTGCGCGATGCGCTCGCACAGGTCCTCGAACGAGAGCCCGGCCGCACGGGCGGCCATCGGAACGAGGCTCGTCTGGGTCATGCCCGGTATCGTGTTCACCTCGAGGCAGTGCGGCGTGCCGTCGGGCGCGAGGCGGAAGTCGACCCGCGCCACGCCCGCCGTGTCGAGGACACGGCATGCGAGCACCGACAGCTCCTGGATCAGGAGCGTGAGCTCGTCGGGCAGATCCGCCGGGCAGAAGTACTCGCTCTTCCCCGGCGTGTACTTCGATTCGTAGTCGTAGAGCCCGCTCTTCGGGCAAATCTCGACCAGCGGCAAAGGCTCGTCGCCGAGAACCGCGACCGTGAGCTCGCGCCCGGGAATGAACGCTTCGAGAAGCACGTTGTTCGAGTAGCGGAGCGCCTCCTCGAACGCGGGCGCGAGTCCGGACGCATCGCGCACGATCGTGAGCCCGAATGTCGAGCCTTCGTCGTTCGGCTTGATCACGACCGGGAATCCGCCGACCGCCGAGACCGCCGCGACGTCGGGCTGGTCCCCGTCGCGCCTCCGATAGAGGCGCCACGGCGGAGTCGGAATGCCGGCCTGCTCGAACAGTCGCTTCGACAGCGCCTTGTCCATGGCGGCCGCGGACGCGAGCATGCCCGATCCCGTGTAGGCTTTGCCGGCGAGATCGAGCAGCGCCTGGAGCGTTCCGTCCTCGCCCGCACCGCCGTGGAGCGCGAGAAAGACGAGATCGGCGTCACGCACGACCGCATTCCCGAGATCGACGTGCTCGCGGAGAACCGGACGCGCATCCGACGCGCCGGCTGCTCCGTGCGCACCGGGACCGCCCGAGCCGGAGCCGGAAGCTTCGACCGCCGGCAGCGGCCGGCCCGACTCCATGCCGGCCGGAAGCACGGTGCCGTCGGCCGTGTCGATCGCGGTCACATCGTGGCCGCGTGCGCGCAGCGCGTGGGCGATGCCCCCGCCGGTGCGAAGCGAGATCTCCCGCTCGGCCGACGTTCCCCCGAGGAGCACGACGATCCTCAACGCTTCTCCCTTCCAATGAGAGACACGATCGCCATCGCCGCGATTCCCTCACCGCGCCCGAGCGCCCCCAGACCCTCGTGCCGCGTGGCCTTCACGCTCACGCACGCCGTGGCTACGCGAAGGACGCCGGCGAGGCGCTCCCGCATCGCGTCCACGTGCGGGGCGAGGCGCGGCGCTTCGGCGATCACGGTCGCGTCCACGTTGCCGACGCGGTAGCCGCGGTCTTCGATCTCCGCACGCACGCGGGCGAGCAGATCGAGGCTGTCCGCCCCCCGCCAGGCGGGATCCGTATCCGGAAAGTGCGATCCCAGATCGCCGAGCGCGAGCGCCCCGAGCATCGCGTCGGCGACTGCGTGCGCGAGCGCGTCGGCGTCGGAGTGTCCCGCGAGTCCGCGATCGTGCGGAACGCGCACCCCGCCGAGGACGAGCGGCCGATCGGGCGCGAACGGGTGCACATCGTACCCGATCCCCGTGCGCGGGCTCATGCGGAGATCGGCGGCCTCCGCGCGCTCGGCGCTCCCGGCGCTTTCCCCGCGCGCGGACGCGACGTGCGCTTCGGCCCACGCGAGATCTTCGGCCGACGTGATCTTCCGGTTCGATTCGGCGCCGGGGACGATCTCGACCGGATGTCCGAGCCGCTCGACGAGCGCGACGTCGTCGGTTGCGCTCGCACCGGCACGCGCGGCTTCCGCGTGAGCGCGGCGGAAGAGCGCGCTCTCGAATCCCTGGGGAGTCTGTGCGCGCCAGAGGCCGGCGCGCTCCACGGTCGCGACCACGCGCTCGTTCGCGACCCGCTTGAGCGAGTCCATGAGCGGGACCGCCGCGAGCGCGGCACCGGTCCGCCCGGCGGCGGCCGCAACCCCGTCGAAAAGTGCCGGCGAAGCGAACGGACGCGCCGCATCGTGCACGAGGACGAGTCGCGCCCTGGGGCTCGCGGCCGCGAGACCGCGTGCCGCGGACTCTTGGCGCGTCGCTCCTCCCGGGACGACTGCCGCGAGCTTGGCCCGCGCTGCATCGCCGGCAGCCTCGAGCGCGCGCGCGAGCGTCGCCTCGTCGCCGACGAGAACGATGCCCTCGATCGCGTCGGCCGCTCCGAGTGCGTCGAGACTCCAGGCCGCAAGCGGCCTTCCTCCGAGAGGAACGGCCGCCTTCGGGAGTGCGAATCCGAGTCGCTCGCCTCGGCCGGCCGCAAGCAAGAGGGCGACGTTCACGTTCGGGCGCTCTCGCGCGTCGCCCGCGGACCGAGGCCGGCTTCGAGCGCCGCGCGGACGTCGGCCACGCCGGCGATCGAGAGTCCGAGCCCCTCGCACTCGGCGGCCTGCGCGGCGGGAACGACCGCGGAGCGGAAGCCGAGGCGCGCAGCTTCGCGCACGCGAAGCGCCGGCTGGCGCACCCGTCGCACTTCGCCCGAGAGTCCGACTTCGCCGAACGCGACCGTGCCCTCGGCCGGCATCCGGTCCTCGCGCGAGGACGCGACCGCGAGCAGCACGGCAAGATCCGCGCCCGGCTCTTCGAGCGTGAGTCCGCCTGCGACGTTCGCGAACACGTCGCCGTGCGAGACCTTGACCCCGACGCGCTTCTCGAGCACGGCGAGGAGGAGCGCGAGCCGCTTCGCATCGAAGCCGTTCGTCACGCGCTGCGGGGCGGCGAAGCTCGATGCGGTGACGAGCGCCTGCACTTCGACCAGGAGGGGTCGTGTCCCCTCGATCACGCCGGACGTGAACGCACCCGCCCTCAGGCCGCCTTCTCCGAGGAACGCGCGCGAGGCGTCCGCGACCGGACGGAGGCCCTCGGCCACCATCTCGAACACGCCGAGCTCGTCGGTCGAGCCGAAGCGGTTCTTGGCCGCGCGCAGCACGCGCACGTCGTGATAGCGCTCGCCCTCGAGGTAGAGCACGGCGTCCACCATGTGCTCGAGCACGCGCGGACCGGCGACCGCGCCGTCCTTCGTGACGTGTCCGACCAGGAACACGGGGATGCCCGCGCCCTTCGCGAGATCGAGATACGCGAGCGTCGCCTCGCGCACCTGCGTGACCGATCCGGCGGCACCGGTCGCATCGGGCGCGAGCGCGGTCTGGATCGAGTCGACGATCACGACCTCGGGTTGCGCCTCACGAACGTGCGCGAGCACCGCGTCGACATCCGTCTCGCACAGAAGAAGGAGCGTGTCCGGAATCGTGCCGAGCCGCTCCGCGCGCAACCGGACCTGCGGGCCCGACTCCTCGCCGGCCACGTAGAGGACACGCCGGTCCGCGAGCGCGAGCGCACGCGAGAGCTGGAGCATGAGCGTGGACTTCCCGATGCCGGGATCGCCCCCGACGAGGAGCAGCGATCCCGGGACCACGCCTCCGCCGAGCACGCGGTCGAGCTCGGACACGCCGCTCGCCCAGCGCGCGGTCGCCGCGAGCTCGATCTCGGCGAGCGGGCGAACGGAGGATCCGGCGAGCCAGCG
>JBOHUC010000102.1:0-24027 GCA_050733935.1 Candidatus Eiseniibacteriota bacterium | reverse complement strand
GATCCGGGCGGAAACGGGCGCGGAAAAGCGCGATCGGAACACGGCGCTCAGAACGTGATGCTCGCGGCCTCGCCCCGCACCGTCGTGGGAACGGGCGTGTAGCCGCGCCCGCGCTCGCGCTTCAACTTCACGGGGTCGAGCACGAATTCGACGTCGGCGGTGTGATCAAACAGGCTGTCGAGCGCGGCCGCATCCGCCGTCGGCTCGGCCTCCCGGACGTCCCCGCGCCGGGCCGTCGAAGGCGCCGCCGCGACGCGGGGTTGATCCTGGGGATGCTCGAGAGCGATACGGGAATCGGGAGTAACGAGTGTCGGGGCCGAAACCGTCGAAGGCACGGGTTCGGCTGGAGCCGCCGATCCGAGAACGGGCGTGTCCGGGTCCCCGGAACGCTCCTCCTGCGCAACCGTCGGAACGGGATTGGCGGGCGTCGGATTGCCCGCGGGACGCAACCAGAGAATCGCTCCGACTCCGAGCACCACCACAAACGCCGCCGCCATCGCGAACGCGGGCTGCCCGCCAAAACCGGCCCAGACGCTCCGGCCCGCGGCATCGCCGGCCCACGGCCATGCGAAGCGCGTCCGCACGGACCGCTCGGCTTCGCGGCGCTTCGCCTCGGCGAGCACGCGCACGGCGAAATCGTCCGACACCTGGGGACGCGGCAGGGCCTGCACGAGCTCGAGCGCGCGCGCGTATTCGTCGTACTCCCTGCGGCACGAAGGGCAGGCGTGGAAGTGCTGTTCCAACGATTCGCGCTCGGCGACGGAAAGCTCGTCGTCCCAGGCGCGTCCGAACAGGTTTGTTGCGCGATCGCAAGGGGTCATGCGTTGTCTTCCCGCCTGAGCCAGGGCTCGAGTTTGCGCTTCAGCATGAGCCGGGCCCGATTGATGCGCGATCGCACCGTTCCGCCCGGAATCTTCAACGCCAGTCCGATCTCCTCGTACGCGAGACCATCGATGTCCCGGAGCACGAGGGCGATTCGATAGCGGTCCGGAAGGCCCGCGATCGCCTGTCCTACGACACCGGAGAGCTGCTCGCGCTCGAGATCCGATTCCCGGTTCGCCTTCGGATCCGCGAACTGAAGGCTCGCGTCCTTGAGCGTTTCCTGCATCTCGTCGAGGCTCGACCAGTTCCTGCGCCGCTTGCGCCGACGGATCTCGTTCTTGGCCAGGTTCGCCGCGATGGTGAACAGCCAGGTCGAGAACTTCGATCCCGTCCGATAGTTGCGACGGTGCAGGTACACGCGCACGAACACTTCCTGCGCGATGTCGTCCGATACTTCTCGATCGTTGAGGAGACGGCTCACCAGATGTACGACGCGCGACTGGTAGCGTCGCACCAGCTCGGAGAACGCCTTCTCGTCGTCCACGGCCGCGCGCGCCATGAGGTCTTCGTCGGAGACGGAGAGGACCGTGGCGGGCTCCGTGGGCCTCGGGTCAGGCGCCATGAGCGGTCTCTTCGGGGGGAGTTACACCCCGTCCCGACAAGGGGTTCCCGGACAACGGGCAGGTTCCTTCGCTCAGCGCAGAGCCTCGAGCTTCCGGGCGAGCGTCTGGCTCGTGGGGTTGAGCTGCAAGGCCTTCTGATATTGCGACTTGGCCTCGGTGGAACGGGCCATGGCCCGGTAGACGTCTCCCAGGTGCTCGTAGATTTCCGGATCGTCGCCGCCCTGGTCGAGCGCCCTTTCGAGCTGGACCCGGGCGTCCTCTAGGCGACCCTGCCGAAAGTAGGCCCAGCCCAGGGAGTCGAGATAGAACGGGTTGTCCGGGTCGATCTCGAGCGCCTGCTGGATGAGCGGGACCGCCTCGTCGAGCTTCCGGTCGTAGTCGGCGAACAGGTAGCCGAGGAAGTTCAAGGCTTGAGCGTTCTTGGGATCGATCTCGAGCGCGCGCCGGCCCGCTTCCTCCGCTCCGTCCACGTCCTTCCTGCGCTCGTGTGCGAAGCCGAGCTCGAGCCAGAGCTGTGCGTTCCGCGGCTCACGGTCGAGCGACGCCCGGATCGATTCCTCGGCCTCCGCGTGCCGTCCCGTGCGGCTCAGCGAGCGCGCGTACGCGACCTGCGCACCGGTCGAATCGGGCAGCACTTCGCGCGCCTTCGCGTACCGGCGATCGGCTTCGGTCGAGCGGCGGTCGGCCGGCTCGTCCTGTGCCCAGACTTCGGCGGCCACGAGCCACGAGCGGTAGTTCTCGGGCGCTTCGCGCGTGAGCGCGTCCGCCTCGTCGCGCGCCTCGTCCTTCTTGTCGACCCGCTCGAGGACGGCGACCGCGAACCCTGCCGCATCCGGATCTCCCGGATGCCGGCGCCGGATCGCGTGCGCGAGCACGGCCGCCTCGTCGTTTCGATCGAGCCTCAGGTAGAGGCTCGTCAGCACGCGCGCGACGTCGAGATCGTCGGGCGCCTGTTGATAGAGAGCGCGCGCATGCAGGAGCGCATGCTCCCGGTCTTCGAGTCCGACGTACGCGTTGATGAGCCGGCGGCGCGCCTGGACGTCGCCCGGGAACGCTTCGAGATGGCGCTCGTAGTCGCGCGCAGCCTCCGCGTAGCGGCCTTCGCGCTCCGCGATCCATGCGCGTGTGACGAGAAGCCCCGGCTGATACGGATTGAGCTCCTGCACGCGCTCGAGGAGGCTGTCGGCGGTCGCGAACCGGCCGAGCCGCGCTTCCGTTCCCGCGAGACGGAACGCGATCTCCGGGTTGTCGAAGTCGAGCTCGTACGCGCGCCGGTACGCTTCGCCCGCGCCTTTGAGATTGCCGCGCTCGTCGCGCAGGCGGCCCAGGTACTCCCAGCCCTCGACCATGGTCGAGTCGTCGCGCACCGCCTGCTCGAACTCGGGCTCGGCGTCCGCGAGGCGGCCCATCGCCGCGAGCGCGGTGCCGGAGAGGAAGTGTGCGCGGCCGCTCCGATCGCCGAGCGCGATCGCGCGCTGCGCGTACTCTAGTCCCGCGACCGCGTCTCCAGTCTGGAGGGAAAGGTCCGCGAGCTTGGCCGCAAGATCGGGAGCCGTGGGCTCGAACTGGAACGCGCGCCCCACCTCTTCGAGCGCACCATGGAGATCGCCCTGCTCCTCGAGGTACACGCCCTGCAGGTAATGACGGAGGCCCGCGCTTCGCGCGGCGGCGCGGAGCGCTTCGGGGTCCGGCGGCGTGTTCGGAACCGGAACGGCGGTGGCGGCCGGGACGAGGGCGGTCGAAAGCACGGTCGCGAGTCCGAGCACGGTCACGAAGACAAGGGTCGTTCGAAAGCCCGAGGGGGCCGCGGGATGCATCGTCAAGGGGCGCACGAATCTGAGAGTAGCACGGCGCCGCATCGCCGCGCCCCTGCGCGCGGAGAAGAGCCACAGCGCCTACGCCCGGTGCGGATCGAGGAGATCCCGGAGCGCGTCGCCCACGAGGTTGAAGCCCAAAACCGCAAGGAACACTGCGACTCCCGGAGCGGTCAGGACCCAGGGTGCGATCAGGATGAGCTCCCGGCCCTGCGCGAGCATCGAGCCCCACTCCGGCGTCGGCGGCTGTGCGCCGAGCCCGAGGAACGAAAGTCCTGCGGCGTCCAGGATCGCGGTCGCAAGCCCGAGGCTTGCGGTCACGATCACCGGTCCCAGCACGTTCGGCAGGATCGCGCGCGCGAGCACGCGACGGTCGGTCGCACCGAGCGCCTGGGCCGCCTGCACGTACTCGAGGTTCCGCACCTGGAGCACCGACCCGCGCACGATGCGGGCGTACTGCGGCACGGCCATCACCCCGACTGCGATCATCGCGTTCGTGAGCGACGGGCCGAGGATCGCGACCACGACGATCGAAAGGAGGATCGAGGGAAACGCGAGCATGAGGTCCATGAAACGCATTCCGAGGAGATCGAACCAGCCGCCGTAGTAGCCGGCGAGGAGCCCGATCGTCCCGCCGATCGCGAGTGCCAATCCGACCGCGACGAGCCCGAGCCGGAGCGAGACGCGTGCACCGTGGAGCACGCGCGAGAAGACGTCGCGCCCGAAATCGTCGGTGCCGAGCCAGTGCTGCGCGGACGGGGGCTGAAGGCGCTCGGCGAGATTCTGCGCAAGCGGATCGTACGGCGCGACCGCCGGTGCGGCGAGCGCGATCAGGAGGAACAGGCCGATGAGCACTGTTCCGATCACGGCCCCGCGGTGGCGCAGGAACGCGCGCACGCCCTTCCGCCCGAAGAAGCCGCTCACTCGCGCTCTCCGCCGAGCCGGATCCGGGGATCCGCGACCGCGTACAGAAGGTCCACGATCAGGTTCACGACCACGAACACGGTCGCGATCAGGAGCACGCCGCCCTGCACCGCGCGAAAGTCGCGCGCCGAGACCGCGAGCACGAGCCAGCGTCCAACGCCGGGCCAGCTGAAGATCGTCTCGGTGATGATGGCACCCCCGAGCAGATAGCCGAACTGGAGCCCGATCACCGTGATCGTCGGAATGAGCGCGTTCTTGAGCACATGAACCAGCAGCACGCGCGACTCGCTCAACCCCTTCGCCCACGCGGTGCGCACGTAGTCCTGCGTGAGCACGTCGAGTACGGCCGCACGCGTCATGCGCGCGATCACGGCGAGCGGAATCGTGCCGAGAACGAGCGCCGGAAGAACGAGGTGCGACGCCGCATTGAGCCACGCGGCCGGCTTCCCGGCGAGCAGCGTGTCGACGAGCATGAAGCCCGTGACGCGCGGCACCGCGAACCCCGGATCGATCCGCCCGGCGAGCGGGAGCCAGCCCAGGTTCACGGCGAAGATGAGGATCACGATCAACCCGAGCCAGAAGATCGGCATCGACACGCCCGCGAGTGAACCGGCCATGACGAAGACGTCGAACAGCGATCGCCGCTTGCGCGCAGCCAGGATCCCGGCCGCGACGCCGACCACGCTCGCGAACAGAATCGCGGCGAGTGCGAGCTCGAACGTCGCGGGAAAGCGCTGCGCCATCTCGACGACGACGTATTCGCGCGTCTTGAGCGAGCGGCCGAGATTTCCGGTGAGGAGGCCGCCCAGGAAGCGGCCGTACTGCACGTAGATGGGCTGGTCGAGGCCGAGCTCGGTCCGGAGTGCCGCGACGGCTTCGGGAGTCGCGCGCTCGCCGAGCATGACGGCGGCGGGATCCCCGGGAACGAGATGAATGAGGAGAAACGCGAGGATCGACATTCCGAGCAGGGTCGGCACGAGCAGCCCGACCCTGCGCAGAACGTAGGAGAACACGTCGCTTCCCCGGGCCCCGGACGAAGCCTAGGCGCCCGGCTCGATCCAGACGGTGCGGAAGCGGATCTTCCCGGTGGGGTGCATCGGATAGCCGTGGATGCCCTTCCGGAACGCGATGAGCTGCGTCATGTGCGCGAGCGGAACCCACGGCGCCTCGTCGTGCGCGATCTGTTGCACCTCCTCGTACGCGGTCGCGCGCGCGGCCTGATCGGTCTCCTCCTGCGCGCCGACCAGGAGCTCGTGCACGCGGTCGTTGCGCCAGAACGCGACGTTCTGCGCCGGGACCCGTGTCGATTCCTTGTCGAGCAGCACGTACAGGAAGTTGTCCGGATCGCCGTTGTCCCCCACCCATCCGAGCAGGCACATGCGGTGCTTGCCGTGCTGGACCTCGTCGAGATACGTGCCCCACTCGAGCGTCTTGAGCGTGGCGTCGATGCCGACGTTCTTGAGATCGGCCTGGATCGCCTCGGCGACCTTGAGCGGATCGGGCATGTACGGCCGCGGTCCCGACATCGCGTAGAGCTGGGTCTTGAAGCCCTGCGGGAATCCCGCCTGCGCGAGAAGCTCCTTCGCTTTCGCGGGATCGTACGGATACGGCTGGACCGAGCGGTTGTAGCCCCACAGCGTGGGCGGCACGGCGTTCACCGCCGGCGCGCCGAAGCCGCCGTAGAGGCCCTTCACGATCGCCTCGCGATTGACCGCGTAGTTCACGGCCTGACGCACGAGCAGCTTGTCGAACGGCGGCTTGTCGCAATGCATCGCGAGGTAGCCGACGTTCATACCCGGCTGCTGGAGAAGCGTGAACGCCTGGTTCTGCTCGAGACGCTTCGCGAGCTCCGCGTTGATCCCATCCATGCCCATGACCTCGCCCGTCTCGAGCGCGAGGAGGCGCACCGTGTTCTCGGGGATCGAACGGAACACCACCCGGTCGAGGTAGGCCTTCGGTCCCCAGTAGTCGGGATTGCGCTCGAGCACGATGCGCTCGTCCTTGACCCACTCGACGAAGCGGAACGGACCCGTGCCGACCGGACGCTTGAAGAAGTCCTCACCGTGCTGGCGTGCGGCCGTCGGACTCACGATCGCGGCGAAGCCCATCGCGAGATTCGCGAGAAACGGGGCGTTGCGCCGGTGGAGCGTGATCACGACCGTGGAGTCGTCGACCGCCTGGATGTCCTTCACGATCTCGTCCATCGACATGCTCTGCCAGTACGTGTACGGCCCGCCCACGCTGTGGAACGGATGGGGCGGCTTCTTGTCGCGCTGGCGGTCGAGCGAGAACAGGACGGCCTCCGCGTTGAGCGGCGTGCCGTCGTGGAACTTGACGTCCGGGCGCAGGTGGAACGTGTAGACAAGGCCGTCCGTGCTGATGTCCCAGCGGTACGCGAGCTCGGGCAGGATGTCGGTCGTCGTGTCGGCGTACGTGCACAGGTTCTCGTAGATGTTGTCGATCACCTTGAACGACTCGCCGTCCGTCTCGTGTCCGGGATCGAGGCGCACAGAATCGTGGCCGCGTGCGAACACGAGCTCCCCTCCCGAGATGGGGTTTCCGCCGCCCGGCGCGCTGCCCGAGGCGGAACCCTTCTTCGCGCATCCGGCGAAGACGAGCGGAAGGAGGAGAATCGCAAGCAGCGCAAGCGCGGGTGCGGACGCGGACGCGGACGCGAACGGACGCTCCGAGGAACCTCGGGAGATGCGGAGGGAAAAGGTCATTCGTACTCCTTCGGTTCCTCATCCCACGCCGTCGGCGTGTCGCTCGAGAAGCTCGAAGCCGGAGCTTCGGCCGCGCGATAACGGGATTCATCCACGCCCGGAAGTGGAGCCTTGACCTCGCGCACCTCGGCGTCGACGCGCAGAGGCTGAGAGGACTCCGATCGGGATTCCTGCGCGGGCGCGCTGCGTTCAGGAGACGCAGCCGGCGCTTCGCTCACCGCGCGCTGGCGGTTCGGATCGGCCACCGGTGGCGCGTACGCGCCGTGCCGTGACTTGACCGCCGGCTGGCGGCCGTACTGCATGCCGGACCGCTCGACCGGAGTGGTCGTCCACTGGATGCCGCCCGAGAGATCGGGTGGAGGCGTCTCGCCACGCGTCATCGGCGGTGAACCTGTAGATGAGCCCGCAGGCGCGACCGACGGCGACTCCGACACGCCGGAGCCTTCTGAAGCAAACGCCGCGGGGCGCGATACAGGGCGCTCCTCGAACGTCGATTCCGGAGCCTCGGTCGAGGCCGCCGGCGGCAGGTTCGCCGCGTGCATCGGCTCGCGCTCCGGACGCGGACGGAACTCGCGCTCGCGCCGATCGGGGCGCGGTCCGCGGTCGCCGCGATCTCGATCCGGGCGGCCTTCCCGTTCGGGGCGTCCCTCGCGTTCGGGGCGACCCTCTCGTTCGGGGCGACCCTCTCGTTCGGGGCGACCTTCTCGTTCGGGGCGACCTTCTCGTTCGGGACGGCCTTCTCGTTCGGGCCTTCCTTCCCGTTCCGGGCGTCGTTCACGTTCCGGTCGTGCCTCACGCCCAGCGCGTTCGAACCGGTCGGGGCGCTCGCCCCTCTCGATCCGTTCGCCCCGCTCCGGACGCTCCCCGCGCTCGGAACGTTCCGCCAAATCCGGACGTCCCGCATGCTCGTCCCGCTCGGCGTGTTCCGGTCGTGGACCCCGCTCCATGCGTTCGGGCTCTTCTGCACGCGGACGCGCGTCACGCGGCTCGCGGACGTCACGCTCCCGGCGTTCCCGCCGTTCTCCGCGTTCTGCACGTTCTCCGCGTTCTCCACGTTCGCCGCGCTCGCCACGTTCGCCGCGCTCGCCACGCTCACTGCGCTCGCCCCTTCCCAATCGATCCACCCGGTCGGGACGTTCGCCGCGCTCGCCACGCTCGCTGCGCTCTCCGCGCTCGCCGCGTTCGCCGCGTTCTCCGCGGCCCACCCGCTCGGAGCGTTCCACGCGTTCGGATCGTGTGGCGACCCGCGCGACCTCGCTGTGCTGCTGCCGCGCAGCCGACTGCTCGGCCACGTTGTCGAGCGCGTCACGCGCCGCCGACTGCTCGGCCTCCTTCTTGTTCTTGCCGCGTCCCGCACCGAGCTGTTTTCCGCTCACGATGACCTCGACCGTGAAGAGCTTCGAGTGGTCGGGGCCGTGCTCGTGGCGGATGCGGTAGACGGGATGCGTGTGATACGCGCTCTGCACGTACTCCTGGAGCAGGCTCTTGTAGTTCGTGTGGCGCTTGTCCTGGATGATGCCCTTCGCTTCTGCGAGGAGCCACGTCTCGACGAACTTCCGCGCCGCCTCGATGCCCTGGTCGAGATAGATCGCGCCCAGGACCGCTTCGAACGCGTCCGCGAGGATCGAGAGGCGCTGGCGCCCGCCCGAATCCACCTCGGAGTTCGACATGAGCACGAACCGGCCGAGGCCCATGGCGAGCGCCCGGCGCGAGAGGATCGCCTTGCTCACGAGCAGGGACTTCGTCTTCGTGAGCTGGCCTTCGTGCTCCTCGGGAAAGGACTTGTAGAGATGCTCGGACACGATGAGCCCCAGCACCGAGTCCCCGAGGAACTCGAGGCGCTCGTTCGACTGGGGCGACGTCCCGCGCTGCACGTGCAGGTACGACCGGTGCGTGAGCGCGAGCTTGAGCAGGTCCGGGTTGTTGAACTGGATGCCGAGGTGACGGGCGAAATCGTCGATCGCCCGCGCCTCGTCGGCGGCCATGCGCTTCGGTCCGGGGACGAGGCCCCCGAAGAGACGCTTGAGCCATCCGATGAATCCGCCGCCGTTGGTTTCGACCCGGCGCGAGTCCGGGGTGGTTCGGGTGCCGGAACGGTAGGTCCGGGAGGAGCCGCGTCCGCCGCGGTCGTCGCGCTCATCGCGCGAACGACGGCGGCGCCGTCTCATCCTGTCGGAACCGCCCGAAACGCCAGAGTCCCGTTGTGACCGCCGAACCCCAGAGAGTTCGACAGGGCGGCTGTCACGTGGACGGTCCTGGCCTGATTGGGTACGCAGTCGAGGTCGCATTCTGGATCCGGGTACTCGTGGTTGATGGTCGGCGGAACGACTCCACGCGCGATCACAAGCGCGGAAACAACGGCCTCGAGGGCGCCCGCGGCGCCGAGCAGGTGGCCGGTCATGGACTTCGTCGAAGCGAGCATGACGTTTCGCGCGTGCTCCCCCAGCAGGCGTTTGACCGCGACGGTTTCGATGCGGTCGTTGTGCGGCGTCGAGGTGCCGTGAGCATTCACGTAGGTCACCTCTTCGGGGCGCATGCCGGCGTCTTCGAGCGCCTTTTGCATGGCCCGCATGGCGCCATCGCCGTCCGGGCTGGGAGCGGTGATATGGAACGCGTCGCCGGTCGCACCGTAGCCCGCGAGCTCGCAAACGACCTTTGCGCCGCGCTTCGCGGCATGGTCGGCACGCTCGAGAACCAGGATGGCGGCCCCTTCGCCCATCACGAAGCCGTCGCGTTCACGATCGAAGGGCCGTGAGGCCCGGGTGGGTTCGTCGTTCCTTGTGGACATCGCCTTCATGGCGCAGAAGCCGCCGATCGCCATCGGCGTGACGGTGGCTTCGGTTCCGCCCGAGATGACGACGTCCGCATCGTCGTGCTGCAGTGCGCGCATTGCCTCTCCGAGAGCATTCGCGGAGGAAGTGCATGCGGACACCGTGGTGAAATTCGGACCCTTCGCCCCGAGTGCGATCGAGATCTGGCCGGAGGCCATGTTGCTGATCATCATCGGGATGAAGAACGGGCTGACCCGGTCGGGCCCGCGCTCGAGGAGTGTGGTGTGCTGGTTTTCGAACGTCTCGATGCCGCCGATTCCCGAACCCACGATGACGCCGATCCGGTTCGGATCGAGCGCGGGGATGTCGAGGCCCGCGGCCTTGACGGCCTGGTGGGCGGCGGCGATGCCGAGTTGCACGAAACGGTCGTTGCGCTTCGCTTCCTTGCGGTCCATGTAGACGGTGGGATCGAAATCCTTCACCTCGGCCGCAATGCGGGTGGCAAAGCCGGACGCGTCGAAGCGGGTGATGGGTCCCACTCCGCTCGTCCCGCCGACCAGTTTCGACCAGAACGTTTCCACGTCGTGTCCAAGAGGGGAAATGACTCCCATCCCGGTGATCACGACCTTGACGTCTTTGTCTCCTCTGTTTCCGTTCACGCGTTTCCTTGGTCAGGGTCCGACAGGGCGCGGCGCGCGGGCGCCGGGACGGATCGCACGAGGCGTGTCCCGGACGGCCCGCCGCGTCGGCGCTACTGCTGTGCGTGCTGCTTCAGGTAGCTCAGCGCATCACCGACGGTCTTCATCTTGTCGGCATCCTCGTCGGGAATGTCGAGGCTGAACTCCTCCTCGAGCGCCATGACGAGCTCGACTGTGTCGAGCGAGTCGGCGCCCAGGTCCTCGATGAACTTGGCGTCCGGCGTGAGTTGATCCACGGAGACCTCGAGCTCCTTGGCGATGATCTCCTTGACCCTCTCTTCGCTATAGGCCACTCGGTTCACCTCCTTCGTCGTGTGGTTCGACCCGGAATCGAATCCGGGGCGTCGTCGTGCTGCCACCGTGCTGCAACCGAAAACCCCTCAGGCCATCACCATGCCGCCATCCACGTTCCAGACCTGGCCCGTGATGTAGGCGGCCTTCGGAGAAACCAGGAAGCGGACGACTTCGGCGACGTCCTCCGGTTCACCGAACCGGCCCAGCGGAATCGCCTTGAACATCTCGGCGCGCTGCTCTTCGGTCAGCGCGTCCGTCATCGCGGTGCGGATGAAGCCGGGGGCGACCGCGTTCACGGTCACACCACGCGGCGCGAATTCCTTCGCGAGCGCCTTCGTGAGCCCGATGACCCCGGCCTTCGAGGCGACGTAGTTCGCCTGGCCGGGGTTGCCCATCTGTCCCACGACGGAAGTGATGTTGACGATGCGACCGCTCTTCTGCTTGAGCAGCGTGCGCGCGGCCGCGCGGCAGCAGTGGAACACGCCCTTCAGGTTCGTATCCACGACCTCGTCCCAGGCGGCATCCGACATGCGGAGGACGAGGCCATCCCGGGTCACACCCGAGTTGTTGACCACGATATCGAGCCGGCCGAACGCCTTCAAGATCGCATCGAACGCGCTGTTCACGGCCCCTTCGTCCACGACGTCGGCCGCGAACGCGGCGGCCGAGCGTCCGCGGGCCTTGATCTCGGTAGCCGCGGCTGCAGCGCGCTCGAGGTTCCGTGCGACGATCGCGACGTGGGCGCCGTCAGCGGCCAGAGCCTCGACGAGGGCGCGTCCGATGCCGGTGGCACCGCCGGTCACGATCGCGACCTGGCCTGCGAGCGGAAGAGCCGCCGCGGCACCGGTCGCCGGTTGGGTCGTCATGTGCGCCCCCGCGCTCACGCGCGCGCTCCCGCCCCGATCGCCGTCAGCGTCTCGTCGAGGCTCGCCGCATCGTCCACGTTGGCACTCTTCGCGTCCGGCGCGATCTGTTTGAGCAGGCCGCGGAGAACCTTTCCGCTTCCGAGCTCGACGAACGCGCCGACGCCCGAAGTCACGAGGTTCCGCATGGACTCCTCCCAGCGCACGGCTCCGAGGAGCTGCCGGCCGAGACGGTCCTTGATCTCGTCGGCGTCCGAAACCGGCTGAGCATCCACGTTCGCGATTACGGGAATCGCCGCGTCGCGCACGTCGACCTTCGCGAGGGCCGCACGAAGTCCTTCGGTCGCGGGGCCCATGAGCGGCGAATGGAAGGCGCCCGAGACCGGAAGCCGGATCGCGCGCTTCGCTCCGCGCTCCTTGCAGGCCGCCATGGCGGCCTCGACGGCCGCGATCTCGCCTGAGATCACGACCTGGCCCGGGCTGTTGAAGTTCGCGGCCACGACCGTTCCGTCTCCCGCCTCGCGCACGGCGGCGCACGCAGCCTCGACCTCGTCGCCGTCGAGCCCGAGGATCGCGGCCATCGTGCCCGATTCCGCGCGCCCGGCTTCAGCCATGAGCTCGCCGCGACGGCGGACGAGCGAAAGCGCATCCACGAACGAGAGCGAGCCCGCCGCGACGTGCGCGCTGTATTCACCGAGCGAATGACCCGCCGCGTACGACGGCGAGAGCCCGCGCGCGGTCACGACGCGAAGCGCCGCGACCGAATGGACGAGGAGTGCAGGCTGCGCGTTCTCGGTCGCCTTGAGCACGTCCTCCGGGCCCTCCCACATGATCCGGGAGAGTGCAAAGCCGAGCACGCGGTCCGCTTCGTCGAACACGCTGCGCGCTTCGGCGTGCGTTTCGGCGAACGATCGGCCCATGCCGACGGCCTGCGAGCCCTGGCCCGGGAACAGGAACGCGAGCTTCAAGCGGGCGCCCCCGTGCGGACGGCCGCGATCGATCCCTTCGCTTCGCGTGACGAGGTGGCCGGGAACGCGGCCTTGGGATTCCACTCGATGACGGCGGCCCCCCAGGTCACGCCGCCGCCGAACGCGACGAGCTCGACCAGGTCCTTGTCCTTGATGCGTCCGGCGCGCACCGATTCGTCGAGCAGGATCGGCACGGACGCGGCCGAAGTGTTGCCGTAACGCTCGATGTTCATGAGCACGCGCTCGGGTGCGATGCCGAGGCGTTCGGCGGTCGCGTCGATGATCCTCCGATTCGCCTGGTGCGGGATCATCACGTTCACTTCGGAAGGATCGCGCTCCGCGTACGCGAGCGCCTCGCGCGACACGTTTTCCATCGCGCGCACCGCAAACTTGAAGAGCTCGTTTCCGCGCATGCGGATGAAGTGCTCGTGCGCGGCCACCGTCTCGGCCGAGGCCGGACGCCGTGATCCGCCGGCCGGGATCGTGAGCATGTCGCCCTGCGTGCCGTCGGCGCCGAGCTTGACCGCGAGCACGCCGGTCCCGGGCTCGCACGGCCGGATCACGGCCGCTCCCGCACCGTCGCCGAACAGGACGCACGTGTTCCGGTCCGTGTAGTCGACGATGCGCGAGAGCGCCTCGGCGCCGATCAGGAGGACCGTGTCGGAGGTCCCCGACTGAACGAGGGCCTGCGCGACCTCGAGGCCGTACAGGAATCCGGTGCACGCCGCGTTGATGTCCATCGCGGCCGCGTGCGACGCCCCGAGCCGCTCCTGCACGGTGCACGACATGGAGGGCAGGATCCGGTCGGGCGTCACGGTCGCGATCAGGATGTGATCGAGGTCATGTGCGGTGAGGCCGGCCATCTCGAGCGCCTTCTCCGCCGCCGCCGTGCACAGGTCCGAGTTGTTGCCTTCGGGGGTGAGGATTCGCCGCTCGCGAATGCCGGTGCGCGTGACGATCCATTCGTCCGAGGTCTCGACCATCTTCTCGAGATCCGCGTTCGAGAGGACCCTCGTGGGCACGGAGCTTCCCGTGCCGGCAATCGTGGCTCCGCGGAGCTGGCTAGGACTCGGCATGATTCAGTCTCAGGAGATCCTGGATGTGGAGGTTCACCTGACGCTCGACGAACGTGGCGCTCGCGCGCAGGCCGCTTCGGATCGCGCGCGGAGAGGAACGTCCGTGGCCGATGAAGATGACACCGTCCACGCCGAGGAGCGGCGCGCCGCCGAATTCGGCGTAGTCGAACTGGGAGCGCAGGCGGACGAACGCGGGCTTCAAGAGCAGCGCTCCGAGCTTCGACTGGAGGCTTCGGCCCACTTCGCGCCGGAAACTCGTCGCGATGTAGCCGACCACGCTCTCCGCGAGCTTCAGGACCACGTTTCCGGTGAAGCCGTCGGTCACGACCACGTCCACCTCGCCTCTCAGGATGTCGCGCCCCTCGACGTTGCCGATGAAGTTGAGGTGCGTCATTTCCGCGAGCAGCTTGTGCGTCTCCTGTCTCAGCTCGTCACCCTTCCCGGGCTCCTCCCCGATCGAGAGCAGCCCCACGCGCGGCTCGGGCAGGCCCAGCACGTCGTGTGCGTAGCACGAGCCCATCTCGCCGAACTGGACGAGGTGCTGCGGCTTGCAATCGGCCGTCGCGCCGACGTCGAGCACCACGCAGCCCTTCCCGCGGTTCGGGAAGATGGTCGCGATCGCAGGCCGGCTCACGCGCTCGAGGCGCCCGAGCCCAAGGAGCGAGACCGCGACCACGGCACCGGTCGATCCGGCGCTGAAGAACGCGTCGATCTTCCGTTCCTTCTGCAACTGGGTGGCGATGGCGAGGGAGGAGTTCGGCTTGCGCCGGAGGACCGTGGCTGCGGGCTCGTCCATCTCCACACGCTCGGGCGCGTGGACCAGCTCGATGGCGAGATCGGGGACTTTGAGCTTGCTGAGCTCGTAGCGGACTTCTTCGAGGTCCCCGAGCAGCACGACCTTGAATCGGCCGGCGAACTCCGTCAGCGCCATGACCACGCCGGGCACGACGACCGGAGGGCCGTAATCCCCGCCCATCGCATCGACGCCGATGACCGGGACGGATCCTCCCGCCGCACTGGTGCCCGGAGCGGGACTCACGCGTTCTTCGGAACGAGAACCTCTTCGCCGCCGTAGTGGCCGCAGTTCGCGCACACGCGGTGCGGGAGCCGGGGCTGCCCGCAGTGGGCGCAGGTACTGAGACCCGGGTGCTTCAGCTTCCAGTTCGTGCGGCGCTTCTTGCCGCGCGTGCTGGAATGACGTCGCTTGGGAACGGCCATGCTGCAATTCCTCCGAAGATTCGGGCGCTCTCGCCCTCAGGTTCCGGGCGCGTCCCGGTGGGGACACGTCCCTTCGTTCCAGTCGGCGCCGCAACGGGAGCAGAGACCCCGGCATTCGCTCCTGCACAAGGGCGCCATCGGTCGGGCGAGGAGCGCGGCTTCGCGGACGTGTTCGTCGAGGTCCAGGTGACGTCCGTCGTGGAACACGACGTAGTCGTCCTCGGACAGGTCCTTTTCGTACCGGCCGCCCGTGCCCGCGCGGTCCGCATAGACATGGACCACGAAATCGAGCGGGGCTGAAAAGTCGCGCAGACAGCGCGCGCACTCACCCGCGCTCGTCGTGGTCACGCGTGCGTTGACGCTCACCTGGTCGCCCGAGCGGTCGGCGTCGATCGAGACGTCGAGCGGTGCGGGCCATTCCGGATCGGCGAGTCCGAGACTCGCCGGCGGAACCGTCAGGTGGACCTGGTTGTGACCGGACTTAAGGGCCGACAGATCAAGGCGTAAGGCCGCCATGGATGGACCCCTCACCGGGCCCCGGTCCGGGGCACTCTACCATAGGGAGCGCGGGCCCGGCTGGTTCATTTTCGAGGCACCGTCCGGATTGGCGGACGGCGCATGCGTCATAATTCCTTGGGAAAGAAGAACTTGGTTTCTCTCTCTGCCGAGGTCGCGGAGTCCGAAGCGTGCACGGAGTTGCGCTGTTTGTCGAGCCCGAAGCGTTTCCGCACCGTGCCCTCCGCCGCCTGGGCAGGATCCGTCGCCCCGACCACCTCGCGCAACCGGAGCGGGCCGCCGTCGCCCTCGAGCGCCGCCAGAAACACGGGACCGGAGGTCATGTACGCGACCAGGTCGCCGAAGAACGGGCGCTCGCGATGCTCGGCGTAGAACGTCTCCGCCTGCTCGCGCGTGAGGCGCGCGTAGCGCCCGGCGATCAGGCGGAAGTTCGCCTCCTCGACGTGCGCGAGAATGCGCCCGATCAGGTTCCGCTCCACGGCGTCGGGCTTGACGATGAACAGCGTGCGATTCGCATTCGACATGCTCGGATTCGACTCCTTCCTCGGATTACTTCTTCTTGGCGCGCGTGGAGGCTTTCCCGCGCGCCGACGCCGTGCGCGACGTCGCGCCGCCGGTCGTCTTGCGACGGGGGTTGTCCTTCTCGAGCTGCGTCCAGGGATTGGGCGGCGAGCGCCGCCCCTTCGCTTTCGCGACCGCTTTCCGGACCTTCTTCACGGTGTTCTCCTTTCGTGCGCCCGCACCGGCGGGAGCCCGGCGGCCGAGCGCTTTCGCAACGAGGCCGGGAATCTCCGAGGGGATGCGCGCCACCGGAACGCCGACCTTCGCGAACGCGGCCATCTTCTCGGCGGCCGTGCCGCTCCCGCCCGAGATAATGGCCCCCGCGTGGCCCATGCGCTTTCCGGGCGGGGCCGTCTGCCCTGCGATGAACGCGACGACCGGCTTCTTCACGTGCTTCTTGATGTAGAGCGCCGCCTCGTCCTCGTCGGTGCCGCCAATCTCGCCGATCAGGACGATCGCCTCGGTCCCGCGATCCGCCTCGAACGCCGCGAGCGCGTCGATGAAGTTCGTGCCGTTGATCGGATCGCCTCCGATCCCGATGCACGTCGACTGGCCCATCCCCGCGTGCGTGAGGAGATGCACGACCTCGTACGTGAGCGTGCCCGAGCGCGAGACGAGGCCAATCCGCCCCGGCTTGTGAATGTGACCGGGCATGATGCCGACCTTCGAGAGTCCCGGCGAGATGAGGCCCGGGCAGTTCGGTCCGATGAGGCGCGGGCCGCCGCCCTTGCGCGCGGCCTGCACGCGCTTCAGGTAGTCCCACACGCCGAGCATGTCGCGCACCGGCACGCCCTCGGTGATCGCGACGATGAGATCGACGCCCGAGTCGATCGCCTCGTAGATCGCGTCCGCCGCTCCTGCCGCCGGGACGTAGAGGATGCTCGTGTTCGCCTTCGTCTTCTTCACGGCCTCGGCAAGGGTGGCGAAGATCGGAATGCCCTCGAACTTCTGTCCGGCCTTGGTCGGCGAGACGCCCGCGACGACTTTCGTCCCGTACTCCTTCATGCCCTTCGCATGGAACGAGCCGTCCCGCCCCATGCCCTGGACGACCACGCGCGTGTTGCGATCCACCCAGACGCTCATCGCGCACCTCCCCTTGCGGCCGCGATGACGGATTTCACGCCTTCGTCCATGGACGTGGTCGCAGCAAGCCCGCGCTCGGCGAGCATCTTGCGCGCGATCTCCTCGTTCGTCCCGGTGAGGCGGATGACGAGCGGCACGTCGATCTTCATGCGATCGAGGGCTGCGAGAATCCCCCGCGCCACGTCGTCGCAGCGCGTGATGCCGCCGAAGATGTTGAACAGGATCGCCTTCACGGTCGAGTCGCCGGTGATGATCTGGAGCGCCGCCACGACCTTCTCGGGGTTCGACGAACCTCCGATGTCGAGGAAGTTCGCGGGCTCCCCGCCGTAGAACTTGACGAGGTCCATCGTCGCCATCGCGAGCCCCGCGCCGTTCACGACGCAGCCGATGTCGCCCTCGAGCGGCACGTAGGAAAGACCGCGTTCTCGCGCGAGAATCGAGCCCTTCGTCTCGTCGGAGGTGTCGCGCATCGCTTCGAGATCGGCGTGCCGCTCGAGCGCGTTGTCGTCGAGCGAGACCTTCGCATCGAGGGCCAGGACCGTTCCGTCCTTCGTCACGACGAGTGGGTTGATCTCGGCGAGCGAGGCGTCGTTCTCCCAGAACACACGCACGAGCCTGACCAGGATGTCGGCCATCGCGAGCGCCTGCGCGCCCGTCTTTCCCATCTCGAGCGCGGCCGTGCGCGCCTGCCAGGGATGAAGGCCGGTCGTCACGTCGATCGGGATCTTGCGAATGGCTTTCGGATTCGTGCGCGCGGCTTCTTCGATGTCGACGCCGCCCGCGGCCGAGAGCATGAGGATGGGCTTCTTGATCGCGCGGTCGACGAGCACGGCGGCGTACGTCTCGCTCGCGATGTCGACGGCCTCGGTGACGAGCACCTTCCGCACCGGCAGGCCCTGGATCGTAAGCGTAAGGATCGCCTGCGCCTTCTCGGCCGCTTCGTCCGGTGTCTTCGCGAGCTTGACCCCGCCCGCCTTGCCGCGACCGCCGGAGTGGACCTGCGCTTTGACGACCACCGTGCCGCCGATCTTGACAGCAGCCGCGCGGGCTTCGGCCGGAGTCGCGCACACGATGCCGGGCGCGATCGGAATGCCGGCGCGCTGGAACAGTTCCTTCGCCTGATGTTCGTGGAGATTCATCGTCCATCCTGGGGCGCGTGAAGCGCGGGGCGCGGGAGGCGCGGGGCGCGCATGCGAAGGGCCGCCCGGGGTAGTCTCCTGCCGTCCCTCCGAGCGGCCAAGTCGAAGTCAGACCGGAACGTAGCAACGCGGTTCCGGACTGTCAAGGGCGGCCCCCGCGCACCCGCTTTGAACGCCGGGGTGCGGGGAGTAGCATGTTTGGAGCGTTCCTTCTCCGGAGGGCTCCTCCCGTGCATTCGAAACGCGTCGCTCTCTCCTTTGTCATCGCGTGGCTCGGCTTCTAGGCGGTCACTCCCGCCCACGCGTCGTGGTCCACGGACCGCGTGCTCGTCGACGGCGGAACCCGGCGTCGCATGCGGTGTCCGTTCGTATCCGACTCGCGGGATCGGCACCCGTGACGCTCGAGCTGTTCGATCCGGCGGGACGACGCATGCGCGCGGTGACCGTCGCAGGAACGGGCGAGCAGGTGGTGCGTCTCGACGGGCTCGATGCGATTCCGGCAGGACTCTATTTTCTGCGGCTTGCGCAGGGAGCGGCGATCCGGACCGCGCGGATTGCGGTCGCGCACTGACGCCGACTCAGCTCGCCGCGGGCTCCGAGCCGAGCTGCCGCAAACGGGCCAGGCGCGCGGGCTCACGCTCGACGAACCACGAATCCTTCCCGAGAAGCTCGGCCGCCCGCGCGAATTGCGGACGTGCATCCGTCGCCCGATCGAGCGCGAGCAGGCACTCGGCGATCTCCTCGTTCACGTAGCCGTCGCTGTCCCCGGCCGCGGACAACTCGCGCTCGATCCCCTGCTGCGCAGCAAGGGCCTCCTCCGTCCGGCCGAGGGAGCGTAGACAGCGCGCGACCGACCAGCGCGCGATGCGGATCGTGCCCGGATCACTCTGCTCCCGCCGCGCTTCGAGCGCGCGCTCGAACAGGTCGAGCGCCACGTCGAACTCTCCGCGGTCGTGGCGCGTCCAGCCCATGTTGTTGAGGAGCGACGCGCGCCACTTGCGCGCCCGCGGATGGCTCGAGGACTCCGCGAGCGCGAGCGCACGCTCGTTCCACAACATCGCCCCCTCGGGAGATTCCACGATCGCGACCATGTGGGCGGCGTCGACGGCGAGCGGATCGTCCTCGTCGAGCAAGGCCCGGTCGAACGCCTCGACGAAGTACGGACGCGCTTCGTCCTTCTTGCCCGACGAGTTCAAGACGCGGCCTCGCTCCAACAAGTAGCGAACGCGCACCCGCGGAATCGCCGCCTTCTCTTCGGCCGCGATCGTGCGCTCGACATCGTCGAGTGTCGCGTGCGCGTCGTCGAACCTCCGGCCGAGCCCCTGGGCGCGCGCGATCTGAGTGAGGAGCTCGAGGCTCGCGATCGCGACCGCGGGCTCCGTCGGATCGGAGAGATCCGCGAGAACACCGCGGAAGCGCGCTTCCGACGCGGCAGGGTCGTTGAAGTCCCAGAGCGCTTCGATGTCGAAAGTGGGAATCGGAGTTTCCATCGGTCCTCCGCAGAGGGCGCCGGGGGCGCCATGGGCCTCGGGGGTGCGCTAGGATAGCGCGACCGATGACACGCCTCCTCCCCTATTTCGCGTACGGATCGAACCTCAATCCCCCACAAATGGAAGAGCGCTGCCCGGGCCACCGGGTGCTCGGCCGCGCCCGGCTCGATCGGCACACGATCCGTTTCCGCGGCTACGGGCGCGACTGGGAGGGCGCGGTCGCGACGATCGAGCCTCACGACGGCGAGACCGTCTGGGGCGCGTTGTTCGAGCTCACCGCGGAGCATTACGCGGCGCTTGACGAGTACGAGGGCTACGACGGCCCTGGCGCGTCGACCAACCTGTACGATCGAGTTGCGATCACGGTCGTGCGTGAAGCCGACGGATCGGAGGTGTCTGCCCTCACCTACGTCATGCGGCCCGATACGGAGGGCCCACCCTCACGCATCTATCGTGACGCGATCCTCGCGGGCATGAGGCACCACGGCCTGCCACGGGAGACCATCGCGGCACTCGAGGCGATCGACACCGCGGACTGATCCCGCGTCCTACGGCCCGCCCCCTCCTGCCGCGCGTCCGGCTTCTACGGCGTGTGGGGCTCGAGACTCCCGTCCACGTAGAACACGTAACGTTGCGTCCCGCCTTCTCCCACGACGCGCAGCACGTTGTTTCCCGCGTACGGCGCAGGAGGAAGCGCGACGTCGAGGCGGCCGGTGAAGACGTCGGCGGGACAGACTCCGCCGCGGAGCTCCTCGACGAACGGGTGCACTTCGTACACGCGCTCGTCCGCCGTGATGACGACACGGCTGATCGCGCGAACGCACCCTCCCCCCGCCCAGTAGATGACAACGGGGATCGTCTCGTTCGCCGCAACGGAATCCGGAATGACCACGCTGGCGACGCGGGCGGGAGCTTCTACGTTCTCTGATGCGGGTTCGTTCGGACCGTCACAACCGGCCGTGAACAGCACGAGCAGAAGAAGTGGAGGAGGGAATGGAAGGAAGGCAACTCGGCGACGCACGATGGACTCCGGTTCCCGGTGGGTCGGATCGCGCCCGGCTCTGTCGACGCTACGACCGGCCGCGGGGGCCGTCAAGCCTACAGGTCGCGCCAGTCCGCAAGCACGAGGCGCGGTCCCAGATCGTCCGACTCGCTCCAGGCAAGAAGGGCCGAGTTGATCCCGAATCGCACGGCCGTCGGACGGGACGCCCGCGTCGCAACCGAAAATGCGTACGGCGCCGTGAGCCCCTGGCCCTGCTGCACGCGCGCTTGCACCATCCGACCCTGCTCCCCGACCGCCTGCTCGTAGACGACGAGCGGACGGCCGGAGGAAAGCGTCGCCATTTTGGGATGAGCGCCCTGCGCGCCGGCTTCGACCGCAAGCGGCGCGGCGGGCCGCCACACGCTCGCTGCGGAGCCGCCGCCGGTTCCGGGCGCGAGACGCGCGAGGTAGAGTCCGCGCGACGGGCCCTCCGTGTACCACGTGACCCACGCGGCCGATTCTCCGATTGCACCGACACTCGGTCCCGCGAGCGGACAGCCCTGGATCGACCAGCCGTCCGCGTGCACGACCGTGCGCGATTCGGGCGTCAACGCCGGCGGCGTCCCACGGCCTTCCCCTCGCTCCTCGAGCACGGCGAAGCGGATGTCGCGCACGTCCCCCGCTGCCACGCCACGCCACGCGAGCGCGAATCGATCCGGACCGAGCCACGAAAGCGACGTGTTGCAGCACGCACACACGCTGTCCGAAAGCGAGGCGATGCCCTCGAACGCGCCTTGCGGACTCGCGACCGCGCACTGGAGCACGCCCTGTTCGCCATCCGAGTCGGCGGCGCTTCCCGCGTCGATCCAGACGGCAAGCAGTCGTCCGTCGTCGTCGTAGTGAATGGACTCGGAAAGAAGGAACGATTTGGGATTGTCGCTTTCGATGCGCGTGAGGGAGACCCTCCGATCGCGATCCAGATTCGGGCGCGCAACCGCGATCACCGAACCTTCGTTGCGCGACAGCGGACGCGTCATCCACGCGATCGCAAGCTGGCCTTCGTTGTCGACGGCCGCCTTCGGCGGATCCTCGTCGAACGCCGTGAACGGGTGGAGCGAATCCGGGAGCGCGGACGGTGCATCGAGCCGCATCTGTCCGCCCGTCGACGTCCCGCGCATCCACCAGACGCGCCGGCCCTCGGCCCATGCGAGCGCGAACCACTTCCCGTTCGGGCTCGTCGCCAGCGTGGGGCCGACGATCTTCGCCTTCGATTCGGATCGCCGCTCCCAGACCGTTTGCGGCGGCGCGAGCGCGCGCGGACGGAACATCCACCATGCTCCGCCGAGCAGTACGAGCACGACCACAACGAGGAGGATCCAGCCGGCGCGAGGGCTCACAGCGGAAACCTTCCGTCGTCCTTCGCGTGCGCGCCGCCTTCGGCGACGAGCCAGTCACGCTGCTCGCGCAAATGCCAGGGAAGCGATGCGTACACGCCGTCGAACAGGCTCTCGGGCGGCGGCAGCGGCATCGCTTCGGCCTCGCGGATCGCAATCCCGATCGCGTCGTTCCAGCGCTCGTTCGCCGCGGTTTCCTTCGCTTCGTCCCAGAGCTTGCGGCCTTCGAGGTAGCGGCGGAACCGGACGACCGGATCCTTTGCCCGCCAGGCCGCGACTTCCTCGTCCTCGCGGTAGCGCGTCGGGTCGTCGCTCGAGCTGTGCCCGCCCATGCGGAACGTCACGCACTCGATGAACGTCGGTCCCTCGCCGGCGCGTGCGCGCTCGGCGGCTTCGCGCACGGCCTCGTGCACGGCCAGCACGTCGTTCCCGTCCACGCGCACGCCCGGGACGCCGTAGCCGTCGGCTTTACGCACGAGCTCGCGGACCGCGGTCTGCGCTGCAACGGGCACCGAGATCGCCCACTGGTTGTTCTGGCAGACGAACACGACCGGTGCCTTCCAGACACCCGCGAAGTTCATCGCGGCGTGGAAGTCGGGCGAAGACGTCGCGCCGTCGCCCAGGTATGCGACCGCGATGTCGTCCTTCTTCTTGTAGCGCGCGGCGAATGCCATCCCGACCGCGTGCGGGAGCTGGGTCGCGATGCAAGACGACCACGCCACCACGTTCACGCCGCGGTCCGCGTAGTGACACGGCATCTGGTGACCGTTCAGGATGTCGGCCGTGTTGCCGATGAGCTGCGCGATGAACGCCCGGAGCGGGAACCCGCGCCACAGGAGCACGCCGCCTTGCCGGAGCGCTGGAAAGACCCAGTCGGTGTCGCGCACTGCGGCGGCACTTCCGAGCGTCGAGGCCTCCTCGCCGAGAGCCGTTCCATAGAAGCCGATCCGGCCCTGGCGCTGGAGGTTCATCATCCGTCCGTCGAGCGCTCGGAGCAGCAGCATGTGCTCGTAGATCCGAACGAGCTTGGCCGGATCGAGGCCCGGATCGCGTGCGGGATCGACCGCGCCCTGCGCATCGAGAACGCTGAGCATGGAGGTCGTCACGAGCCGGCCTCCTCGAGCGGCACGCGGGACGGGTCCTCGAGGTTCTGGATCACCTCGTACAGGAACTCGGCGCCGACCTGTCCGTCCACGACGCGGTGATCCAGGGAGAGCGAGAGGTTCGTCATCTCGCGCGCCACGATCTTCCCGTCGCGCACGACCGGCCGGGGCTTGATCTCGTGCACGCCGAGGATCGCGACCTGCGGATGATGGATGATCGGCGTCGCGAGCATGCCGCCGAGTGCTCCCGTCGTCGTCACCGTGAACGTGGCACCCGCGAGATCCGTGAGCGCGAGCTTGCGCGTGCGCGCCGCGGTCGCGAGCCGGTCGATCTCCTGTGCCAGGTCGAACAGGTCGAGGCGGTCCGCGTGGTGGACGACCGGGACCGTGAGTCCCTCGTCGGTCGCGGTCGCGATGCCGATGTCGTAGTGCCGCTTGAGAACGATCTCCCCGCGCGCATCGTCGAGCGATGCGTTCAAGAACGGGAACTTGACGAGCGCGGGGACGAGTGCGCGCACGATGTAGGCCACGTACGTGACCTTGACTCCCCGGGCTTCGGCGCGCGCCTTCGCGGCCGCACGGGCTGCGACGACCGCACTCATGTCGCACTCGGCGACGAACGTGAAGTGGGGAATGGCGCGCGCGGCGTGCAACATGTGCTCGGCGATCTTTCGCCTGAGGCCACGGAGTGGAATGCGCTCTTCGGGTCCGGCGGCGGACGCGGCAGCCGCAGGAGCCGCGGGTGCTGTGCCGGACTCGCTCGCATCGAGGGCGCGCTTCACGTCCTCGAGCGTGATGCGCCCGTTCGGTCCGCTGCCCGTGACGGTCGCAAGATCGAGTCCGCGCTCCTTCGCGAGCATGCGCGCGGCCGGCACGGCTTCGACACGCGCGGCCGGGGCCGCTGACGCGCTCGCCGACGCGGGTGGTGCCGCCGGTGTCGCGGTCGCAACGGACGTGGCGTGCGC
>JBOHUC010000101.1:0-15422 GCA_050733935.1 Candidatus Eiseniibacteriota bacterium | reverse complement strand
GTCGTGCGGCGGGCGACCGCGGGCTTGGTCGCGGCAGCGACCTCGTCTTCGAGCTCGAGCGACGGCTCGAGCGAGGCGTCGGCCGGCGTCTGGGAACGCGCATCGGCCGGCGGCTCCCGCCCTTCGGTCTGCGGTTCGGCGCGCGGCTCGTCGGGCGGCAGGAGCGACGGCGGCGGACCGGACATTTCTCCGCCGCGCTTCAGGATCTTCCTCCGGTCGCGCGACGGCATCGGCGTGTAGTACACCGTGCCCTCGTGATGCGCGAGAATGCGGGCCTCGAGGTCGAGGAGATCCGCCGTGTTCTTCACGAAGTCGATCCCGTTCGTGTTGACGACCAGCGTCGGCGCCTCGGTGTAGTGGAAGAAGAAGTAGTTGTACGCCTCGTTCAAGGCCTGCATGTAGTCGCGGTCCATGTCGCGCTCGAACACGCGACCGCGCTTTCCGACCCGCTCCATGAGCACGTCCGTGCTCGCCTGCAGGTACACGACCACGTCCGGGCGCGTCACCTCGAGCTCGAGCCACCCCACGACCTTCTCGTACAGCGACAGCTCCTTGTCGGAGAGATTGAGGTTCGCGAACACGCGATCCTTCTGGAACAGGTAGTCGGACACGGTGCGCTCGTGAAACAGGTCCCCCTGCCAGAGCTCGCGTTGCTGCTGGTAGCGGCTGAACAGGAAGTGCATCTGCGTTTGGAACGCGAAGCGCGCGCGGTCGACGTAGAAGTCCTTGAGGAACGGATTCTCCTCGACTTCCTCGAGCAGGAGCCGCGCGTTCAAGCGCTCGGAAAGCAGGCGCGCGAGGCTCGTCTTCCCGACCCCGATCACGCCTTCGACGACGATGTAGCGGTTCTCTCGCATGCCGCCCCGGGGCGCGCCCGGCGTCAGGTCCAGAGCCGGCTCATGCGCCGGACCGCGGGCCGCGCTTCGAGCTTCGCGAGCAGGTCCGCGACCGTCTCTCCGAGCGTGGGGTGCAGGAGGCCCGGATCGAGCTCGACGAGCGGGATCAGGACGAAGGCGCGTTTCGCGATCTCGGGATGCGGCAGGGTGAGATCCGGCTCGTCGAGCACCAGGTTCCCGTAGAGGAGGAGGTCGAGATCGATCGTCCGCGGGCCGTAGCGCCGCGACGCGTGACGCACGCGGCCGAGCCGGCGCTCGACGAGCAGCATGTTCCACAGGAGCTGGCGCGCGGTGAGCTCGGACTCGAGCTGGGCGACGGCGTTCAGGAAGTTGGGCTGGTCGAGCTCGCCGACCGGTGCCGTGTCGTAGAGCGACGAGACGCGCGCGAGCCGCGTCTCCGGAAGTCGCGCGAGGTTTTCGATCGCGACCCGGATCAGGGCTTCGCGTTCCCCGAGATTCGAACCCAGTCCAACGTAGGCCTTCATCGTGCGCTCTTCTTTGCCTTCTTGTGTGCCTTGTTGCGCGGCCGTCGTCCCCGCCCCGGGGCCGGGGCCGTGCGTGCGACTTCAACCGAGACCCGGCCCCCCGTGGGCCAGGCCAGATTCTGCTTCGTGAGCCGGACGCGGACGCTGTTCGCGCCGAACCGCTCGACGCACGTCGCCGCGAGATGCGCAGCCAGCGCTTCGAGGAGACGGAACGAGTCCTGCTCCACGACCGTGCGCACCGCGGCCTCGATGTCGTCGTAGGACACGGTGTCGGACAAACGATCCGTCCGCTCCGCGCGCGTCGAGTCGACTTCGAGCAGCACGTCCACGTCGAGACGCGTGCCCGCGCGCCGTTCCGAGGCGCTCGCACCGTGATGCCCGAAGAGCGAGAGCCCCTCGAGGCGGATCAGAGCCACAGAGCCCACGGGCGGGCCGGAAAGCGCGCATCCGCACGAATCATGACGCTTGGGACTGTAGGCACGAGGGGCCATCAAGTCAAGGCGAATGCCCGTTCGCACAACGCTTTGCGGACGTGCGGGCGGCGGCTGTGCTAGCGTCTGCGCGCGCCCGCTCGAGGCCCCCACTGGGGCGCTCGGAGAGCGCGGGGAGGGCGGCTTGTTCATTCCGCTGGGCGACGACAACTCGCAACGACATCGCGTGCCGTTCGTCACGTTGACGATCATCGCGCTCAACGTGTTCGCGTTCGTTCTCGAGCTCGGCGCGATGGGGCAGGGATCGCTCGAATCCTTCCTTACGACCTGGTCCGTGATTCCAGCCGCCTACACCGGTCGCGCCGACCTCGGCGGCCCCGTGCCGTGGACGATCCTGAGTGCCATGTTCCTGCACGGCGGCTGGGCGCATTTGATCGGCAACATGGTCTATCTCGGAATCTTCGGCGACAACGTCGAGAGCGCGTTCGGACACGGCAAGTATCTGATCTTTTATCTTCTGTGCGGCGCGGCGGCTTCACTCGCGCACGTGTTCACCGACCCGGCCTCGACGATCCCGAGCCTCGGCGCCTCGGGAGCCATCTCGGGCGTGCTCGCGGCCTACCTCATGATGTTCCCGCGAAACCGGGTCATGGTCTGGATTTTCTTCCAGGTCGCGGCCGTGCCGGCGCTCGTCGTGATCGGCATGTGGATCGTCGTCCAGCTCTTCACGGGAGTCGGCACGCTCGGGCGCGGAGGCGGCGGCGTGGCGTACCTCGCGCACGTCGGCGGGTTCGTCGCGGGGCTCGTGTTCACGTTCCTCTTCCGCCCGCGCCGGCCTCAGCCCGAGATCGCGTACTGACGCGCGATTCCCCTCAGCGGTACTGGCTCTTGATCTGACCCCAGGTCTTCGCCTGCGCGGGGACGGCCGCCGGACAGGGAGTGAAACGAACCTCATTGTAGTCCTGCCACGTGAGGAAGTCGGAATCGTGTGGAAGCGGCAACTCCGTGCTTCCGATGAGGTAGCGCGAGACCGCACCAAAGCACGCGGGCTGTTCCACCCGGCCGCAGTTTCCCGACCCCGGCGGCGAGGGTCCGACCACCGAATGGGAATGGTCGAACGCCAGCCGCGCGACGGTGTACCGAAGATCCGAATCGGGAACGAAGTCCTCCTCGAAGGACGCCTGGATCTCGAAGCCACCCCGGTGCGGCTGCGTGAGCCAGATCTGTCGCGCATAGTAGAACTCGATGACGGGCGCCGCCTCACACGCCGTGCCCGTGCTCGAGATCGCAAGGCGCGCCTGCGGTTGACACCATACGCCCCCAAACCCGTCGTCGAAGTGCCAGGCATCGGCCGTCGCGCCGGTGTGGACCGAAGTTGCGATCGCGCTCGTTCCGGGGATGAGCCCGCGGGCGGAAATCACCATCACGTACGTCCCTGGACCGGCCCAGTTCTTGTTCGTGACGATGGGATCGCAATCGTCCCACGAGAGTCGGCCCGACGGGACCGCATGCGCGGAAGGGACGCCGACGACAAGGCCGCTGATGAGGCCGCAACGAGGACGGCGGAAGCACGAGGCGCGCGGGGTGCGCGGAGTCTCTCGAAGGGGACGGCATGGGGGAGCTCCTTCGGGACCGAGGACGCGAATGATTCTAGCGCGGTTCCGAATCCTCTGACAACGGGCTCGCCGGTGGTGCGACGGGGCGGAGACCGATGCGATCGAGGAACTTCGGCCAGCGCGGATCGGTGTGGAGACTTTCGAGGGGCCGCGCCAGGGCCGTGAGGGGAATCCCGGAGTCCCGCAGGAAGTAGGCGCGCTCGAGCCACTCGAACGCCGCATCCTTCTCGCCGCGCGCGGCGTGAGCGCACGCGATTTGAAACGCCCAATCCTCGCCTTCGGCCAGCAATGCTGCGAGCGCCCGGTCCGACGCCTCGCGGTCGCCGATCTCGTGGTGCGCCATCGCCAGACCGTAGTTGCGGTAGCCGCTCGAAAGCTCCTTCGCGATCGTCTCCAATCCCTCCTTGTGCCTCCCCTGCAGCACGAGAAGGCGGCCCACGAACGTATGGGCCATGACGATCCCCGGACTGAGCTCGAGTGCGGTCCGATACTCGATCTCGGCCTCCCGGTCTCTCCGGCACCACTCGAGAACGCGCGCCCGGAGCTGGTGAGCGTATGCATTGAGCGGATCGAGTTTGATCGCCCGTGCGCTCAATTGGAACGCTTTCTCCAGGTTGCCTGCGATGGCCTCCCCGATCGCCGATGACGACAGGATTCCACCGTCTCCGGGTGCGAGCGCGCGAGCCTGCTCGAGTGCCGCGGCTGATTCGGCCCACCGGTGCTCGAACGCCGAAAGGATGTAGGCCAGGACCTCATAAGCCTGGGGCAGCTTGTCGTCGAGGGCGAGCGCGGACTCCACGGCCTTCCGCGCGCTCCCGTACCCCTCGAGGACGGGCGAGAATCCGTGTGCGGCCCGGGTCGCGTGCACGCGCGCGAGCTCCGCCCACGCGCGGGCATTCTCCGGCGAGCGCTCGAGGACCTCGCGCAAGAGCTCGCCCGCCCGGACGAGCGACGGCCCGGGCCCCTGCATCATCAGATGGCGGGCCTGCAGGAACAGATCGTAGGTCTCGCCATCTCCGTGGCCGGTCGTGGACGACCGACCGAGCAGCGCGACGTTCATCGCCGCCGCCACGGACTGCGCGATGTCGTCCTGCACTGCAAAGATGTCGTCGAGCACGCGGTCGTAGGTCTCCGACCACAGGTGGAAACCATCGGCGGCCTTGACGAGCTGCGCCGTGATGCGGACGCGGTTCCCGGCCCTCCGTACGCTCCCCTCGAGCAGCGTCGCGACTCCGAGCTTCTGCCCGATCTCTCGCAGATCCTCGTTCTTCCCCTTGAACGCGAACGACGACGTCCGGCCTGCCACGCGGAGCCCCGGATTCTTCGCGAGCACGTTCAACATTTCTTCGGTGAGTCCGTCCGAGAAGTACTCGTTCTCGGGATCGGCACTCATGTTCGTGAATGGCAGGACCGCGATTGACGGTCCCTCCGAGACGGACGCGGGGATTCGCGGGCCGGACGCGAGAAGCTGGCGCACCCGCTCGAGCTCCTTCCGGACTTCGGCGGCGGACTGGATCCGCTGTTCCCGGTCCTTCTCGAGGCACCGCCCGATGAGGCGCTCGATGTCGGCGGGCAAGTCCGCACGCACTTTCCGGGCCGGGCGGGGCGTGTCCCGCAGGATCGCGGAGCTCACGTCCGCAAACGTCGCCCCTGTGAAGGGCCGTTCCCCGGTGACAAGCTCGTAGAAGATGATCCCGAACGCGAACAGATCCGCTCGTCCGTCGACGGATTCGCCGCGGATCTGCTCGGGGGCCATGTAGGGTGCGGTTCCCATGACCTGGCCGGCCATCGAGAGCGGCGACTCGATCGTGAGCGCGTCCGACCCGCCCGCGCGCGGTTTGCCCGCGCGTTCGGGCCGTTCTTCGGGCTTCGCGAGCCCGAAGTCGAGCACCTTCACGCGACCGTCGGAGGTGACCATCACGTTCGCGGGCTTGAGGTCGCGATGGACGATCGCCTTCTCGTGCGCCCGTGCGAGCGCGTCCGCGACCCCGATCGCAAGATCGACCGCGCGGGCGACCGTCATTCCCCCCGACGGTACGATTCGATCGAGGCTCTCCCCTTCGACCAGCTCCATGGTCAGGAAGCGGATGCCGTCGGCCTGCTCGATCGAATGGATGGTCACGATGTGCGGGTGGTTGAGAGCGGCGACGGTCCTCGCCTCCCGCTCGAAGCGCGCGAGACGGTCGGGGTCGTTCGCGACCGCCGCGGGCAGCACCTTGAGCGCAACGTCGCGATCGAGCCGCGGATCGCGCGCCCGGTAGACCTCGCCCATCCCGCCCGCGCCGAGCGGGGCGACGATGGTGTAGGGACCCAGGTTCGTGCCAGGCATGAGTCGATTCATGAGCGATGCAGTCTAACGCATCGCGGGCGGACGGAGCATCAGGGCAGCAGGATCATCCGATCCGTGACCGTCTCGCCTCCCGCCGTCACCGCATAATAGTAGACACCCGCCGAAAGCGGCCGCCCGGCGTGGTCACGACCGTCGATGCGATGCGTGTGCCAGCCGGGTCCGAGTCCGGCTCGCTCCGCGGAAGCGACCTCCCGACCGGCCACGTCGTAGACGGCGATCCGCACGTCCCCTTCCCGTGGCAGGCCGAAGTGGAGGAGCGTGCCCCGCCCGTCCGCGGGATTCGGAACGTTCGGTCGCAGCGCGAGCCGTGCGGGCCGCGCTTCGTCATCACCAGCAGCCGTCGTCCCGTTCCGGTTCTCGCGCAGGATCACGACGTCCGCGATCTCGTCGGTCAGAACGAGGTCGAGATCGAGATCGTTGTCGATGTCGAGCGGGATCGCGCACGACGGATTCGCCGGCGCAAAGATGTCCTGATCCCACTGGAAAGTTCCGCTGCCGTTGTTGGTGTAGATCCTCCAGCGGCCCCCCCCGAACGACGAGAGCACGAGATCGAGGTCGCCGTCGCCGTCCAGATCGCCGACGTCGGCCGAGGGCGTATGCCCGGCGCCGAGGTAGGTCGTAACCGCCGCGAACGTGCCGTCGCCGTTCCCCAACATGACTCCGCCGTTGCTCGTAGTGCTGTTCGCGAGCAGGATGTCGAGAACCCGATCGCCGTTCAGGTCCCCGATCGCCACCCCCCAGGGATTGCCGCCCGCGTTCTGAGCCGTGCCGGCCGGCGTGAACGTCCCGTTGCCGTTGCCGAGCAGGGTCTGGACCTGCCCCGAGATCCCGCCCGTGACGAGATCGCAGATGCCGTCGTCGTTCATGTCGGCGGCCGCGAGCCCCCACTCCCAGCCCACGCCGCTGTCGAAGTACACGGCGGGCGCGAACGAGCCGGTGCCGTCGTTCACGAGGAGGGAGAGATTGTTGCTCTCCTCGTTCACGTTCACGATGTCGGGATCGCCGTCCCCGTCGACGTCGATCGGCGTGACCCCGTGCGGCGAGTTGCCGACGGGCAGGCCGATCGTCGGCCCGAACGTGCCGTCGCCGTTCCCCATCAGCACCCAGACTTCCCCCGCCGTCGTGGCCCCGATGCACAGGTCGCTGTGGCCGTCGTTGTCGAAGTCGGCGGGCTCGTTCGGGCTCGCCTCCTGCCCGATCGTCTGCGGGGAGAGGAAATCGTCGAACAGGCCGGTCCCGTCGCCGCGGTTCATGAAGACCCGGACGTCGGCGCTCACCTCGTTCACGGTCGTGAGGTCGCAGTACCCGTCCTCGTCGAGGTCGGCGCCGGCCGCGCCGTAGATCCGGGTCTGCGCGCCCGCAATGCGATTCGACATGACGTCGATCTCGTCGAACTGCCGGAGCGACGGCACGGTCGCCGCCGTGAACTGATAGAAGTATCCGGCCGACCGGAGCGGAGCGAGATCCGCACCCTTCAGGTCGTGCGACAGCGTCACGCTCACGATCTCCCCGGCCGAGAAGGGCCGCTGGCGGTCGAACGTCACCGTCCGGTTTCCGTTCGAGAACGAGACCGTCCCCGGCACGTTCCCGCTCCAGCGGCCGAACACCCGAAAGCTCGCCGGTGTGACGGAGGAGACCTGGAGGGGACGGTCGAACGTGATCGAGACGTTGCTCACGACGGGCACCATCGTGTTGCGCGAGGGGCTCGTGGTCACGACCTGGAGCTGCGCGATCACCGCGGGGGGCGAGACGAGAAGAAGGAGGACGGTAACGGGAAGGGCGGCGGCGAAGCGAAGCGCGGCGGCGGTCCGAGGCTGCGACATGATGCACCCCACGAGTTCGAGGACCGATGATGCAACGTGCGGATGTCCTCCCCTCACCCGCGGATCCCGTGCGAGACGGTTTCGAGTCTACATGCGCCCGCCGGGCTACGCCATCGGGATCACGTCCTTCCAGCCGATCGAGCGTCCCTCCTTGCGCGCGGCCGCGAACGCGCCCTCGCCCAGCTCCGATCGCAGGGCTGCGACCGTCTGGTCGTACACATCCGCTTCGAGCGCTTCGAGCTTCGCTTCGATCTTCTCGAGCAGCGCGTCGGCGGCCCCGATGAGCTGTGCTGCGGAACGCGCGTCTCCCTCGAGCCGGATCGCCTCGGCCAGAGCGGGAAGGTCGTGCGCAATGCCGTACAGGTTTTCGAGCGGCTCGTTGAGCTTCATCGACTCGCGCAGATGACGCCGGGCCTCGTCGGGCTTCCGTTCCCGGACGTCGACGACCGCGAGGTTTCCGAGCGCGACTTTCGTGCGTCCCGGGTGCGCGATCTCGACGGCGATCGCGAGCGCGGACTCGAACCAGCGCCGCGCCGCCGCCATGTCTCCCCCCAGGTAGCAGTTGAGCCCGAGCGCGTTGTCGAGCTGGATGACTCCGTCGCGGTCGTCCTGCTCGGCGTAGAGGGCACGCGCTTCGAGGAACAGGGGCTCGGCCTCCTTCGTCCGGCCCAGGTAGCTCATCATGATCGCGCCCTGAACCATCGCGCGAGCGATCCTTGCCTTGTCGCCGAGCGCGCGCTGGATCTCGAGCTCCTGCTCGTAGAGTCGGAGCGCCGCTTCGTTGTCCCCCTGCTGGGACGCGAGCCGGGCGGAGCGCGCCATCGCCTCGGCCCGGTCGACCGGGCGCACGACTTCGCCCAGGGCGAGCGTGCGCCCATACCAGCGTCGCCCTTCCGCGTAATAGCCGGGCACGAACCACATCCGCACGAGCCGCCGGTTGAGCTCGACCGCCTTCGCGGGCGCATTCTGAAATCCCCAGTTGAGCGCGGCGCGCAGATTGTCGGCATCGGCGCGCAATCGCCGGAGCGCCTCGCCGGGATAGGGCTGCCGGAGCTCCTCCTTCAGTCCGTCCACCCACGCGACATAGTGGTCCAGGTGCTCCGAGCGCACTGCGTCGGCCCGCCCCGAGGCCGCGAGAACTTCGAGACCGAACTGGCGCAGCGTCTCGAGCATGCGATAGCGGACTTCGCCCTGCGCCCGGTCGGTGACGACGAGCGACTTGTCGATGAGCCGCGTCAGACGATCGAGCACGTCGAACTCGTCCGCCCCCGCGACGCGTGCAGCCGCGTCGAGCGACCATCCGCCGGCGAACACGGAGAGCGTGACGAACAGATCGCGCTCGTCGGCCTCGAGGTGGTCGTAGCTCCACTGGACGGTGGCGCGCAGCGTGCGGTGGCGCTCGAGCGCCGTGCGGGTGCTGCCCGTGAGCAATCGAAACCGGTCGTCGAGCATGCGCGCGATCTGCTCGATCGAGAGGGCGCGAGTGCGGGCCGCCGCGAGCTCGAGCGCGAGCGGAATGCCGTCGAGCCGGCGGCAGACCTCCTTCACCAGGGCGGCGTTCGTCCGGTCGAGCGTGAATTCCGGGTCGACCTCCTGCGCGCGGGTGACGAAGAGCCGCACGGCTTCGTAACGCAGGAGACTCTCCGGGTCGTCTTCCGCGTCGGCGGGCGGCAGGGCGAGGCTACGCACGGCGAACAGCCGCTCGCCTTCGATCCCCAGGCCCTCGCGGCTCGTGATGAGCACCTTGAGCTCCGGGAGCGCTGCGAGCAGGCGATCGACGAGCGCGGACACCGGCTCGAGCAGGTGCTCGCAGTTGTCGAACAGGAGGAGAACGCGCTGCCCCGTGAGCCGCGCGATCACCGCCTCCTCCGGAGACTGTCCGGTCGCAGCATCGGCGCCGATCACGTGCGCGAGGATCTGGGGCGGCAGCGCATCCGATTCGACGGGCGCCAGGTCGATGACCCACACGCCGTCGACGAACGTGTCGAGGAGCGACTCGGCGAGCCGCAGCGCAAGGCGCGTCTTGCCCGACCCGCCGACGCCGGTGAACGTGAGAAGCCGCGTTTCGGCCAGGAGCCGGGCGCACTCTGCGAGCTCGCGCTCGCGCCCGACGAAGCGGCTCCGCTGGCGGGACAGGTTGTGAGGCGTCGCGGTCGCCGGGGCCTCCACCGCCGGAGTCGGCGTCGCGGTTCCCCTCACGGCCAGCGCTTCGGCGAACTGAGCCATGGTCGCGAAACGATCCGCCGGCACCTTCTCGAGCGCGCGCGCGATGGCGGCGGTCACGGCCTGCGGCACGTTCGGCCGGTATTCGGTGACCGGCCGCGGAGCGGCGGTGAGGTGGAGATGAACGAGCGCCTCGTGCGTCGGCGCGACGAACGGCGGAACGCCCGCCAGCATCTCGTAGAGCACGCACGCAAGGGCGTAGACGTCGGCACGCGCGTCGACATCGGTTCCCGAAGCCTGCTCGGGCGCCATGTAGCGCGGCGTGCCGAGGACCGCGCCGGAGACCGTGACCTCAACGCGCGTCGGCGCGGAGTCGGCCGCGGCGCCGGCGGTGGCCGGGGGTCGGATCGCCCGCGCAATGCCGAAGTCGGCAACCAGCGCGATCCCGTCGGCCAGGAGCACATTCTCGGGTTTCACGTCGCGATGGATCAGGCCGCGGTGGTGTGCGAATCCGAGCGCGCTCGCGATCTCGCGCGTGAGGCGGAGAGCCTCGTCGATGCCGAGCTGTCTCTCGCGCTCGAGCCGCACGCGCAGGGAATCGCCCGCGATGTAGGGCATGACGTAGTAGACCTGGCCCTCGACCGCCCCGGAGTCGAACAGCGGAAGGATGTGCGGGTGCGTGAGGCTCGCCGCGATCTCGATCTCGCGCAGGAAGCGGTCGTGCCCGATCGCGCGCGCCAGCTCGGGGTGCATGACTTTGATCGCGACCGGGCGGCCGTGCTTCAGGTCGTCCGCGCGGTAGACCGTCGCCATGCCGCCGCGGCCGATCTCGCGATCGAGCCGGTAGCGGTCTCCGAGGCCGGCGGCGAAGGGAGACGCGGTCATCGCGGTCCCATGCTAGACGGCAACGTCGTACTCGCGGAGCGCGTTCTCGAGCGAGGTTTTCTCGTCGGTCGAAGGACGCCGCGTGCCGATGATGAGCGCACACGGCACCTGAAACGTCCCTGCGGGAAACGTGCGCGGCCAGGTGCCGGGGATCACGACCGAGCGCCGCGGCACGCGGCCCTTGAGCACGCGCGGCTCGGCGCCCGTCACGTCGAGAATCGGCGTCGAGGCGGTGATCACCACACCCGCGCCGAGCACCGCGCCCTCTTCGACGATCGCGCCTTCGACCACGATCGAGCGCGAGCCGATGAACGCGTGATCCTCGACGATCACGGGCTGCGCCTGCGGCGGCTCGAGCACGCCGCCGATGCCGACGCCGCCCGAGAGGTGGACCCCGCTTCCGATCTGCGCGCACGAGCCGACGGTCGCCCAGGTGTCGACCATCGAGCCCCTGCCCACGCGCGCGCCGACGTTCACGTAACCCGGCATCAAGATCACGCCCGGCTCGAGGAACGATCCGTAGCGCGCGACGCCGGGCGGCACGACCCGCACGCCCGCCGCCGCGAGATCGCGCTTCACCGGCACCTTGTCCCGGAAATGAAGCGGACCGGCTTCGAAGTCTTCGATCTCCTCGTTCTGGAAGTAGAGCAGGATCCCCTGCTTGACCCACGCGTGGACGCGCCACACGGAGGGCGCCGAGGGCTCCGAGGACGAGGCCGGGTCGCGCTCGGCGACGCGAATCGTTCCCGTATCGAGCGCTTCGAGCACCGCGCGACCGGCCGCGCGCGCCCGCTGGCCCTTGCGAAGCGATGCGTCGCTCCAGACGTCTTCGACTTCGCGCGCGAGCGCGTCCACATTCATCGCCCGGACTCCGTCGGAGTCGCTGTGCGGGTCGGAGTCGCATGCGTGGCCCCGAGGAATGCCTCGAGTCTTCGCCAGGCTTCGCGACACTCGTCGAGCGTCGGCACGAGGGCGACGCGCAAGTAGCCCTCTCCCCCGGCGCCGAGCGCTTCGCCGGGAACGACGAGAACGCCCGCGTCCTCGAGCCAGCGGCGTGCGACCGCGGGCGAGGTCTGCCCGCGCGGAACGGCGACCCACAGGTAGAACGTGGCCGTGTTCGGTACGACCCGGTAGCCCGCGCGGCGCGGCGCCCCGTCGAAGAACGCGAGCGCTTCCGCGCGCTTGGCGGCGAAGACGGCACGCAGCGCATGGACGTGCTCGTCGTCGTTCCAGGCGGCTTCGGCCGCGCGCTGAACGAACTCGGGGGTCGCGACTCCGAGATTGGGCCGGAGCGCGCGGAAGAGCTGCACGAGCTCGGGGTCCCCTGCCACGAACCCGGTCCGGAACCCGGTCATCGCCGAACGCTTGGAGAGCGTCTGGAACACGAGCGCGCGTTCGACGCCGGCCTCGAGGAGCGACGGCGGCGGCGTCTCGAACCAGAGCTCCGAGTACGCCTCGTCGCTCGCGACCACGAAGCCGTGACGCCGCGCAAGCGCGAGCGCCTTCTCGTAGAGCGCGCGCGTCGCCGTCGCACCCGTCGGATTGTGCGGATAGTTGAGCCACAGGATCGCGGTCTCGTCCCAGACCGACGCCGGCACGGCATCGAAGTCGGGGCGAAATCCGTTCTCTTCCGCAAGCGGAAGCAACGTCGGCTCGCCGCCGGCAAGGGCCGCGGCGCGCTCGTAGATCATGTACGCCGGAGTGGGAATCACGACGCGGCGCCGCGGACCGTCCGGGTCGACGAGCGCCAGGTGAATGTTGAACACCGCTTCCTTGGAGCCGTTCGCGGGGAGGATCTGCGTCTCGGGATCGAGTGCGACCCGGAAGCGACGCTCGAACCAGCCGGCGATCGCGGCCCGAAGCGACGGGCGTCCGATCACGGTGGGATACGAGGAGCGCTCAGGGAGTCCGTGGCGCAGGGCCTCCACGATAAACGCGGGAGTGACTTCGCGCGGATCGCCGATCGAGAGATCGATGACGCTCCGGCCGCCCGCTTCGATCGCGGCCTTCTCGCGGGCCAGCTCGACGAACGGGGACGAAGCGTAGCGCCGGACGCGCGGGTTGCCGGGCGCCCGGTCGCTCATCCGACCCGGCCGCCGGCGACGCGATCCGCGCGCGGCGCCTCGGTCACGAACTCGAACAGCACTTCGTAAGCGCGCGTGAGATTCGCGATCGGGACGTACTCGTCCGCCTGATGCGCCTGCGCGGTCGCGCCCGGACCGAAGTTCACGGCCGGCACGCCGCGCTCGGAGAACTGCGCGACGTCGGTCCACGCCTGCTTGCCGCGCCGCTCGAGGTGAAAACGGTCGAGGAGGTCTTCGATCAGCGGATGATCGGCCCGCACCTCGCCCGGAGGGGCGACGTCCACGACCTCGAATTCGAACCCCGCAGGAACCATCGCGCGCAGCTCGGCGACGGCTTCGGCGGGTGTGCGATCGGGTGCGTAGCGGAAGTTCACGTTGAGCGCGATGCGGTCGGGCACGACGTTGCGCGCGCGCCCCGCTTCGGCGAGCGTGATCTGGAACGTCTCCTGGAACGTCACACCCGCGATCTCGACCGGCCGCGGCGCGAGTGACGCGAACCGCGCCAGGAATGGCAAGGCCTTGTAGATCGCGTTCTCCCCCTGCCACGGTCGCGCCGAGTGTGCGGCGCGTCCAAGCGCGGTGACGCGCGCGTTGAGCGTCCCCAGGCAACCGAGCTCGACGGCGGCGTCCGTGGGCTCGAGCAGGATCGCGAGATCGGCTTCCGCGAGCCAGGGAAACGCGGGCAGGAGCCGGCGCAAGCCGTTCCGGTCGAGCGAGACCTCCTCGCATTCGTAGAACGCGAGGGCGAGGTTCACGCGCGCGCGAATCCAGTCCACGCTCTTCGCGAGCGCGATCATGACCGCGAGTCCGGATTTCATGTCGGAGGCACCGACGCCGTAGAGGAGGCCTTCGCGCAGGCGCGACTTCTCGTTGCCCGCAGGCGGCACGGTGTCGAGGTGGCCGGCGAGAACGACGGTGGGACGATCGGGCCTTTGCGGGCCGCGGAGGAGGATGTTGTTCCCGAGGCGCTGGAGGTCGCACGGCGGGCACTGCGGCTGGAGCTCGGCCGCGATGAGATCGCACAGAGCCCCTTCGTCGCCCGAAACGCTCGGGACGTCGACGAGCCGCGCGGTCAGCGTCGCGAGCTGCCCCTCCGAAGACCTGGCCAGGCACCCTCCCGATCGGCGATCAGGCGGCTTTCGCGAGCTTCTTTCGCGCCTGGAACGCGCGCAGGCCGTTCCACGCCAGGTAACCGAGGAAGATCGCGACCAGCACGACCGAGACCATCGCGACCCACTCGAACTGCCGGTAGGTCACCGTGACCTCGACCGTCTCGCCGTAACGAAGCGGATAAGTCAGTGTGTTGCCGTTGCGTGATGTCGCATTCGTCTCGAGGATCTGTCCCGGGACGGTGAGCACCAACTCGCCGGTGGCCTGCTGCATGAACGGGGCGGCGACCGAGTCGAAGGTCGCGCCGCTCGGCTCCTGGAGCTCCGCCTTGTAGCCGAGACTCGTGTCGCGGAAGAAGTACTGGTCCTTCACTTCCGATCCCACGTTCGCCGGACGCGTGCGCCGCTCGATCTCGTCGATGCCCTTGAACGCCTGGCCGCGCTGTCCGAAATCGCCCCAGTCGTCGAGCACGTACGATCCCTCGGCGGAGACGAGCCCGTCCTTCTTGAACTGCCCGCCGCGGCCCTGGGTCGTCGCTTCGAACGCCGTCCAGGCGAATTTCGGCTCGATGTGCAGCGACTCCGCGACCCCGGGCAACATCTGTGCGCGCTCGGTCACGTGAACTTCGCCATCGGGGCTCACGTTGAGGTGGGCGCGGTAGGTCACGCAACCGGAGCCGAGGAGCGCGAGGAGGCCGAGGAGGCCCGGGAGGCCGAACCCGGCGACGCGGCGCCGTGTGGCTCGGTGAGTCAAATGAGTCATGAACATCCCATTCATTGGCTCGGACCTTTGGGTTTCCGGGGAAGTGTCGCCTCGAGCGAGTGGCGCCGCCCGGTCACCGGGGGCACGGCGCTGGACCATACAGGAGGAACCGGGATTTTGGAAGAGTCGATTCCGACGCCACTTGGCGCGGTTTCCGCCGCGCGCTCACAGGCCGGCGAGGCCTGACGGGCCGGCCGGACCGGTGGGCCCGGCGAGATCGGGACCGGGGCCGGAGCCGTCGTCGTCTTCGACCACGAGCACATCGGTCGTCAGCAGGAGGCCCGCGATCGACGCGGCGTTCTGAAGCGCGACCCGGACGACCCGCGTCGGATCGACGACGCCTGCGCGGAAGAGATCGGCGAATCGCCCGAGGGCGGCGTCGTATCCCACGCTCCCGTGCGACTCGAGGATGCGATCGACGATCAGGGCCGCCTCCTCCCCCGCGTTGTCCGCGATCTGCCAGGCGGGTGCGAGCATTCCCTGGAGCACGATGCGAGCTCCGTGCGCCGCATCGCCTTCGAGTCCGAGTGCGCGCACCGCGTCGCGCGAGCGCGCGAGCGCCACGCCGCCGCCCGGCACGATGCCCTCGGCGATCGCCGCCCGCACCGCGTGCACGGCATCCTCCGCGCGCGAACGGCGGTCGCGCAGCTCGGGAGCGGTCGCGCCGCCGATCCGGAGGACCGCAAGTCCGCCCACGAGTCGCGCGCGCCGCTCCTCGATCCGCTCGCGGTCGAACCGCGACGCGGATTCCGACGCTTCGCGCTCGAGCCGGGCTGCCCGTTCGAGAACGCGCGCGTGCGCGTCGCGGGAGCCGACG
>JBOHUC010000100.1:0-6281 GCA_050733935.1 Candidatus Eiseniibacteriota bacterium | reverse complement strand
GGAGACAAGCCTGGGCAGGCTGTCGACGACGAGTGACGCCGCCTGGAGCGATTTCAGTCCCGGCCCTTCGGGTTGGCGGCGGCGGCAGGCCATCCACAGCGTTGCTCCCCTCGACGGATCACATTGGATCCGACTTCGTCGTCGCGCCTTGCGGCTGGCCTGCCGGCGCCGCCAACGCGACTACGAGAGGTTTTCAGACAGAGCCTAGGCCGCGAAGACCCGTCGGGCGCGCTCCAAGAGTTCCTCGGTGGCTCGGGCCTCCGGTGCCTCGGCGATCAGACGAACGATCGGCTCGGTCCCGGAAGGCCGCGCGTGGAGAAAAGTCCGGTCCTTCGTGAACCTCAAACCGTCGGTCGTGTCCGTCCCGTAGCCGGCGAAGAGGGCGCGCAGCTCGTCGGCGCGGGCGGGCCAGTCCCGGACCCCATCCACTTTGCTCTTCATCATGACATAGCGCGGGAGCGCACGCACGGCCGCGGCCAGGTCGCCCCCGGCGTCGGCCCAGGCCTGGCAGACGAGTGCGGCGGCCACCGTGCCGTCCCGCCCGAGGTGAGCCTCGGGCGCAATCACTCCGCCGTTCCCCTCGCCCCCGATCACCGCCCCCGCGTTCCGCATCCCCGTGACCACGTGGGCCTCCCCGACTGCGGTCCGGTGGAACGGAACTCCGGCCTGACGCGCGAGGTCCTCGACCATCTGCGAGGTCGAGAGGTTCGTGACCACCGGACCCTTCGCCCGCGCGAGCACGGCCGTCACAGCGAGCGCGAGCGTCGCCTCCTCGCCGACGGGCACCCCGTCCGGTCCGACGAGCGCGGTGCGGTCGGCATCGGGATCGTGCGCGAGACCAAAGTCCGCACGCGACTCGACGACCGCGCAGCCGAGCGCTCCCAGGTTCTCGGGAACGGGCTCGAGCCCGCGCGTGAAGCGTCCGTCGGGCGTGCAGTCGAGCTCGACCACCTCGGCGCCGAGCTCCCGGAGTGCCCTCGGGGTCGAGAGCCCGCCCACCGAGCGGCAGCCGTCGACGACCACACGCGGGGCGCGTGGCCAGCGCATTCGATCGAGCGCGGGAAGCGCGAGCGCGCGTGCGACCTGCCAGTCGACGGCGCCGTCGCGCACTTCGATGCGCCCGAGCGCTTCGTGATCCGCCCACGCGCCTGAGACGCCTGCGGCGCCTGAGGCGCCCACGCCCGCGAGATAGCGCCGGGACGCGTCGGCATCCAGGAACTCGCCCCGCGCGTCGAGGAGCTTGAGCGCATTCCACGGCGGCGGATTGTGGCTCGCCGAGATCACGATGCCGCCCGCGGCCTTGAGCTCGAGGACGGCAACCTGAACGGCCGGCGTCGGCACGAGCCCCACGTCGAGCACGTCCCGACCGACGCCCGCGAGTCCCGACGCCACCGCGTGGAACACCCACGCGCCCGACGGACGCGCGTCGCGCCCGACCACGACCGCGCCGGGGCCGACGAAGCGACCGAACGCGGCGGCATGATCGAGCAGCACGGGCGCCGTGAGCGAACGGCCGACGATCCCGCGGATCCCCGACACGCTCACCATGAGCGGAGCGTCCTGAGCTTTCGTTTCGGTCACGAACCGACCTCCGCGAAATGGAGAGAGGCCCGGAGCCGGATGCGGCCGCGCCCTCGGGGGCGCAAGCTGCAGGCGGAACCGAGCCTCATGGGGCGCAGGCCCCGGTCGGCGTGAGCCGAGCCGGGCAGGATGGAGCTGGTGAGCGGAATCGAACCGCTGACCTGCGCATTACGAGTGCGCTGCTCTACCAGCTGAGCTACACCAGCCCATCGCTTCCCGACTCCACGGCTGGTGCGACCCCGCGGAATCGAACCGCGGACACCCAGATTTTCAGTCTGGTGCTCTACCAACTGAGCTAGGGTCGCCCCGATACGCGCAAAGGGCAGAGGCCCGGGAGGGACCCCGGGCCTCTACCCCGAGCGCGTTCCTTTATAGCAGCCGACTTCCCCCGGGGTCAACCATTCCACCCGGTCCCGATCGGCCGGGGGCGAACCCTCAACTACGCCGCCGGGAAGCGGTTGCGGCGGTCGCGCCGCACGCCCCGTCGATCCTGGCTGCGCCTGCGGTCCTGGTTCTCGACGACCGGCAGCGTGAACGAGAAGATCACGCCCCAGTCCCCCTCCGAACGCACGCGAATCTCCCCGCCGTGGCTCTGCACCACCTGCTGTGCGAGCGCGAGTCCGACGACCTCCCCCGAGCGCCGGGACGCGGAGAACGGAACGAACAGCTGATCGAGGAGATCGCCCGCGAGCGGCGGTCCGTCGCTTGCGATCTCGACCACCACGTAGCCGTGCGCGCGCCGCGACTCGACGCGCAGCCGCCCGTTCGGTCCGAGCGCATCGATCGAGTGTTCGAGCATGTTGCGCACGACCTGGCGGATCTTCTCCGCATCGAGAAGGAGCGACGGCACGTCCGGCGCGAGCTTCTTCAGGAGCCGGATGCGCTTCTTGACGAGCACGTCGGAGAGCGCGGTGAGCGTTCCCGCGAGAATCTGGTTCACGCTCTCGAGCGCAAGCCGCGGACGCGCGAGGGCCGCGAACGCAAGCTGCTCGGAGAGCAGACGCTCGAGGCGATCGGACTCGCGCAAGATGATCTCGACGTACTCGCGGTTCGGATCGTCGGGCCCGAGGGCCCGGTGCACCCGGCGCGCGAACCCGCCGATCGATGCGAGCGGCTGCCGCGCCTCCTGTGCGGCCCGCGCGCCCATCTCCCCGAGCGTGGCGAGGCGCTCCGAAGCCGAGAGCTGACGCTGGGACTCGCGCAGGAGCTCCTCGGCCTTCCGCACGCGCTCCGACAGTGCGGACTGTCCGATCACGAGGGCCGCCGTGGCGGCGATCGTCTCGACGAGACGCGCATCGTCGCGTTCGAACGCCCCGGAGTCGCTGAGCCTTCGCGGCGCCGGGCCCCAGAGGGCCAGGATTCCGACGGGCGGTCCCCCCGCACCGACGGGAGTCACGTAGACCGCACCGAATCCGCGCACGGCTGCGGGATCGAGGTGCGGATCCGCTGCGGCGTCCGGAATCGTGCGCGCGGAACGCTCGCGCAGCGTCGCGCGCGCGAGCGGTTCGAGGGCTTCGGCCTGGCGCAGGGGATCCGAGCGATCGTCGCTCACGTGCACGCTCTCGAGCACGAGCGAAGCGCGTGCGCCGACACTCCGCCACAGGACTCCACCACGGCAGGAGAGCGTTTGCGCCGCCGCCCGAACGAGGAGGGCGAGCTCGGTGCGAAGGCTCGTCGCGGTGAGCGCGCTGCGAACGGTCTCCTCGAGCGTGGCGAGCTGGCTTCCGCGCTCCGCGCGTTCCACCGCGAGCGCCACGCGTTCGTACGCCGCGCCTGCGAGGGCAGCCCAGGCGGCGACGAGCGGAACGTCGGCCTCCGTGGCCGGCGTCTGCGAGAACGCACGATCGGCGACGAGGAGTGCGACGGGACGGCCCGAGGCGATGACGGGTGCTGCGACGAAGCTCTCGAGTCCAAGCCGCTCGCGCCAGGCGGCGCTCAATCGCGGCTCCGCCTCGGTGAACGCGCGCGGGTGCGCATCGAGCAGCGCATCCACGACGGCATCGAGGCCGGGTGCGAGGGGGAAGCTCAGCGCGCGGACTTGCGCGGTGAGCAGGGGCGCTGCGCTCTCGAGCTCATCCTCCCCCACCGCCGCGATGCCCGCGCGCATTCCTTCCGTGCTGCCGAATCCCCCCATGCGCGCGGCCTCGCCGGCATCCGCCGGTCCGAACGCGTGGCGTCCCGCGAGCACGTGCCGCTCCGCGTCGACGACGAGGAGGAACGCCCGCTGTAATCCCGCACCTCCCGGAACGGCGAGGAGTGCGACCAGGCGCCTCAGCACCTGGGCCGTGTCCACGGCGTCGAACAGGAGCGACGTGAGCGCGAGCACTCGTTCCGCGGAAGGATCGTTCGGCTCTCCGATGCTTGTGGGGCGGACGCCGGTGTCCGGAGCGCTCGCGCCGTGAGCGTGAGCGCCCGTGTCGCGCGCGACCACGGAAGGCTTCGGGGAACGTTGCGACGCTTTCGGGGAGCGGGATTCGGACTTCGCCATTGGGATCCTCCCTGGGGGACTCGTCCTGATGTCTCTTCGGGATTTGCAATCCTCGCGCCATTCGGGTGGGTCCAGGATGGGCCGCCGCGTGCCGCTCAGAAGCCACTTCGAGTGATGCCCCTAACGTTTTGATTATGGGTCGCTTGAGGGACACGGGATGAGTTCGGTAGCCGGCCCGCCGCCGGCGCGAGCGGCGGGCAGAATTCGGGCAAATTGCACGGATGGAGCGGGATCCCACCCTCGGGCGGGCGAGGATTGGGCGGACCGACCCCTGGGCCTGTCCCGAAGCTTGTCCCGAAGGCTGTCTCGAAGCTCAGGGTTGGGAGGTCTTCATCGGATCGCCGGTCATGGGTGACACGCGCGCCCGATCCCACTCCGCGAGCGAGTCGCGAAGGCGTGCGAGCAAGGTGCGCTCGTCCTTCGAAAGCGACTGCTCGCGGAACTTTCTCTCCGGCTCGTACCACGGTTCGGCCGCGAGCGTCTTCGCGACTCCGTCGGTCGGCACCGGGCCGCCGCGACGCGCCACGAGCCACGCGGCCCAGAAGCGCATCTCGTTCGGCGTGAGCCGCTCGTACCACTCCTCGCGTGCTTCGAGCGAGAGTGCGAGGGGCCCCTTCTTCCGATCCGAATACGGTGCGAGCGGATCCGCGAACGGGCGGTACGCGAGCGCGATGTCCTGCACTTCGTCGCCCGCGCCCCGCCGCCAGATCACCTGGGAGCCGTACACGCGGGAGCCGCGCGGCCTGAGCCACGCGATGATGAGATCGTCGGGCGGCACCGTGCCGAGGTCGACGCTCACCGTCACCTTGGCGCTCTCGCCCTCCCAGAGCGATCCGGGGTTGAGATAGAAGAAGAGAAGCGGCTCGCCCCGATCGGTGCGCGAGTCTCCGACCGCGTACTCGAGGCGCACGGTGCGGATCTCCACGGCGCCGAACGGGACTTCGAACCGGTAGAGTCGCTCGATTCCCCCGAGATCCTCTCCCGGAGCGGCGGACCCGGGCAGCTCGTTGACTCCCATGGGCAGTCCGTCGACCGACACCACGAGATTCTTCACGGTGCCGCGCGGTCGCCCCGCGCCGCTGTCCTCGCGCGCAAGACTCGCCCGGTAATCGGGAAGACCCATCGCGGCCGTGCCCGGCGCGATCCCGGCCTGGAACACCTCCTCCGCGTCGATCGTCCATCCGGCTTCCGTGCGCCGAATGCGCACGCCTTCGAAGATGCGACGGACACGCGAAGGCCCGAGCGGGAACACGCTGCTACCCGCGCCGTCGAAAACGCTCTCGCCGGCGCGCGCGGAGTCGAGAAACGCGGGGAGGGTGCGGGGTGTTTCGGCTGCGGCCGGCGCAGCGGCCGGGGCGGGCGCAGTGGCCGGGGCTCCGAGCGTCATGCCCAGGAGACCCGCGGTAACCGCGAGCACGCTCGCCGCCGACTGGAGTGCTCCCCGGGGAGCCGGAGCGGGCGAGCTCTTCCATCGCCGGTGCGTCCACAACCATTGCTCGGGCCAGTCGCGGATCCAGCCCTCGAGGACGTGCGTGTGCGCTTCCGTGAGCGCGCGCACGTCCGCCTCGTGATCGCCGGTCTGTGGCGGATCGATCGGTGGAAAGATCCGGCCCTCGTGCCGTCCGTCCGAAAGCCGCCTGAGATACCCCATCACAAGCGGAGCCCCGGTGCGCACGCAGAATTCGGCCGGGCCCGGAGGCGTGGATGCGGGCGTGCCGAAGAAATCCACGAACAAACCGTCGCGTCCGGCGTCCTGGTCCGCAATCACGGCCACGCACTCCCCTGCGTTCAAGGTCTTGAGCGCGTCCCGGACTCCCCGGCCGTGACCCAGGACGTTCACGCCGAGCGCGCGGCGGTGTGCGGACATCATGCGGTCGACGAGCGGATTCGTCTGCCCGCGAACGAGGAGCGAGATGGGATTGCCGGCCCGCACCGCGACCCCGCCGAAGAGCTCGAACGCGCCGAAGTGTCCGGTGAGGAGCACGGCGCCGTGGCCCCGCCCGCGTGCGGCGGCGATGTGGTCGAGTCCTTCGATCGAAGAGGCGATGCGGTCGAGCGTCTCCGGGCGAAGGAGCGGGAAGCGCAGGTGCTCGATCGCCATCATGCCGGCCTGGGCGTACGCCTCGCGGGCGATCGCGGCGCGCTCGCCCTCGGTCCGCTCCGGGAATGCGCGCGCGAGGTTTTCGCGCGCGACGCGGGCGCGCACTCCGAG
>JBOHUC010000099.1:0-30381 GCA_050733935.1 Candidatus Eiseniibacteriota bacterium | reverse complement strand
TGAACAAAGCGGCGCCCGCGAACCACGCCCGAAAGGCCCATCTGGCGCATCAGCCGCGCCACCGTACAGCGGGCGACATCTTCTCCGAGGCGCTTCAGCGCCTTCCACATCTTGCGCACACCGTAGACTTGGAAGTTCTCGGCCCAGAGGCGGGCGATCAGATCGACCAGACGCGCGTCGCGATGAGCTCGAGGCGGCCGCTTCTCCGGGAACCGCTCGCGCGCCTTCGCTTCATGGTACGTCGACGGGGCGATCGGCAGCACCTCGCAGATCGGCTCGACCCCGTACGTGTCGCGGTGTTGGTCGATGAAGCCCACCATCACTTGCCTCGGCGGTCGAGCTCCGCCTGCGCAAAATACGCCGACGCCTTCTTCAGGATCTCGTTGGCGCGCCGGAGCTCGAAGTTCTCGCGTTCGAGCTGCTTCAAGCGGGCGCGCTCGTCAGTCGTGAGCCCCGGACGCTTGCCCTGGTCACGTTCAACCTGGCGCACCCAGTTGCGGAGTGTCTCGGCGGTGCAACCGATCTTCTCGGCGATCGAAGTGATCGCCGCCCACTCAGAGTCATACTGCCCAGCGTGCTCGAAGACCATCCGCACGGCACGCTCGCGAACCTCCGGGGAGAACCTTCTCGGTCGGGTCATGGCGCCATCCTCTCAAGGAATGGAGCCTCCGGCAAACCCGGGGCGGTTCAAGTTCTTTGCCGAACCTCGCGCCTGCACTCTCAGGCAGAGCCCTCTCCATGGCCTCTTGGGCGGGCTTTCCGCTGGTCAGTTCGAGTGCTCGTGCCTGGCACTCAAGGTAGACTCGAAGCCCTTCACCCACGCTGACGTCATAGCCCTTGCCACGCTGAGTGTTCGTTGGCCAGTCCGCTGGAGGACGAACCCAGTTTTCTCTAGTAAAGAACACGGGTTGACTGATGACGAGGCATCCGATCTCGTACTTTCCGGTCAAGTCAACGGTCTGGTCCTTTCTGAGGCGGCTAATCCGCTCGAGCATGGAGGGCCGGTCCGGAGCCCCATTGGCTAGTTTGAATGAATCCCACGCCATCCACGCGGGAAGTCGGGTCCTCCAAGAAAAATTTCCAAACCCAACGATCGGCGAGCCGTGTTCACTACGAAGTTTGAAGAAGAATGGCATCCCCGCTGGAGGATTGAGGAGGTTCTGCGCAGACGGTTGCCAGAAATTCACCTCATCCCAGGCCGGACGAGAGCTCAGGAAGGAATACCAATCGAAATCCGTGACAGCCACATAGCCATTCATGTCGTCCGGCGAGACCGAAGTCGACGTGAGGAAGGCTTCATCCCCTATGGCACTGCAAATTCGGGCCGGAATAGGAGCTTCTCTTGCGCCATCCGCTCGAGGAGCGCGGCCGGGGCAAATCGCTTCCCGAAGGCTTGCTCGAGAGAGCGCAGCCGCTCGACCACGAGCGGCAGGCCCACGACGTCCGCATGCCGCATGAGTCCGCCGCGGAACGGTGGGAAGCCAGTCCCCATGATCATCGCGAGATCGAGGAGCGCGGGCGTCGCCACGATCTGTTCCTCGAGGCACCGCGCCGCTTCGTTCACCATCGCGAGCACCATGCGCTCGCGCCAGGCGTTGGGGCCCGACTGGATCACGTCGCGTGAGGGGGCGTTCGCGAGCGGATACACGGCCGGATCGGGAGTGATTTCGCGGCCGCGATAACGATAGAAACCGAGGTTGCCCTTCTTCCCGAGACGACCGCCCTTCACCATCGGCTCGAGCACCGGCGACGGATCGACGCGATCGCCGAACGCGGCGCCCAGGATGTGCGACACCTTGTCCGCCACGTCGAGCCCGACCTCGTCGAGCAGGCGCAGCGGCCCCATCGGCATCCCGAAGTCCACCATGCTCTGATCGAGCGCCTCGATGTGCACGCCCTGCTGGAACAGGTGGAGCGCCTCGTTCAGGTACGGCATGAGGATCCGATTCACGAGGAACCCGGGGGCGTTGCGGACGACCACCGGCGTCTTGCCGAGCTTCCGAGTGAGCGCGACCGCCGTATCCGTTGCAACCGGCGAAGTGCGGGCGCCCACAATGATCTCGACCAGCGGCATCCGGTCAACGGGATTGAAGAAGTGAAGCCCGGCCAGGAGTCCCGGCTGCTGCAAGCGCGCACCCATCTCGTCCACGTCGAGCGATGAAGTGTTCGTGAGCAGCACGTGCTTCTCGGGCATGTGCGATTCGGCCTCTGCGAGCACCGACTGCTTGATGTCCATCCTCTCGACGATGGCCTCGATCACGACGTCGAGTCGCCCGAAACCACTGTAGTCGGTCGTGCCGCCGATCCGGCGCATCCGGCGATCGCGATCGGCAGGCTTCAACCGCCGCCGGCGCACGCGCCGTTCGTAGACGTCGTACGCCGCCTTGAGTCCGCGTCCGACCGCCTTCGGATCGACGTCCTTCAAGCGCACGTCGATTCCGGCCTCCGAAAGCACGTACGCGATTCCGCCGCCCATCACCCCGGCGCCGAGCACTCCGGCCGCGCGCACGTCGATGGCCTGCGGCGTCGGTGGCTCTTTCTTCACGGCCTCGCTCAGGAAGAAGAGCGCGGTCAGATTCTTGTGCTCGGGCGTGACGAGGAGCTCGCCGACCGCTTGCGCTTCGACAGCGAGCGCCTCGGGGATCGGTCCGCGGCTCACGGTCCCAATGATGTCGAGCACCTTGAGCGGTGCCGGATAGTGACCCTTGGTCTCCGCGAGCACGCCCTTTCGCGCCTGCGCGAGCACGACGCGTCGTCCGAGCGGATTCCCTTCGAGGAGCCACGCCGGCGGCCCCGTGCGACGGCGGCTGCGATCGGCGCGCACGCGCTCGGACGCTTCGGGGGTCAGGCGATCGAAGAGCCAGCGTCCGGCGCGCGCCACGAAGTCTTCGCGCGGGAGCACATCATCGACCAGACCCGTGCGAAGCGCTCGCACGCCGTCGAGATTCCGGCTCGTGAGAATGAGATCGAGTGCGGCGGGCAGGCCGATGAGGCGCGGCAGACGCGTCGTTCCACCGAATCCGGGAAGAATGCCGAGCCGGACTTCGGGAAGCCCAATCGCGGTCTTCGGCCCATTCGAAGCGACGCGATAGCGGCACGCGAGCGCGAGCTCGGTCCCGCCGCCCAGGCACACGCCGTCGATCGCGCACAGCGTAGGCATCGAAAGGAGCGAAAGGCGCTGAAAGATTGCCTGGCCGCGCGCAGCTTTCATGGCGCCGTCGTGCGGATCGCGGATGCCCCAGATCTCGTGCACGTCGGCGCCGGCGACGAACGCGCCCGGCTTTCCGCTCGCGATCACGAGTCCCGAGAGACTCATATGGGGGACGCGTTCGAGAATCGCCGCGAGCTCTTCGAGGACCGCGGTCGAGAGGATGTTCACCTTTTCGCCCGGAACGTCGAGCAGCAGGACTCCGATGGCGCCCGGACCCTGCTCGAGGCGCCACGCGCGCCCTTCGATTGCGCCCGGCGCGGGGCCGCCGGCCGCCTCGATGCGAGCCGCTCCCTCCCCGCGGGCCGCTCCCTCGGGCATCGCGCTCACGCGGCCTCCGCGAGCGACTCGACGATCATCGCGGCACCCTGCCCGCCGCCCACGCACAAGGTCGCAAGCCCGATTCCGCCGCCGCGCCGCCACAACTCGCGGAGCAGCGTGATCACGAGGCGTGTCCCGCTCACGCCGACCGGGTGACCGAGCGCGATCGCACCGCCGTTCACGTTGAGCTTCTCCGGATCGATCGCGCCGACCGCACGCTCGCGTCCCAACTTCTCACGCGCGAACTCGTTCGATTCGAACGCGATCAGGTTCGCGATCACCTGCGCGGCGAACGCCTCGTTGATCTCGACCAGCGCGATGTCGCGCATCGTGAGCCCGGCGCGATCGAGCGCGACCGGGGTCGCGAACACCGGCCCGAGCCCCATGCGCTCCGGATCGAGCCCGGCGAACGCAACCGAGCGCAACCGGCCGAGCGGCTTGTACCCTTGCGCGCGCGCTGCCTCCTCGTCCATCACGAGAACCGCCGCCGCGCCGTCCGTGATCGGACAGGAATTCCCCACAGTCACCGTGCCGTGACGACGATCGAAGAACGGCTTGAGCTTCCCGAGCTGCTCCATCGTTTGCCCGCGACGCGGACCCACGTCTTCCGCGACCGGTTCGAAGCCCGGCGCGGGATAGACCGGAAACACTTCCTCGGCCATCCGGCCTTCGTCCCAGGCCGCGATCGTCCGCTGGTGCGAACGCAAAGCGAACTCGTCCTGCTGCACGCGCGAGATCCCGAACTCGCGCGCGAGGACTTCCGCGGTTTCGCCCATGTTGAGGCCGCACACGGGATCGGTGAGCCCCTCAGCAATCGCGATGCGCGGCCCCAGATCCTTCGGTCGAAGCGCGAGAAACGGCGCCGCTTTCGCGGGCAGCGTCTTCCCGCGCGCGGAGGCGGCGAACGCCTCGGTCAGGCGCTCGCCAAAGAGGAGCGGATACTCGGACATGGATTCGGTGCCACCGGCGACGACTGCATCGGCCACCCCGGCCGCGATCTTGTAGTAGGCCTGCGCGATCGATTCGATTCCGGACGCGCAGTTTCGATGCACGGTGAACGCGGAGACGGAGCGCGGCACGCCGGCCTCGAGTGCCGACACGCGAGCGATGTTCGCCGCATCGGCCGGGGTCCCGCAGTTGCCGAGGACGACCTCGTCGAGTGTGGAAGGATCGAGCTCGGTGCGCGCCAGGATCTCGCGCACAGCGAGCTGGCCGAGCTCGGCCGCCGGAACGTGCGCGAGCGCGGCTCCGGCCTTCGCGAACGGCGTGCGGATGCCATCCACGATCACGACACTACGACCCTGTGCGGTATTGATGCCGATCGCCATTCGACCGATCCCTCGGGCCCGGATCAGCTCTTCATCTTCGAGAGGAGCGACTGTGCCTCTTCCTTGTATTCCTTGTCGAAGGGTGAAGTCTGCGGACACGCGAGCGCCTTCTCGAACTGCTCGCGTGCCTTCGCGTTGAGGTCGAGCTCGAGATAGGTCTTCCCGAGCTCCAAATGATGGTTCGCGTTCCTCGGGTTGATCTCGACGGCTTTCTCGAGATACGTCACCGCATTCTCGAGCGTCGCACCCTTCGGCACGCCGCCGTACACGACTTTCGCCGCCGCCTTCTCGAAAAACGACAACGTCGTGATCCCGCGGTTCCAGCGCGCGAGGATGTGATACGAGCGATCCGCGTTCGGATTGAGTCCGATCGACCGGTCGACCTCGGCCTTCACTTCCTTCGAGATCCGGATCTTCTCCTTGCCGCCCTGGAAGAGCGCGAGGCGCCCGAGCGAGAGCGCGAGCATCTCGTGGCCCTCCCAGCCGTCCGGAGAGAGCGCGGTCGCCTTTCGGGCCGCGCGCACGGCCTGCGTGAAGGCCGTCTGGGCGTCGGGCTTTCGCTTGTCGTATTCGGCACGCGCCCCGCGATCGACGAGCGAGCGCGCCGTGCGCCACCACAGATCGTACGAAGCCGAGTCGGCGGCCAGGCCGGCCTGGTACTGCTTGAGCGAGCCCTCGAAATCGAACCGTGCGTAGAGCGAATCGCCTGCGACCTTCGCGACCTGCGCGGCAGGCGTAGATTGAGCGCCCGCGACCGGCGGGTTCGCAAGGAACGGCCCCGCGGCCGCCAGGACCAGCACACTCAGAACGATTGCATTGCAAAGCGCCCGCATGCGGTCGTCTCCCAGGGCCTATGACGATGCGACCGTTTCACGCTCGCGCCGGGGCGTCAAGGCCCTTGCGGGCATGCACAGGGCGCACGCAAGCCACTTGCGCAGCGCGGAACATGCGCTAAGGTAGTTGCGCCCCGATGCAGGTGCGCACGCGCACGCTCATGGAGGTCCGGAATGGCCGTCACCACACTGGTCGAACTGTACCGCGACGCCTTCCAGAAGCACGCCAAACCCGACGCGTTCCGCCACAAGGTCGACGACGAGTATCGCGACGTCTCCTCGGTCGAAGCAAGAACCCGCATCGAGCGCCTCGCCGCCGCCCTCAACCTCCACGGCATTCAGCCCGGCGATCGCGTGGCGCTCCTCGCCGAGAATCGTCTCGAGTGGGCGATCGCCGACTTCGGGATCCTGACCGCGGGGGCCGCGACCGTTCCGATCTACGCGACGCTCACCGCCCCTCAGGCGCGCCACATCCTGGCCGACTCGGAGGCGAAACTCGCGATCGTCTCGACCCCGACGCAGATGGAGAAGGTGCTCTCGCTCATGGGCGAGCTGCCGGCGCTCAAGAGCATGATCGTGATGGACCTGCCGGCCGGGGCAATCCTCGAGAACGTCTTCCCGTGGGACGACTTCCTTGCCGCGGGCGCCGCCACGCTCGAGAAGGACCCGGGGCTTGCCGATCGGCTCGGCCGGGGCGTCCGGCCGGACGATCTTGCGACCCTCATCTATACGTCGGGAACGACCGGTCCTCCGAAGGGGGTCGTCCTCTCGCACGCGAACCTGGTTTCGAACGTGCGGGACGCGCTCCTCGACTTCGACATCGGGCCCACGGACATCTCGCTCTCGGTGCTCCCGCTGTCGCACATCTTCGAGCGCATGGCGGGGCACTTCACGATGGTGGCACGCGGCGTGAGCATCGCGTACGCCGAGAACGTGGACACGCTCGCTACCAACATGCTCGAAGTGCGCCCCACGATCGTGTTTGCGGTTCCGCGCCTGTTCGAGAAGATCTACCGGCGCGTGCTCGACACGGCACTCGCGGGATCCGCCATCAAGCGGAACATCTTCCTGCGCGCGCGCCGGGTCGCCTGGGAATGGACGCGCCACAGGACTGCCCGGAAGCCCGTTCCGTTCCTGCTCGAACTCCAGCATGGCCTGTTCGACCGGCTCGTCTACCACAAGCTGCGCGAGCGCGTGGGCGGGAGGCTTCGCTTTTTCGTCTCGGGCGGCGCGCCGCTGAGTGCGGAGATCGCGGAGTTCTTCATCGGCGCGGGGCTTCCCGTGCTCGAGGGCTACGGGCTCACCGAGACCTCCCCGGTCATCGCCGTGAATCGTCCCGACGGCAACAAGCCGGGCACGGTCGGACCTCCGATCGCAAATGTCGAAGTGAAGATCGCGGAGGACGGCGAGATCCTCGCGCGCGGGCCGGGCGTCATGGCGGGATACTTCCACCTGCCAGGCGAGACGGAGCTCGCGCTCAAGGACGGTTGGTTCCACACCGGCGACATCGGGCACCTCGACAAGGACGGACACCTCGTCATCACCGACCGAAAGAAGGACCTCCTGGTCACGGCCGGTGGCAAGAACATCGCGCCCCAGCCGATCGAAAATGCGCTCAAACTCGACAAGTTCATCGCGGAGGCCGTCCTGATCGGCGACAAGCGCCCCTTCGTGACCGCCCTCCTCGTCCCCAATTTCGACCAGCTCGAGGCCTGGGCGCGTTTGAAGGGTGTGGGCTTCAAGTCGCGCGCCGACCTGTGCGCGAACCCCGCGGTCCGCGAGCTGTTCGAGGGCCGCATCGCGGAGTCGACGCGCGAGCTCGCGAAGTTCGAGCAGGTCAAGAAGTTCACGCTGCTCGATACCGAGTTCACGATCGCGGCGGGAGAGCTCACGCCGACGCTCAAGGTGCGGCGGAAGATCGTGAATCAGAAGTACTCGGAGATCATCGATGCGATGTATCCCGCGGAGGCCGGGCAGGAGCAGGGATCGGGAGGGATCCGTGAGACGGCATGAGAGGAGCGGCGTTCTCGCCGGCATCGTCGGCGCGCCCCTCGCACTCGCAGTGGCGAGCGCGACGCCTGTGTTCGGCGCGGGGTTCAGCCTGTACGAGCAGGGGGCCCGGGCGCTCGGAATGGCAGGAGCGTTCGCGGCGCAGGCCGACGATCCGTCGGCCATCTTCTTCAACCCCGCCGGGCTCGCTCATCTCGACGATCACGAGCTCCTCATCTCTCCCAACATCATCCGCTACGAGATCGACTTCGCGGGCGTGGCCCCGTATCCCGGCTTCGGCGTGACGGAAGAGACGGAGACCAAGTACTTCCCACCGGTCGCCGCGTACTACGCTCAGGGCATCTCGAAGAAATGGGCCGCCGGCATCGGCGTGTACAGCCCGTACGGGCTCGAAGTCGTGTGGGACGAGCCGGACACGTACACCGGGAAATACATCTCGACCAAGTCGCGCATCACGCCGTTCTACTTCGTCCCGACAGCAGCGTGGGCGCCGACGCCGGAGCTCCAGATCGGCGCGGGAGTTTCGGTCGTCCTGAGCCACGTCGAGCTGCGCCGCCACCTTTCGGCGTTCAATCCCCTCGACAATCGCACCGAAGACATCGGCGACGTCGTCCTCGAGAGCGAAGCCGGAACCGGCATCGGCTTCAACGCGGGCCTCCAGTGGTGGCCCGCCGAGCGCGCGAAGTTCGGGATCACGTACCGAAGCGAAGTCGACATCGACTACTCGGGCCCGGCGAGCTTCACGCAGCGTCCCACCGGGAATCCAACGTTCGACGCCATCGTGGCCGCGAGCTTCCCGCCGGATCAGACGGTCGCGACGAGTGTCGCTTTCCCCGCGCAGGGCGTGTTCGCGTTTGCGTTCAAGCCGGGCACCTCCATCACGCTCGAAGCGGACTTCGGTTACACGTGGTGGAGCTCGTTCGACCGGCTCGAAGTGAAGTTCGATCAGACGCCCGCGAACAACATCGTGGTCGACCAGTCGTGGAACGACGTGTTCAACATCCGGGCCGGCGGCGAGTATCGCGCGGGCGGGACGTCCCCCTGGGCGTTCCGGCTCGGTTACTACTTCGACGAATCGCCGCAGCCCACGGAAAGCGTGGGCCCGCTTCTTCCGGACGGCGACCGGCACGGGATCTCGGCCGGCGCGGGATGGCGGACCGGCGACAAGGGCTCGTTCATCGACACGGTGGACCTGTTCGTTCTCGGGCTCATCATCCCGGATCGCTCGACCGAAGGGGTCAATCGCGACAACTACAACGGCACGTACTCGCCGAACACGCTGGTTGCGGGATTCAGCGTCGGCATGAACTTCCGATGAGCGCGGAAGGGAAGAGGAAGCCCGCCATGAACCAAGACCGCAACTCACGCGTGCAGGTGGCCAGGCGCACGGCCGCGCTCGTCCTTGCGATCGCGCTCGCCGCCGGCTGCTCGAGCCTCGATCCGATCCAGCCCGCCACGACGACCGGCTCGGCCGATTTCTCGCGCTACGTCGCGATCGGCACGAGCATCTCGATGGGGATCCAGAACGCGGGCCTGGTCGAGGACTTCCAGGTGCAGTCGTTTCCGTCGCAGCTCGCGCGTCAGACCGGTGCGAACGGCGGCAACTTCGTGCAGCCGCTCGTCGCCGATCCCGGAATCTCGAACTTCGCCCCCGGCATTGGTGTGCTCGAGCTCACGGGCTTCGTTCCGGGACCCGTCGGACCGCTTCCGGTCATTCAGCCGAGGCCCGGGACGCCCCCGACGGCGCCCACGACGCCGCGGCCCGCGAACGGCTACCACAACCTCGGGATCTCGGGAGCGCTCGTCGCCGATGCCCTCGCGAAGACCAGCGGCAATCCGCCGTCGAACTACTTCGACATCGTGCTCCAGGGCCAGGGCCCGATGATCACGCAGGCGCTCAACCAGAACCCCACGTTCATCACGGTCGAGCTCGGCGTGAACGATGTCGTGGGCGGCGTTCTCCTCGCCGATCCGTCGTTCATCGTTCCACCGGCCATCTTCCAGACGCTCTACACGCAGCTCCTCGACTCGATCGCGACTCGTGCCCCGAACGCAAAACTCGCGCTCGCGAACATCCCGAGCGTGACCGACATTCCGTTCGCGACCACGATTCCGATCGACTTTCCGGTGCCGATCGGAAACAGCGTCGTGTTCGTGCGACTCAAGGACGCCTCGGGAGATTTGCCGGACGGCTCGCTCGTCATCCTGACCGCGCAGGACTCGATCGCGGCCGGCGTGGGGCTCACGCCCGGCCGCCCGCTGCCCGACGACCTCGTGATCACGCCCGATGAGCGCACTCAGATCGACGACGCCGTGCGTGCGTACAACGTGATCATCGCGGCCCTCGCGACCGCGCGCGGCGCCGCACTCGCCGACGAATTCGCGTTGTTCGAGAATCTCCGCGAGAACGGGCTCGAGCTCGGGGGGACGACCTATTCGTTCGACTTCGTGAGCGGGGGACTCTTCTCGCTCGACGGCGTCCACCCGTCGTCGCTCGGTTACGCGCTCCTCGCGAACGAATTCATCCGCGCCATCAACTCGAAGTTCGGGGCGACGATCCCCGACGTCGACCTTCGCGGCATCGTGGAGCCCGCGCTCCTCGCCGCCGCGCGTGAATGAGCCCGTCCTCGGGCTCGACGCGCCTCGGCCTCCTTCTCATCGTCGCCTCGACCGTCCTGTGGGGCACGAGCGCCACCGTCGCCCGCTGGGCGATGAAGCAGGACATTCCGCCGATCGTGGTCGTCGAGCTTCGGCTCATGATCTCGGTCGTCCTGCTCGCGACTGCGTTCGTGCTCTTCCGCCGCGACCTGTTCCGCATCACGCGCGCGGACGTCCGGCCGCTCGTCGTGCTCGGGCTCTTCGGCATCGCCGCCATCCAGGGAACCTATTACTCGAACGTCGGACTCGTGGGAGTCGGGCTTGCGATCCTGCTCCAGTACCTGGCGCCCGCGCTCGTCGTCGCGTACGAGGCGATCTCGACGCGTACGAAGCCGTCGCCCCTGCGGATCGTGGCTCTGACCCTTGCGACGCTCGGCACGGGGCTCCTCGTGCTCGCCGACGGAGCGGCGGTCGCGCGCGCGAATCCCCTCGGCGTGGCGCTCGGCCTCGCATCCGCCGGATTCTTCGCGTTCTACATCATCGACGCGAAGCGCGTGGTCGCACGCCTGCCGCACTGGACCGTGCTGTTCTACGGGTTTTTGGTCGCGGGGCTCTTCTGGATGATCTTCGTGCCGCCGTCCCGCATTGCGAGTGCCGGATACGGGCCTGCGGAGTGGGGACTCTTTCTTGGGATCGCGCTCGGCTCGGCGCTTCTCCCCTTCGCGTGTTTCTACGCGGGACTTGCGCGCCTCGACGCATCGCGTGTGGGAATCGTGGCGCTGCTCGAGCCGATCATCGCGATCGGCTCGTCGGCGTGGTGGCTGGGAGAGGGATTGACCGTGTCGCAGGCGCTCGGGGCGGTGCTGATCCTCGCCGGCGTCGGTCTCGTCGCGCTCGGCGAGCGCGCGAATTGAGTCGGAGCTTCTAGGACTTGGTCCCGCGCTTCGCGATCATGTAGATGATGACGAGCAGGACTGCGCCGAAGATGACCTTCGGCTGCCATCCCGACTGGGGCTCGAAGATGGACAGCAGGAAGTCCATCAGCAGGGCCCACACGATGACGATCTCGTGCCACAGTGCGCGGAAGAACTCGGTGATTCCGGACACAGGTTACCCCCGGCTCGCCAGTTCGTCCTCTTCGGCGGGAACGGGCACGATGCCCTCCGGTCCGACGAGACGAACGGGTTTCTGGGTTTGCCAGCGAAGCGTGCGGGCCGTCCGGTTGAGCTCTCCGGTCGTCGCCGCCGTGAGTACCGTGCGCCAGCCGCCCTTGTCCGGCTCCCACAGCTGCAGCTCGTAGCGGCGCACTCCACTCCTCCTTGTGATCATCGTCCGGTTCGATGCCCGACTTGAGTCCCTCGTGCGGGCGGGGCCGACTCTACTCGACTGCGGGCGGTCGTGCACTATACTTTGCCCCGATGCGTACGATCGCGGCCTGGATGCTGTTCCTTTGTGTGACCGGATGCGCGCCGAGCGGCGGCTCGCAGGCGGTGCGTCCGGGCGCTTATCCCGGCGGCGGCGCGTCCGGAGCGAGCGGCGACAGCGCGGGCACGGACACGACGAGCGGCTGGGTGCGCGACCTCATGGAGTCGAAGCCGCACGAGCCGGCGCGCGGCCGCGGGTTCCTTCTCGTCGCGAGCGACGGCGAGAACGCGGTCTTCTTCGTCGATCCCGACGTGCGCCGCGTGTACGCGCGGGCGATCACCGGCTGGGATCCGCGAGAGATCGTGATCGCTTCGAACGGCAGCGAGGTCTACGTCTCGAACGCGAGCGGCGACCGCTTCGGGATGGGCTCGATCAGCGTGATCTCGGTCGACGGGCGAAGCGAGATCTCGCGCATCGACCTCTATCCATACGGCCGGGTGCACGGGCTCGCGGTGTCGCGGACCGGCGTCTATCTGTACGCCGCCTGTGAGGAGCGGCGCACGGTCGTCGAGGTGAACCTGCTGTCGCGCACGATCGGCCGCACGTACCAGATTCCGCGCGGCCTGCCCCACATGATCGCCCTCAACGAAACCGAAACGCAGCTCTACGTCACGAACGGGGTGCTCCCGCTCCTTCACGTGATCGATCTCACGAGCGATTCGATCACTGAAGTTCAGGTCGGGAACGGACCCGAGGCGGTCGTGTTCGATCCCGAGGGCTTCACACTCTGGGTGGCCAATCGTGACGATGGGACGGTCTCGGTGCTCGATCCGTACACGCTCGCCGTTCAGGCGATCCTCTCGTCCGGGCGGGGGCCGGTGCGGATCGCGTTCACGCGCGACGGTCGGAAGGCGCTGGTCGTCAATGCGGGGGAGTCGGCGGTCGCCGTGTTCGAGCGGATGAGCCGGGCGCGGATTGCCAACATTCCGGTCGCGGGCTATCCGCTCGGGATCGCGGTCGATCCGAACGGGCGGTACGCCTATGTCGGTTCGACGCGCGACGACGAGATTTCGATCATCGATCTCGAGACGAATACGGTGAGCGGCCGGATTCCCGTCCCGCCGCTCCCCGCGGGAATGCTCTGGGTGGATACGCCGTAGGGCGGTTTAGCGGTTCTTCCACTGGGGGGCGCGCTTTTCGATCCAGGCTTCGATCCCCTCGCGCGCGTCCACCGATTCCATGAGCTGGTCCACGTACACACGCTCGACCTGCTTGAGCGCTTCGAAGAAATCCAGCGGCCAGTCCGCCCGGAGCGTCTCGTACGTGAGCTGAAGCACGGCCGCGCTCTTCTCGGTGAAGCGCGCGAGATAGCCCGGAAGCTCCCGCTCGAGCGCGCCGTCGGGAACGAGCTTCGTCACGAGCCCGATCTCGAACGCTTCCTTCGCCCCGATCGGCTCTCCCGAGAGAATCAACTCGGCGGCATGCTTCCGCCCGACGAGGTGCGGGAGCAGCACGGCCGCGACCGGCGGAAAACAGCCGAGCTTGATCTCGGGCAGGCCGAAAACCGCCGATTCTTCGGCGATCGTGACGTCGCAGAACGCGACCAGCTCGCATCCACCGCCGAGCGCAAGCCCGCGCACCGCCGCCACCGTGAGCCGATTGAGATTGGCGAGCGCCGCGAACACGTCATGGAATGCATCGAGCATGTCTTCGATCCGCTCCGGCGTGTGATCGCGAACCTCGACTCCCGCCGAGAACGCACGCGTTCCCGCACCCGCCAGCACGACGACTTTCACGTCGTCGCGCGCGCGAAGCGATCGCAACGTCGAAGCGAGAGCTCGATTCGTCGGAATGTCGAGGACGTTGAGCGGCGGGCGATCGATCGTGACGTGCGCCGCGCCGGCCTTGACCTCGAGGCGGACCGCGTCGGTTCGGTTCTCGGTCATGGTAGGTGCTCGTCTTGCGCGTCTGGAGGGGTGACGTTCGTCGTGCCGAAAAGAAATCAGGGGCGGTGCCAGGCCCGTCGGTGTACGGGCCCGGCGGGAGGCCTGCGGAGGAGCCTCCTTTTCCCACCCCCTTGTCACGCGGACGTTAGACGGGCCGCCGCGCGCGGAGCAAGAGCAATTCTCGGGCGGTCCCGCCGATTGTGGTATTTTGGACGCGTTCCGAAGAACCCCGCCCGGAGGACCCCCAGTGCCCGTCGAAGCCGCTGAATTGACGATCCGGCCTCTCATGGACGTGGACATTGATGCGATCAGCCGCATCGATGCCCGCGTCACGGGGCAATATCGCCCGGAATTCTGGGAAGAGCGGGTCGCCTATTACCTGAGGCGCGACCCGGATGCCTGCCGGATCGCCGAGACGGGCGGCAAAGTCGTGGGCTTCATGCTGGCGGACATTCGGGGTGGCGAATTCGGGCTCGAGGAACGGAGCGGATGGATCGAGCGCTTCGGTGTCGATCCGGATCTGCGCGGGAAGGGCGTCGGGCGCAAGCTCTTCGACGCGCTCGCGGAATACTTCAAGAGCAACGGCGCCGACACGCTCCGGACGTTCGTGGACACGAAGGACCAGGCGGAGACGGCGAAGTTCCTCGAAGCCGTCGGCTTTCAGGCGAGCCCGCTGACCGCCCTCGAGCTGTCGCTCAAGGGAAACGCACGATGAAGGTCGAGACCACCACCATTCCCAAGAAGTACGAGGATGCGGTCGCGCACTGGGTGAAGCACAACTTCCCCGACATGCCTCTGCTCGACAAGTACTGGGACAAATACTTCCCGTCGGACGACCGCTTCTGCCTGTGCGCGAAGATGGACCTCAATACCTCGAAGACGATCGAGGTGGGCGATCAGAAGGGCGGTACGCGCGCCGAGGATCCGTCCCAGCTGTCCGAGGAGGCCGCGAAGCATCTGCTCGCGATCATCCGCGCGCAGGCCTCGACCGAGTTCGGATCGATCCAGCAGCACCAGGTCACGCTCGACCGCTCGCCGAGCGACCAGGACAAGTTCTGGGTCCTGCGCGTCATGGCCGAGGAGCTGCGCCACGGCTATCAGATGTTCCACATGCTGACGAGCCGAAACTGGGAGCCGCTCGCGGGGGTCAAGACCGAGGACATGGTCGAGGACGTGCTCGCAATGGAGACCGGGAGCCACGTCCTCGAAGCGTTCAACCTGCCGTACGACTCGTTCGTCGACAACGTGGTGTTCGCCGCGATCATCGACCGCGTCGGCAAGTACCAGCTCACCATGCAGAAGGTGTGCGCGTACCGTCCGTTCGCCCAGTCCATGACGCCCATGCTGCGCGAGGAGGCGTTCCACCTCGCGAGCGGTGTCGTCCCGATGCGCCGCTGGCTCGAGTCCGCCGCGAAGGGGAACCCGCTCATCACGTCCGAGCAGATCCAGCGCTCGATCAACAAGTGGGTGCCGCGTGCGCTCGAGATGTTCGGTGACGAGCGCGGCGGCGAGAAGAACATGAAGCTCGGGTTCAAGGACATGAAGAACCGCGAGGCGCAGGACCGCTACATCGAGGAGATCACGAAGCTCGTGCGCGATCTCAACCAGCGCTTCCTGCGCGCACGCTATCCGAACAAATCGCCGCAGGACATCGACGCGCTCTACGACCAACTCGTGCGCGATCGCGGATCGGCCGAGGGCACTCGCCACGACGAGCTCCTGTACGTGCCGCACCGCGAGTTCTTCCGCCGCCGCGGCGAACCCGCGTTCCGGATGGTCGGCGTCGACGGCCGCACCTTCACGGACGCCGAAGCGTTCATCCGGCACCTCGCGGACGCGCTCCCGCAGGCCTACCTCGCGAGCAAGGACATGGCGGACTACAGCGATCTCATCCGTCGCGTGGCCGCGGGTGAAGTCACGATCGAGCAGGCGTCGAAGAAGTCGCCGGTCATGAAGCGCAAGGAGTCGATCTGCCCCTGCTCGAAGTCGGTGCGCTGGGTGGACGCGAACGGAGTCGAGAAGCGCCCCGCCGCAGCCACGGGAGAAGGCTCCCCGACCTCACCCTCTCCAGGAAACGCATCCCGCCCCGCCTGAACACGCTTCCCGAACACGGGAGAACGGCATGTCGCACCGCGAAAGAACAACCGTGCGCGGGGCTCTCCTCGCGTTCCTCGGAGCGATCGCCCTGATGGCCAGGCTCGCTCCGCGGGCGCACGCAAGCGACTTCGACTTCACGATCGATCCGGAAACGATTCCCTGCGGAGACTACCGTTCAGTCCCGGCGGTCGTCTGGCACGGCAACGATCCGCACATGGATTTCCGCCGACTGGCGGCGTATTGCGCTCCGGTTCTCTGGTTCTCACCGGATGAGCCGCTGCTCGATGGCGCAAGCGGCCAGGACATCAAGATCCCCACGCCGTTCCCCTTCGAGACACCTTCGAGCGATCCCGTGGTGTACTACCGGGTGCGCGAAGTCCTCGAGCGCCGCGGCGCCACGACGGCTCCGTATGAGCCCGATGCGCGGGGTCGGGATGAGTCCGTCATCGACCTGAGCCAGGTCGCGGGCATCGACCTCGATTTCTTCTTCTACTATCCCTCGGAAGCGGGTCTCGGCGGGCATCAGCACGATGTCGAGTCCGCGCAGTTCCAGATCGTCATCTGGACGCGCGACGAGTGCCCGACGTCGAAGTACCAGATCGTGGTGTCGAAGGTCATCGGAAAGGCGCACGGCCTGCAGTGGTACGACAACACGCTGGGCATCGACGAATATGCGCAGTTTCCGATGCACCTGCTGGTCGAGGAGGGGAAGCACGCAACCTGCACGGACAAGAATGGAGACGGCTATTACACACCGAACTACGATGTCAATCGCCGGGTGAACGACGCGTGGGCGATCCGCGACGTGATTCGAGGCGGAACTCTGTTCACCGGTGGTTACGCATCATGGATGACAAAGGTGCGGAAGCCCGAGCACCGGGTCTTCCCGCCTCTCCCGGAAGACAGTCCTCGTCGTGCAGAGTACGTCCGCGGAGGTGCGTACGCTGCCGGCCACAGCGTGTACGCGCTCCGGCCGTTCCCGTCGGCGGACGCGGCTCCGCCCGATCTGGTGCCCTTCATCGCTGACAAGGGCGATCCGAACTGGCCAACGGTGACCGCTTCGGGCGGCGCGTCTGATTTCTCGCGCTGGGTCGGCTCGGAACCGTTCGTGAAGTCGCTCTCGATCGCGCTCTATCTGGACGGCGACGTGGGAATCTCAGGAGTGTTCCCGCTCCTCATCGTCAAGAACGTGGAAGCTCCGATGGTGGGCGGGTTCCTGACGAACCGCGTGGTCCTCAAGGACACGAATCTCAGGGACGGCGCCTGGATGCTCCACTACACGCCGTCCGCCTCCCGGTGGCTCGACACCTATCTGTCCGCGGGTGTCGCCTGGGACCACGAAGTGAAGACGGTCGAGGGCGGCGGGGAGGTGCGGACGAGCCGATCGGACTTCGTGTTCGAAACCGGCCTCAAGTTCCGCGTCAACATGACGCATTCGCCGGCCAAGTTTCTGACCAAGGTCACAGATTTCTGGGGGTTTCGCGCCGGGATCAAGAACATCGGGTTCTGGGACATCGACCAGCTGACCTACGTGATCGAGATCGGCGCCGGCACCTGGTGATCGACGCGCCGCACGCGGCGGCGCAGCGCGTTTACGATTCCGCTTCCTCCTCCCGAAAGACGGTCACTCCCGCAGCCTTGAACGAAGCGTAGACGTGCATTCCCGGCGCGAGCGCGAGCCAGTCCGCCGCTTCGCGCGTGATCTCCGCGATCAAAGGCGGCGTCGTGCCGAGCAGGACGCGGACGAGCTCCCCGGAAGGCGGCTCGGGCACGATTTCATCGATCGGCCCGGCGAACACGTTGCGCGCCGTGCCCTCGGGCGCCGTGCGCGCGAGCGTGATCTCGCGCGGGTGCACGATGACGGTTGCATCGCCTTCGATCCCCGAGCCGTCGAGCACGAGATGTCCGTGCGGCAGCGCCAGTCGAACACCGCCCTCCGGCCCGTGCGCCGTCCAGGTCCCCCGGAAGAAGTTCACCCCCAGGAACTCCGCGACGTAGGCCGAGCGCGGATGCCGCATGAGCTCATCGCGGGGGCCGGACTGGCTCACCCTGCCCGCCTCGAGGACCGTGATCCGCTCGCCGAACGCGAGCGCTTCGGTCGGATTGTGCGTGACGTAGATCGTCATGCAGTCGAGCTCGGCCAGAAGCCGGCGGAGCTCGCCGCGAATCGCGCGCCGGGACTGGGCGTCGAGCGCGGAGAGCGGCTCGTCGAGAAGGAGGAGCGCGGGCTCGAGGACGAGGGCGCGCGCGAGGGCCACGCGCTGCTGCTGGCCGCCCGAGAGCTCGTGCGGATGGCGCTCCGCGAGGGCCGCGATCCCGAGACGCTCGAGGGCGGCGGCAACGCGGCGCCGACGTTCGGCCGCTGGAGTGTGCTGGGCGCGCAAACCGAACGCGACGTTTTCGGCAGCCGTGAGATGCGGAAAGAGCGCGTAGTCCTGAGCGACGTAGCCGATCGCGCGTTCCGAAGGGGCGAGCACCATGCGGCCGTTCCCGCCGTCGAACCAGGCCCTGCCGTCCACTTCGACGCGCCCGGCATCCGGCAGGAGCAGCCCCATGAGAAGCCGAAGCAGCGTGGTCTTGCCGGAGCCGCTCTCCCCCACGATCACCATGACCGTGCGATCGTCGACCGTGAGCGCAGCGTCGAGCTCGAACCCGCCGAGTTGCTTACGAAGCTGTGCGCGGAGCACTCGACCGGTTCCAGAACCAGCCTGAAGGTGCGGCGCGGAGTCCCATCAGGAGACCGAACGCCATGACGAGGAGCAGCACCGCGAGCACGATCGCCGCGTCGAGGTCGGACTGGAGCGCGATGTAGACACCGAGCGGCATCGTCTGTGTCGTCCCCGGGAAGTTTCCGGCAAACGTGATCGTGGCGCCGAACTCGCCGAGCGCGCGCGCACCGCTCATCGCGATCCCCGCGACGATCGCAGGCATCGCAAGCGGGAGCACGACCCGGAAGAACGCAAACGCCTCGGACGCGCGCAGCGTGGCGGCCGCGTCGAGGAGCTTCCGATCCACGGAGGCGAATCCGGCGCGCGCGGGGCCGATGAGAAAAGGCGCCGACATGAAGACCTGGGCCACGACGACGGCGGCGGTCGTGAACGGCAGCGTGATCCCGAACGCGCTCAAGGCTCCGCCCGCAAGTCCCGCGCGACCATAGGCGAGAAGGAGAGCGAATCCGGCCACGGTCGGGGGCAGGACCATTGGCAGGTCGATCAATACTTCGACGACCCGCTTGCCGAAGAACTGGCGCGTGGCGAGCAGATAGGCGACCGGCAGCCCGAGGACGACGACGATCGCTGTCGTCGCCGCGCTCGTGACGAGGCTCAAGCGCAGCGCCTCGAGCACGACGGGGTCGCCGAGCCGCGAGACGAGGCGAGCGGGCGTCGCACGGAGCAAGAGAGCGAGAAACGGAAGCGCGAGAAACGCGAGGAGAACGAGCGTGGCGAGGATCGCGCCCGCCGCAGCCACGGGCACGAGCAGGCGCTTTGCGCCCGGGGACGCCTCCATTACCGGCTCGCCCGCTGGAGGCCGCGGCGCTCGAGAATGCCCTGGCCTTCGGGCGACAGCACCAGATCCACGAACGCACGCGCCGCATCGGGATTCGTTCCTGCGCTCACGACGGCGATGGGATAGGACGCGATCACGTTCGCCGCAGCGGGGATCTCGATGATCCGCACGTAGCGCGCCACGGCCGGAGTGACGTCGGAGCGGTACACGATGCCGGCGTCCGCCTCCCCGAGCTGAACCTTGCCCACGACGGACTTCACGTTTTCCTCTTCCGACACGATGTTCTTGAGCACGCGGCCGGAGAAGTTCGCGCCGTACACGGGATCCCGGTCCAGATTTCGAAGAGCGACGCGGCTGTAGCGGCCCACCGGCACGGCATCGGCGCCCAGCACCAGCTTGACTCCACCTTTCGCAAAGTCCTTGAGGTTTCCGATGCGCGCGGGATTCGTCTTCGGGACGATTCCGACCAGCGGATTGCGCGCGAAGACGTCCGGCTCTCCGGAGAGAAGCTTGCGGTCCCTTGCATGGTCCATCCAGCGCTCGTCGGCGGATGCGAAGATGTCGGCGCCCGCGCCCTGGTCGAGCTGCGCGGCGAGCTGCTGCGACCCTGCGAAGTTCAGGCGCACTATGAGCCCGGGCTGACGCGATTCGAGCACTCTCGCGATCTCGTTGAACGCATCCGAGAGGGAGGCCGCCGCGAAAACGTGGAGCGTGCGGGCCGGCGCGGCGGCTTCCGATTGCGCATGGGCAAGCCGGGGCCCGAACGACGCGGCGATGAGGACAAGGGCCGCGGCGCAGCCGAGAGAATGCAGCCTCCGCACGCGATTCATTCGTCGCGACCCTCCTTCCCGATCATGACTTCGGTCGACTTGATGACCGCGAAGACCTCGTCTCCGACCGCAAGCCCGAGTCGCTCGGCGGACGAGCGCGTGATGAGGGAGACGAGATCCTGGTCCCCGATCCGGAGCTGAACCTCCGCCATGAGACCGTCGAGGGACAGCCGCGCGATTCTTCCCCGGAGCCGATTGCGTGCGCTGAGGGCGAGTGCCCCGCTTGCAGAGACGTTCGCGGAACGTCCGAGCAGCGCTTCCAGCTGATCGCGATCGAACAGCCACTTGCGGCCCACGCGCGCGGCGGGGAGCTTGCCCGCCCGGGCGAGACGCTGAACTCGCCTCACGTTGAGCTTCAGAAGACGCGCGGCTTCGCCCGCATCCAGCGTGTTCATTCGGAGCCTCCCTCGGGGCAGGGCTTGACTGTCGCCTAAATGTCTCTATTGGCCTTATACTGCCAGTTCTCGTGCTCTAAGGGCCAGTAGAGTTCCATCACGGGGAGATTCCTGCATGGACGGCCGCAACCACAGCCCCGGCCTCGCTCCCGTCCTGTTGCTCGCGGGTCTCTTCGGTCTCGGGGGGATCGGTGGCCCGGCGTTCTGGCGTCCGGCCGAGGCCCAGGCTCAGTCACAACCGGACAGCGCGACGACAACGCCACCGCCGCTGCCTTCACCCTCCGCCGCTCCCCTCATTCCTCCCCGGATCGGCGGCTACATCCAGGCGCGCACCCTTCTGCAGAAGGATTTCGGATTCACGGCCCTCTTGAACCGCGCGCGCGTGGGAATGCAGGGGCCGCTCCCGGCACGTTTCTCGTATCGCGTCCTCGTCGAGTTCCAGGCGTCCGCCGGCGCGCGCCTTCCCGCGACCGTGAGCCTTCGCGAAGCGATCATCCAGTGGAGCCCTGCGCCGTTCACGCTCACGGCCGGCGAGTTCAAGACGCCGTTCTCCCGCGAATACCTGATTCCGGTGCCGCTCGTGGAACTCGCGGATCTCGCCGTGGTGGTGGATTCGATGGCTCCGAAGTACGACATCGGAGTGATGGGCGAATATGCGCTCGGCCCGCTTGCGACGTTTTCGCTCGGCGTGTTCAACGGCGAAGGCGCGAACTCGATCGCCAACCGCGACTCCACGCTCCTGCTCGTCAGTCGAGTGACCGCACGCCCCATTCCACAGGTGCGGCTCGGCGCGAGCTTCACGCGCGACGGAGCGGACAGCCTGCGCTGGGGTGTGGACGTGCTCCTTCAGCAATCGGGCGCGTTCGTCCGCGCCGAGTACATCACGCGCCATGTCGATGGACGCGCCCAGGACCAGGACGACTCCGGCTGGTATTTCCTCGAGGGCTTCCGGGTGACTCCTCGCATCCAGCTCGTCGCGCGCCAGGAAGATTTCCAGCGGCCGTCGCGTGGCGCGGCAGCGCGCATCAACGCATACGCCTTCGGCGGAAACTGGGAGATCGCCCCGAACCGCATCCGGCTCCTGCTCGAATATCTGTCGAAACGGAGCGGGCCGGCGCAGACACGTGCCAATTCCTACATCGCCCAGATGCAGGTCGTGTTCTGAGCGAATAGACTCGACGGAGCGAAAGCACGACACGCGTTCCCGGCCCCACGAGGACGCAAAATGGAGGCATCCTATGAACCGCGCATCCGTCGGAAACTGGCTCGAGCGCTACGTCGACGCGTGGCGAACGTACGAGCCCGCGAAGATCCGTGATCTCTTCAGCGAGAACGCGACCTATCTCTACAGCCCGTACGACGAGGACAAACCGCTGCGCGGGCGCGAAGCCATCGTCGCGAGCTGGCTCGAGAACCAGGATGCGCCCGGCTCGTGGCAGGCGGACTACGCGCCCGTGGCCGTGGAGGGCAACGTCGCCGTGGCCCGGGGACGGACGCGCTACGTCCAACCGGACGGCTCCCTTCAGCGCGAGTTCGCCAACCTGTTCCTCATCGAGTTCGACGACGACGGGCGCTGCTCGAGCTTCACGGAGTGGTACATGCAGGGGCGGACGGAGTAGACTGCGCGCCGACTGATACGTCCGGTTCCGCGCGTCCAGCCAGGAGGCTCCGCATGCGCCGTCTCGCCCTTTCCGTTCGATCGATGTCGCGTTCCATTGTTCCTGTTCCGACGTTCGCCGTCGCGCTTGGGCTCCTGTGGGGAGCGGCGAGCGAGTCCGACGCTGCCATTCGCTGGGGGATCAACGCCTTCGGGGGATACCAGGGCTACTCCATGGGCGACGTGAACGACGTGATCAACCAGGTGAACGAGGACCTTTCGACCCCCGGCGACGAGGCGCGGATCGACGAGCTCAAGGGCGACATCTCGGTCGGCGGCGGCGTGAAGGCCGACCTCAATCCCAACTGGCGCGTATATCTCCAGTACGAGCACCTGAAGGACGACACGGGCGGGGGGACCCTCGTCGGCAGCTTCACGCTCGATGTGAGTGCGAACGCGTTCCTCGCGGGCGCGACGTACTTCTTCCCTTCCCAGAGCAAGGCGCGTGTCGGGGTGGGCGCGGGCCTCGGCTACTACGACTTCGGCGGGGACATGGAGGGCAACGCGACCATCGGCACGACGCCCCTCGCCGGATCGGCGAGCGCCGGCGGGAGCACGATCGGCTTCCACGGCCTCGGTGAGCTCGACGTCACGCTCTCCGAGCGCTGGCACTTCGACGCGGCCGCGGGCTATCGTTCGGCGAAGGGCGAGCTCGAGGCGGAAGGAGAGAGCACGGGCATCGATCTCGACTGGAGCGGGATCATGACGCGCGTCGGAGTCACGTTCTTCGTCCGGTAAGCACGCGCGCACACCGAGCCGTCGCCCTTCAGCCCTCCGATGAAAGCCGTCGTCTGCGACCGCTACGGTCCGCCCGACGTTCTGGAAGTGCAGGACGTCGATGCGCCCGTTCCGCTCGACAGCGAAGTCCTGGTCCGCGTGCGCGCAGCGTCCGTCAATCCGCTCGACGCCTATCTCGCGCTCGGAAAGCCATACCTCTTTCGATTCATGGGCGGAGCGGGCAAGTCGGGGCGCCGGCGACCCGGAGTCGACCTGGCGGGCCGCGTGGAGGCAATCGGCAAGAACGTGTCCCGGTTTCGACCCGGAGACGAAGTGTTCGGGGTGGGAGCCGGAGCGTACGCCGAGCTCGTGTGCGCCAACGAGAGCAATCTCGCCTCCAAGCCGGCTCATCTCTCCTTCGAACAGGCGGCCGCAGTTCCGGTCGCAGGGCTCACGGCCCTTCAGGGCCTCCGCGACAGCGGACGGATTCGGGTGGGCCAGGACGTGCTCGTGAACGGCGCGTCGGGCGGCGTGGGGACGTTCGCCGTCCAGGTTGCGAAGGCGTACCGGACCACCGTGACCGGCGTCTGCAGCACGGGGAATGTCGACCTGGTCCGATCGATCGGCGCCGATCATGTCGTCGACTACACGAAGGAAAACTTCGCGAAGACGGAGAAGCGCTACGACCTCCTCTTCGATTGCGTCGCCGAGCGTTCGCTGGGCGCTCGCCTCAAGATCGTGAAGCCCGACGGCATGTACGTCGTCGTCGGGCCGGGCAAGCCTGGCGGTCCCTGGATCGGACCGCTCGCCCGCGTCCTCAAGGCCGCGCTCCTCTCGAGCACCCGGAAGAACATGTGCATGTTCCTGTCGAAAGCGAACCGCGAGGACTTCCTCGTCTTGAAGGAGCTCATGGAGACGAAGAAGGTGACGCCGGTGATCGATCGCTGCTATCCGTTGGAGCAGGCGGCGGAAGCCTTCCGCTACTTTCTGCAGGGCCACGCGCGCGGCAAGGTCGTTCTCACTATCGAGTGAGACGACGCGGCGCGATCGGACGGGAACACGGCCGAGGTACGGTGAGTCAGGCACCTTTCGTGTACGGATTCATGGTCCTGGTCGCCACAGCGATGACGGTCGCCGTGGTCCTCGGGGCCATCGCCGGCACGATCACGGGGATGCGCAGGATCGATCTTTCCGTCGGAGCCCTGACGGCGTTGGGCCTGTATCTCTTATCGGCAGTCCTTTTGGGTTTTCGCCTGGGAGCTGCGTCCGGGATCCTCCCGCTCATCCTGACCTTTCTCGCGGGTTCCCTCGTGGGGCGATCGCTCGAGAGGCTCCAGCACCTCCACTGGATCTGGAGGACCCTCACGGCGCTCGGCTCGGCGCTGGTCGTGGGGTTTCTCTATCTCCTGCCGATTCGCCTGGGCGCCTGGTGGTTGGCGTACCCGCGACTGTCGTGGATTGGGGTCGCGGTGCTCGGCTATCTCATCTTCCTGTCCCTTCGCCGGAGGGCCCCATGACGGCTTCCCGAACTCTCGAAGAGCAGCGCGTGGAGTTTTCGCGCAACCGCTTTCTCTCGATGCCCGTGGCCGGGACCATCGCGTGGACTCTGATCGGAATCGCGGGCCTCATTCTGCCAGTCGGGCTGGCTGCGTGGGCGTTGTTCATCTGCACCGGCATGATCTTCTGGATTGGCGTTCTGGTCTCGCGCTTCTTCGGCGAGGACCTGATGGGCAAGAAGGGGCCGGCGAACGAGTTCGATTCACTGTTCTTCCACACGGTCGCGATGGCGTGGATGGTGTTCTCGATCGCCATCCCGTTCTTCCTGATCGAGCACACTTCGCTTCCGCTGTCGGTGGGGATCCTCGCCGGGCTCATGTGGGTGCCGTTCTCCTGGATCATCCAGCACTGGGTGGGGCTGTTTCACGGGATCAGTCGCACGGTTCTCGTGCTCGCGGCGTGGTACGTGTTTCCGGAGCAGCGATTCGTCGCCATTCCGGCCGTGATCGTCGTGATCTACCTGGTCACGATCTACGTGCTCGCTACGCGCAAGCTGCCCTAGCGGTCATACCAACTGAGAACGCGGAGCGCGCGCAAAGTGTTCCAACGGCTCGGCCGGCCGTCGCCGTCTTCGAGCGCGAAGTGGACCCTTCCCGGATGTGTGTTCTCGAGGAGCCAGACGCCATCGGGCTGCTGCCTGGATCGGAGCCTCTCGATCGCCTCGTCCATCCGTGCATCCGGAGCGCTTCCAACCGAGCGGAAGTAATCCAGAGCGCGCAAGACATCGTAGTGCCAGCGCACCGGAAACGAGAATTGCAGCCAGGCCGGATTGACGACTCCGCCGGTCATCTTGCGCCGGAACAGCTTTCGCTCGAGCAGGTACTCCTCGCCGCGGCGTCGAGCCGCAATGGATTCCGCAGAGCCACCGGTTGAGCGCTCGTGTGCCCAAAGTCCTTCGAGGACGTTGATCGTGGTCGCGAACGACGAGCGAATGGAGCCGTTCTCGACCTCGCAGTTCCACCCGCCGTACTCGAGCTGCTCGCCCAGCAGCCGGGCGACCACGCCCTCGACAATCTGATCGAAGTAGATCCCCAATGTGACCGTCCGGCCATTGATGCACGGCTCGACCTCGCCGCTGAAGAACGGCTGTCCCGCATGCTCCCAACGGCAGTAGTCCCGGACCTGCGCCACCGCGCGCCGCACGGGGTCTGCTGCCGGATCGATCCCGAACTCGTGTAAGAGCTGAAGGGTGGGCAGCGTGGAGATCCAGGGCTGGCCCGGCTTCTCGTCGCGGCGCCAGCCCTCGGCCGGGAAGCATGCGCCTCCCGCCCACTGGCCGTCCTCGCCCTGCAGCGCGAGCAGTCGCGCACCCCACCCCTCGGTGGCCACGCGCGCCCGTTCCGCGGCGACCTCTTCCTCCGGCGCGTGGACGAGGTCGCGCAACACCTGCCAGCGGATCGCAGGATCCGAATCGAGCAGCCAGTCGAGCACGGTCATGTGTCCATCCCGCCGTCAGGCTCGCGCCCCTTGGCCATCGCGCGCGAGGGGACGCTGCACCAGTCACTCCACGAGCCTTCGTACAAGAGACCCGCGTCGAAGCCCGCGAGCTCGAGTGCAAAGAGATTCTGACACGCGTTGACGCCGCTCCCGCAGTAGGCGACGACGTGCTGCGCGCGGTCGGCGCCGAGCTGCGCGAACTGTTCGTGAAGCTTTGCGGGTTCGAAGAAGCGAGGATCTTCGGTCGACCGCACGTTCGCCGGATAGGGCCGGCTCTTCGCCCCGGGGATGTGACCGGCAACCGGATCGATGAGCTCGACTTTGCCTTCATAGCGCTCCGCCATCCGCGAGTCCAGGACGAGCGCGCGGGGGTCAATGCGGAGCCGCTCGACGTCCGCGGCACCGACCCGCATCGAAGGGTTCGGCTCGGCCGTGAACGCGGTGGGTCCGTACGAGGGCGCCTCTGTCTCGAGCGGCCGGCCTTCCAAAACCCAGCGCGCGAATCCGCCGTCGAGCAGCGAAACCCGCTCGTGCCCGAAGTAGCGCAGGAGCCACCACAGCCGCGCGGCCGTCGAGCCGTCGCCGAAGTCGTACGCGACGACATGCGCGTCGGCGCCGATGCCGGCGCGCGACATGCTCGCAGCAAACGACTCCGCGCGGGGCAGAGGATGACGTCCGGGGCCCTCTCCACGTGGCGAGGCCAGATCGTGGTCCACGTCCAGGAACACCGCACCCGGGATGTGCCCTTCGAGATATGCGTTCCGTCCTTTGTCCTTCTCGAGGAGGGACCAGCGCACGTCCGCGATCCAGATGCCTGAGTCGTCCAGGCGCCCGGCCAGCCACTCGGTCGAGACCAGCAGTGGAACGTTCATCCGTCCTCGTGATATGCCTGCGGCGAGGGGAGCCCGGGTTTCGGATCGAGCGGGCACACGGACCTCATGACTGAACTCAAGTATGCCTTGATCAAGATCGGGGCGCTGCTCTCCTATTGCGGCGGCCCGTTGATCCTCACCGACATGCTCAAACTTCGCATCGGCACCCCGTTGGCCATCGCTCTGACCTTTGCTCCGATCGTCCTCATGATCTTTGGAGTCGAGTCTTTGTTCGACCCGAGCCCCCGGCGCCGCGAGCGCATTCGCAGTGTTCCGAGTCAGCAGGGACCGGTTCCAGAAGAGGGCGTGCGGTGGGCGGTTTTGTTCGTGCGCCTCGGTCTCGCGGGCGCGCTCGTGACGCTGCTCCTGCACGCGTACGGCGCCTGGTCTCTGGCGACGATGCCCGCCCGGCCGGATCATGGCCTCTATGTGTTCGGGATCATCGTCGGGATTCCCCTCGCGGGATGGTATGCCTACTCGGCCCGGCGATGGCTCAGTGGCGCCGGTGCTCCCGAAGATCCGTTTTCACCGATCGAGCCGACGTAGGGACGACACGGGGGGACGACAGCGGTGACGGCCTACAATCCGAACCAGCGGGCGCGCCGGCTCGAGCCAAAGTGCTGCTTTTCGCGCACAAGCGCGTCGGTGGGCTCGCTGAAGGTCCCGGTCGGCTTCGGGCCCGAGAAGAAGTTCACGTCCACTCGCCCGACACGGCCTTCGCCGAACTCGACGTAACACGCCCCGGCTCCGGCGTACGGCTCCGGAGCGGCGCCGCCCTCGAGTTGGGAGAGGATCGCGGCCGCGGCAACACGCGCCGCACCTTCCGAGAACACCCCGGCCTTCGGAGTTCCCACGCTCGTCACATCCCCGACGGCATAGACACCCGGAAACCGCGTCGCGAGCGTGCGTCGGTCGACCGGAATCCAGCCGTCCTGGGTCATGCCGCTCGCGGCCACGACATCCGGGGCACGATGCCTGGGAATCCCGAGGAAGAGATCGAACGGCATCTCGCTTCCGTCCCCGAGGACGGCGACACGCCGCGAGGGATCGAGCGTGCGCACCAGCCGTTCAGGCACGAAGCGAATGCCACGCTCGGCGAACGCCGCCACAAGGGCCCGCGAGGTGTCCGGGGACGGCGGGATCGGCGTGCCGAAGGGCATCACGAGACTGATGTCGCAGGCTCCGCGCACGCCGCGGGCCACCAGGTCATCGTGCAGGAGAAGCGCGGCCTCGCTCGGCGCCGGCGGGCACTTGAACGGCGCCGAACACACGCCGACAATCGCGTGGCCTTTGCTGAACGTGGGAAGGACGTCGCGCAGTCCCGTCGCGCCCGCGACCGAGTAGAACTCGTTGCCACCCTCGACGAGTCCTGGCGTGGCATCCGCGTCGTAGTCGGCGCCGAGGGCCACGAGCAGAATGTCGGCCTCGTAGGCTCCGGCATCGGTCGTGACCCGGCGCGCATCCGGATCGATCGCCCTGATGACCTCCCGGCGGAACTTGACCCCAGGCTTCACGATCTTCGCGTACGGCACTCGCACGGCTTCGGGCGTCGCACGACCGAACATGACGTCGAGCTTGGAGTATCCGAAGACGAATGAGTCGCTCTTGTCGATCAGAGTGAGATCGAGCCGATTCCCCAGGGCGTCGGACAGGATCGTGGTCAGCTCGAGACCGCCGAATCCGGCTCCGAGGACGAGGATGCGCGCGTTCATGCGGGGGAACATACAGGGCGCTGAAGGTGAGCGCCAGATGGGACGATGACCCGGCCCGCGGCACGTCCGCTTTCAGTTCGATCTCGGGCGGATGTTCTGGTTGTGGTGAAAGACGTTGTCCGGATCGTACGTGCTCTTCACGTCGACCAGGCGTTCGTAGACGGATTCCCCGTACGCCTCGCGAATCCGGTCGGGCTCTTCGTCGCCACCGAGGAAATTGACGTACACGCCTTCCCGAAAACGGTCAAGTGCGGCAAAGAACGCTCTCGTCCACGCGGTGTCCCGGTCGCCGAAATCCTCGCCGGGCCGCCACACCGCATCGAGGGTGATTGCGTGTGACGCCTGCCGGTTTCCGAACGCCGTCCCGCCCGGGTCCACACGACTCACCGCTCCGCCGAGATGGAACATCGCCACATACGACCGTGGCGACGAGCAGGAGAGCGCGTGCTCGACGATCACATCGACGAGATCGTCGCGCAGCTCCGGGAGGTGCGTGGACTTCCAGTAGTAGTTCCAGCCGTGAACGACCGTCGAATCGAGCGCGCTCTGGAATCCCGCGTACGGCAGGGGCCCCACGAGGTCGAGAAGGGGAGTCCGGAAGGCGCGGAGCGGGCCGAGCCACCGCTCCCCTTCCTCGATCGGCCCGGCGTAGCAGGTGCCGATCATCACGACCGGGCGCCCGTGCAGATGCACCGGGATGACCGGCAGAGGCGGCGCGGCGCCGAATCTCACCACCGTGCCGAGCTCGTCGGGAGCGTCTCGAACGAAATCGCGGTAGAAGCGCAGGACGTCCCGGGCGACGCTCGCGTCCCAGAGAATCGGCCCCGCCAGAACGACGGGGCCGACCGGGTGGAGGCGGAATTCGAACGACGTGACCACGCCGAAGTTTCCCCCGCCGCCGCGCAGCGCCCAGAAGAGGTCCGCGTGCTCATCCTCCGACGCGCACAGCACCCTGCCATCGGCCGTCACGATGTCGGCTGCGAGAAGGTTGTCCACCGTGAGGCCGTGCTTGCGCATGAGCCAGCCGATGCCACCGCCGAGGGTGAGCCCCGCGACACCGGTGTGGCTCACGATTCCGCCGGTGGTCGCGAGACCGCTCGCCTGCGTCTCGTGATCGACGTCGCCCCACAGGGCACCGCCCTGCACCCGGGCCCTGCGGCCCGCGACATCGACCCGCACGGCTCGCATGGCCGAAAGGTCGATGACGATCCCGTCGTCGCACACAGCGGTGCCCGCGACGTTGTGGCCTCCGCCCCGAATGGCGATCTCCAGCTCATGGTCGCGGGCAAAACGTACGGCTGCGACCACGTCGGCGGTCCCCGTGCATCGGGCGATCAGCCGCGGGCGCCGGTCGATGGCGCCGTTCCAGATTGCACGGGCAGTGTCGTAGTCGGCATCGTCGGCGCTGATCAGCCGGCCTCGGAACCCGTCGATCGTTGCGACGACGGATTGCTTGCTCCCCTGGGCGATTCCCACGGCGGTCGGTACAGACATGGCGTCCTCCTCTCTCGACGCCTTGATCGGACCACCGGGGACGCCAGGCCTTCTAGTCAAGAATCTGGACTTCACAGCCGAGGGCGGGTGCGCAATCGTGGGGTCATGAGGACGTATGGCCAGTACTGCCCCATTGCCCGTGGCGCCGAGATCTTCGCCGAGCGCTGGACCCCCCTCATCATCCGCAACCTGCACCTTGGCTGCGGAAGCTTCAGCGAGATCCTGGAGGGCGCCCCCGGACTCTCCCGGACCCTGCTCTCACAGCGGCTCAGGCAGCTCGAACGGCTCGGTGTCGTCAAGTCGGCACCCAAGCCCGACGGGCGCGGGCACCACTACGAGCTCACGTCCGCGGGCCACGACCTCTTCACGGTCTGCCAGTCGCTCGGCGAGTGGGGTGCGCGTTGGCTCGAGATCGCCCCCGAGAACCTCGACCCCTTTGTGGCCCTGTGGTCGATGTGCAACGCGCTCCGCCGAGACCGGCTCCCGGATCGACGCGT
>JBOHUC010000098.1:0-103252 GCA_050733935.1 Candidatus Eiseniibacteriota bacterium | reverse complement strand
AGCGCCTCCCGGTCTGCGAGCGATCCCGAGCCCGCCGATGCCGACCTGCCGGAACCGCGCCCGCTCGCGCGAAGGCTCGGCGCCTCCGGCATCGTGACGATCGAGGTCCTGGTCGACACGCTCGGCGTCGTGCGCGCGACGAACGTGCTCCAGTCACAGCCGCTGCTCGACGACACCGCGGCCGAAGCGGCGAAAAAGAGGACGTTCGAACCGGCACGGTTCGAAGGCCGACTGGTGCCGTCCACGCACACCGTGACGTTTCGTTTCCCCGCTCCCGAGCAGGATCCGGTCCAGCAGGCCGAGATCGAGCTCCGCTGTCCCGAGGTGGAGTTCCTGCTCGACCTTCCTCCCCGCCCCGACTCGGCCGGTTGGATCGCGGGAAGCTGGCGCGCACGAGGTCTCAAGTCGCAAGAGCTCTTGTTGCTGCTCCTCCATCCCGACGGAGTCGAAGTCGACACGGCCGGGATGTCAGCGCCCCTCAGGGTCGAGAGTGCGCCCGAGAGCTCGGGCTGGCCGACCTGGCGGCGAACCGGCACGGAGCTTCGAATGAAGCCGGACGGAACGAGCGGCACGATCCTGTTCCGCGTGCCCGAACGCACATGGTGGGAGCGCGGGCGGGTCGCGTTCGTCGCTCTGTTCCACGACGGCTTCGAGGACCGCTACATCGCGCGTCAGCTCGTGTTCGAGATCACGCGCGACGATCTCGGCGTTCTGCTCGTCCGCGATCCGCGCGTACCGCCATGCTCGGCGACGGCCGGGCACGCGTTCCGAAAGCGCGGCTAGAGCTAGAGCCCCCGTCAGGTCGTCGCCAAGTTTGCCGAGTCGCGTCGCAGTGCACGGCGCACTCGTCCGCCTCGGGTCTCACGCGCTCGACCCGATCGCCCCTCTCACGGATCAATTCAGCGCCAACCGCCGCATCCGCCCCGGCCCCCGCCACATTCCCGGTCCTGGCCACGGTCCCGTTCCCAGGCCGCGAGCAAGGGGACAGACCCACTTCCTGAGCCTGAGCCTGGGCCTGCGCCTGGGCCTGCGCCTCTTTCTCCCGCCGCAACTCGGACGTTGGCCGAAGCGCTTTCGCTTTCGGCCGCTGCGTCCGGCTCGAGCGCCCGAACTTCCGCTTTTCCCACTTCTCGATCAGGGCGAGGAGGGCGCGGTCGATCACTTCCTCGACATCCCCGGAGGGAACCGCATGGCCCAGGAGCGCCTGCGCGTAACGCAGGTGCTCGTGGGTGCTCTCCCGAATCACGAGCCTCAGAAGATACCGGCGCGCTCTCGTTTCCCCCTGGGCTCCTCGTCCAGCAAGTTCACCGGCCGCGTTGGAGGTCGAGGAGCCAACTTGCCCTGCGGCAACCTGCGCTGAGCCAACTTGCCCTGCGACAACTTGCCCTGCGGCAAGTTCGCCGGTCCCGGACTCAGTGGTATCGAGCAGCCCCGGTGGATCCGTGCCCGGTTGCCCTTGCGGCAACCACCACGGACGGCAACGCGCGAACGAGGGCCCGGTTCTTCTTCTCTTCCTGTCCCGCCAGTGGGAAGCGATCGGCGAGCAGCCGTTCGATTTCCCAGGCCCGCCGGTGCTCGGACGCCGTCACGAGCTCTTCGACGTTCTCGGCTGTGAGGTGGGGAGCGAGCAGGCGGACCGCGGTCAGATGGAGCCGGCCGTCGGCCACCGCCTTGAAGAGGAGGGGGAATCGCCGAGCCACCCTTGCTGCCTGCGTCCGCTTGAAGGCCGCGTCGTCGGAAAAACCGAGCTTCTCGACGCAGTAAGCATGCATCGAGGGGTATCCCGCCGGGGCGTAGAGCCGTCGAGTATCCACCTCGGCAATGTGGGCGAGCAAGACGGCGGTCGTTATGCGATCTCGCACGACGAGTGCCTGCAGATCGCGTAGAAGGGCGGAATCGCTGAGATGCGTCAACAGGTAGGCACGCATGAAGGGGAAACCTCTTCGGGGGCGCGCCTTGGACCTTGTGTGAACACCGGCCACCCGGGGCCGGAGTCATCCTTTACTTCTATATGATGCCCCCCGGGACACTTTCTTCGCCAGAAGATGGCGGCCGACGACTCCTGGTCGTCGCCACCCAATGAAGAAGGCCCGGCCGAAGCCGGGCCCGTTCTCGAGGTTCTTCGATTCGAAACGGACGACTCGGTGATTACATCGCCGTCGACGTGGGCGCCGGCTCTTCGCCGTGGCGCGCCTTCTGGTACGCATCGCGTCCGGCCTGGATCGCGCCGCGGACGTCGCCCGCGCGGGCCTGGATGGAATCCTTCGCGTGCGCGAGCTTCTCATCGACGTCGTGTCCGAGCTTCTTGGCCGCATCGCCGAGGCGCTTCCGGGTCTCGGTTCCGCTCGCGGGCGCCACCAGAAGCGCGACGCCGGCCCCTACCACAGCGCCGAAGAGGAAGGCGAGCAGGGCATCGGTGCGATTGTCACTCATCGTGATTTCCTCCACTGAGTCGCGCGGGCTCTTTGCCGCGCCTCTGGAACATGTTGCCCATGAAGGTGGAGGCTCCCACCTTCACGCCACGCACGATGGCCGCGACCCGGCTCGCCGGCTCCACGACCTCGTCCACGAACACGGATGTGAGTTGCGCCGCCTTCCTTCCGACCGGCTCGAACCGATCCACGATTCCCTTGACCTGATCCGTGACGCCGTTGATCGACGTGAGCACCTCGCTCGCGTGATCCACCGCCTTCGTGACCTGGGGAATCGAACGCTCGAGCTCGACCATGGTCCGTTCGAGCTGCTGTGCGGTCGACCGGAGCTGGCCGAGCACCCGAATGAGGGCGATGACGCCGGCCACGAGCGCGAGCGCGGCGACCGCGATACTGACCTGGACGACGATGGGCACGGCAGCAACCTCCGAGGGGAGTCGGCACCCGATCCGCGCGGCGGCAGAGCCCGTGAGGCGGGGGCGCGGGGACTTAGCGGCACTGCGATTAGAGACCCGGGGTGAGGACCTGTCAAGCCCGCGGAATCACGACGGAATCACCGCGGAATCAGGTGCGTTGCTTCTTCTTCTCGGCCGCCGGGAACAGGATGTTGTTCAGGATCAGCCGGTAGCCCGGCGAGTTCTTGAACAGCGAGAGGTCGGTCGCGGGATCGCCGACCGCGTGCTGGTAGTCCTCGGGGTCGTGGCCGCCGAGGAACGTGAACGTTCCCTTGCCGAACATGCCGTGGATGTACTTGACCTCGTTCGTGCCCTCGGTCTCGGCGAGGATCGTGACCCCGGGCTTCAGGAATCCCTTGTGGAACCCGGTCGTCTGGCCGAGGAACTCGGACACCGCGTTCGTGTGATCCTGGGTCAGCATCGAGGGAACCGGATCGTTCTTGGCCGAGAAATCGAACAGCGTGAAGAACGAGCCTCGCCCGCGCGTCACGGCCTCCATGGTCACGTCGAGGTCGGAGAACTCGTACACGTACGGATCGATCCGAAGGGAGAAGTTCCGGAACGCGAGCGTGCGCCCGAAATCGAGCTTTCGCTGCGCCCCCGGGTCGGGCCCGTCGCCGTCGTAGGGCGCGTCCACGATGTCCACGCCCTCGGCCGCAAGCGCGATGTCGTAGGTGTCGGTGGCGGAGCACATCGCGAACAGGAAGCCTCCGCGCGCGACGTAGTCCTTGATCGTCCGCGCGACCGCCTTCTTGCACTCGCTCACCTTCGAGAACCCGAGGCTGCGCGCCGTCTTCTCCTGGAGCGCCTTCTCGGTCTGATACCACTCCGCACCCGCGTACGCGGCGTAGAACTTGCCCTGCTGGCCCGTGAAGTCCTCGTGATGGAGATGGAGCCAGTCGTACTTCGCGAGATCGCCGCGAATCACCTCGGGATCCCACAGCGTCGTGTACGGCACCTGCGCGTAATCGAGCGCGAGCCGCACGGCGTCGTCCCACGGCACGACGTGAGGCGGCACGTAGACGGCGATGCGCGGGGCCTTCTCGAGGACCACGCGCTCCATGTTGTTGTCTTCGATCTCGGCGAAAATCGCGGCCTCCTCGGCCGAGCTCACTGCCTGCGTGCGAATGCCGCGGATTCTCGCCTCGCGATCGATCGCCGCATCGTCCGCCATGAGGAACGAGCCGCCCCGGTAGTTGAGGAGCCAGTCGACGCGCCCGCCGCGCTCGAGCGCCCAGAACGCGAGCCCGTAGGCCTTGAGATGATCGGTCTGCGCCTGGTCCATCGGAACGAGGATCCTCGCGTCGGCCGGACGCGCGAGCAGGGTGGAAGCCGGCACGGCGAACAAGAGCGCGAGTCCGAGCGCCGTCGCGAACCGGCGAGGAAGACGCGTCATTGCGTGCTCCCCGCGCGTGCGCGCAGCGATTGAACGAGCCGCCGCGTCTCCGGAGCGAGCCACGAGCGCGGATAGCGCACGAGGAGCTCCTCGTACTGCGCGAGCGCGCCGGCGTCGTTGCCTTCGGCGTGCAGGAAGTCGCCGGCCCGGCGCCGGGCCATCGGGGCGAGCCGATCGTCGGGGCGTCCTTCGGCGATCGCGAGCGCTTCCTTCGCGGCCTCGGCGTTCTTGCCCTGGCGGCCAAGCACGTTCGCGACCAGGAGCCCGGCGTACGACCAGACGGGACCGTCGCCCGCGCGCACGACCGCGTCGCGCCCGGCCGAGAGGGCGGCGTCGAGCTTGCCCGCGCTCTCGAGCATGACCGCTTTCGAGAATTCGGAGAGGCCCGCAACCGGCGCGCCTTCCCCGGCCTCGATCAAATACACGCGATCGAGAGCGTCGTTGCCGTGGCGGCTTCCCGGAAACGCGCGCGCGAACATGTCGTAGAGCGCGGCCGCGGAATCGAACTCGCCTTTGTAGAACAGGACCTCGCACACGCCGAACGCGGCTTCCTCGCGCACCGCGTCCGAAGCGCCGCTCTGTCCCGCATCGATGTAGTGACGCACCGCTCCGTCCAGATCTCCGGAGGCGAGCGCGACTTCCGCGCTCTCGAGCGCCAGGCGTCCACGCACCTCGGGATCCGCGTCGAGCCCGGGAGTCTTCGCGGCCCGATCGGCCGCGGCTTCCGCGACCCGGCGCGCGCCGACCTCGTCGCCGAAGCGCGAGAATCGATCGGACAGCTCGAGCCCGAGGCGCACGTTCTCGGGCGTCCGCGGGAGATCGCGCCAGACGCGCTCGAGCGCGAGCAGGCGCGCGGCTTCCGCGTTCGGATCCTGCGGCGCGCGATCGAGCGCCCGCGGCGGCTCGACCCAGACGGGCACGTCGGGAACGAGATCGCGCGGTCCGGCGATTCGGTCCTCGAACAGATTGCGGACCGCGTTCCGCTTGAGCATCGGGTCGTAGTCGCCGAGGGCGAGCTCGACGAACACCGAATCGGCGGCCCGCCCGCCGTCGTCCGCACGTGCGCGCAGCGAAAGCGCAAGCTGCCAGAGGAGCCCGCCGGAGAGCAGCCCCTCGGCCGCAGGATCTCCGAACAGGAGCGCATCGGGCGCGCCCGGCCTCTCGCCTTCCGGAAGCGCCGCCGTCGCGTCCCGTCCGCTTCCACTTCCGCGCGTGCGCGCTTCGAGCTTCTTCACCCGCGCGATCGACTGGCGCGTCTTTCCGATCATGGCCTCGTAGCGTGCAGCCTCGAGCGCCAGGTCGCTGCGCTCCGGATGGCGGTCGGCGAGCTTCCCCACTTCCTTGGCCAGCGTCTCGACGCGCCCGCCGCTCCAGACTTCGAGCCGCGTGCGCGCCCAGGCGGCCTGATCGGGACTCCGCTCCCACGCGCGGAGCGCGCGGTTTGCGGCGTCGCTCGTGCGATCCTCCAGCGCGAGCGCTTCGGCTTCGTAGCGAAGCCAGAATCCCGCGCGGAACGGCCGCTCCTGAAGCGCCTTCGCGACCGGCGCGCGGCGCGCACGCTCTTCGAGGAAGCGGAGCGTCGGTGCACCCGGCGTCTGGCGCGAGATGAGCTCTGCCCGCGCGAGGAGAACGTCGAGGTCGTCGGGATGGCGCGACTCGACGTCCGCGAGCAGGTTCTCGGCTTGTTCGGGATAACCCTGGCGCACGAGACCGCGCGCGCGTTCGACCTTCTGCTCGTCGGCAAGAGGAAGGAGGCTCGGCTCGTCGTCGCCGTAGCGACTCGCCGCGCCGATCAGGATCGAGCGCGGGCGTTGAACCTCGATCCGGGTCCGTTCCTGGGGCGCCTGAGCCGACGCCGTGGCCACAGCGCCGGCGACACCGACGAGCACGACGAGCGCGAAGAGCGCGCCCTGCGTAACGATCGCCGGCGCAGTGACGAGCGCGGCCCGCTCGATCGACGTGGACCGGTCGCTCACTCGGTCTCCCCGAGCTTCCTCAGGTAGGCCTCGACCAGCGCCCGGTACTCGGACGGATACTTCTCGGCCTGCGCGCGCAAAAGGTCGTAGCGCAGCCGCTCGTCCTTGTTGAGGAGATCGGCTCTCAGGTCCGCGGGCGAAGGCCGGGCCACTTGCTGGCCGGCGCGCGACTCGCGCTGCTCCTCAAAGTCGCGGCGGTTCAAGCTCCGCTGCGCATCGAGCATGCGGGAGAGAATCTTCTGCTGGCGGTCGAGCGTCTGGTCGTCGAGGCGCCCCTGCTCGAGCAGCTTCTCGACTTCCTTCATGTCCTCTTTCGCCTGGTCCATGCGTCCGAGAAGGCCCTCCTCGGGCTTCGCATTCTGCGTCGCCTCTTCGAGACCTTTTCGGATCGCCTCCTGCTCGGCCGCGAGGCGATCGAGCGTGGCCTGGTCGCCCGCCATGAGCCGCTGCTGCCGCGTGAGGCGCTCGGCGAGCGATTGCGTCTCCTGATTGAGCTCACCCTGCTGGCCGGCGAGGCCCTGCATCTTCTCGCGCGAGCTTCCGTTCGTCCCGCCGGGCTTCGAGCCCGGAGCCTGGCACGCCTGCGCCGCCTCACGCAGCGCGATCACCGCACGATCGAGCGCCGCTCCCGCCTGCTCGCCCGCCTGCCGGCCCTGGGCCTGGTTCCCCTGCGTGAAGGCGTCGCGCGAGCGCTGGAATTCGTTCATCGCGCGCCCGAGCTCCTTGACCGCGGCCGGCCCGAGATAGGGCGTGTTCTTTCCGACGTCGATCAGGTCTTCGGTGACCTGCTCCGTGCCCTCCTTGAGATCCTCCTGGCGCGCGGCCCGGTCGCGATCGTCCCCCGGCTGCTGCAGCGCTTCTTCGCCCGCCTGCGAGAGGTTCACGAGGTCCTGCGCCGAACGGCGAATCGCCGCGGCGACCTGCTCATTCTGCTCGCCCGAGGATTCGTTCGCCGCCTGGTCGAGCTGTTGCGACAGCTGTTCGAGGCCCTTCTGCGCCTGGCGTCCGGACTTCTGCGCCTTCGACTGCGCCGATTTGTTGTTCGGCGACTGCTTCATCCCCTCCTGGCTCTGCTGCATCTGCGGCTCGATTTCCTGCTCGAGCTTCTCCGCGCCCTGCTCCATCGGTTCGGCCGCTTCCTTCTGATTCTGCTCGGACATTTCCTTCGCGAGCTGCTCGAGCTGCTCCTTGAGCTCGTTCGCCTTCTGTTCGAGCTTCTGCTGCTCGGCGGCCATCTGGTCCGCGCGCTGGGAGTTCTCGGGCGGCCGGTTCTCCATCTGGTCGTTCAGGTTCTTCTGCTGCTCCGCGAGCTCTTTCGCGCGCTGCGCGCTCTCGTGCATCTGCTCTTCCTGGCGGATTTTCTTCATGAGCTCGATCGAGCGCTCGAGACCCTCGAGCATCTCCTTCTGCGCCCGCGCCAGGTCCTTGAGCTGGTCCTGGAGCTGCCGCGGATCGGTCTGCTCGAGTCGCTTCGACAGCTCCTCCATCGAGCGCTTGAGCTCCTCGTTTTTGATCTCGGAGACGATTTTCGACAGCTCCTGCATCTTCGAGAGGAGCTGCTCGTTGAACGCGCCGTGCTCGCGCGCCTTCTCGGCCTGCTGGGCCAGGTCCTTCGCCTCCTGTGCGAGCTTCTCGGCGAGCTGCTTCTGCTGCTCGGTCAGCTCGCGTGCGGCCTCCTTCTTCTCCCAGGCGAGCTTCGCGTCGTTCTGGAGGCTCTTCGAGAGGTCCTCGACCTGCTTCGCGAGCTCCTTCGCTTCGCGCGCCGTCTTCTCGAGCTCGTCCTGCGACGCGCTGCGTTCCTCCTCGAGCTCGTCGTAGAGCTCGGAGAGGAGCGGGAAGCGCACGGTGAACGTGCGGCTCACCGTGATGTTGGGTCCGCGCACCGCGTCGTTGTCGCGCAGCTCGAGATGGAACGTCGCACTCTGTCCCGGCACGAGCGCAAGCCCGCTCGCGTCCCAGTCGGTCCCGGCGCTCGCTTCGCGCGGCTGATCGGGCCAGCGCGCGACCGGCACGCGCTTCGCGGGCGCGCCTTCGGTGCGGTAGATGAGCGCCAGATCGGTGACCCCGTAGTCGTCGGACGCGGCGGCCCAGATCGGAATCCGCTGGCCGGTCGGGAGGTCCATGTCGCCCTGCGGCTCGATCACGGTGAGGAGCGGCGGCTGATCGGCGACCGGCTGAATGCGATAGGTCTCGCGGATCACCTTGCCTTCGGTCTCGATCTCGATCGCGTACGTCCCTTCCGCGCCGACCGTGAGCTCGCCGCTGTAACGACGGGGCGAGAGCGCGGTGAGGGGTGCTGTGTCGCGGCCGGGAAGCCTCCAGCTCGCGGCCGTCGCGTGGCGGTCGAGGTTCACGACCACCTGCACCCGCGTTCCGACCAGGGCCGTGACGTCGCCGCAGGTCGCCGATTGCGTCTCGGCCGCGAGCCGCGTGTACTCCGGATACTTGAACGTGAAGTCGAACGAGACGATCCCCGCCTGGCCCGAGAGCGACACCGCATAGAGCGGGCTCTTCACGCCGGCCGCTTCGACCCAGTACGAGCCCGGGGCTGCGATGCCGCGCACCGCGCCTTCGAACCGCACGCCGTCGTTCGCGCGCTCCATGGTCACGCGCTCGTTCTTCGCGCCGCGTGCGAACACGAGCGTCGGCTTCCGGCTCGTTCCGGTCACGTCCGCGCGCACGTGGAGCGTGGCTCCCGGCGGCACCGTCACATCGCCCGGCTCGACCGTGATGTGGACGAGCGTCGCCGCCGCCGCGCGCGGATGGAGCAGGCGCTCGAGCGAATCTTTGAACGGGCCCGGCCAGATCGCGAAGCTCGCGCCCCAGAGCAGGGTCGCCGCGGCGAGCAGGAGCCCGACCGGGCGCGTGAGCGCAGGCGGTGCGAGCGTTCCGAGATCGAGCCCGTCCACGCGCCGGCTCGCCTCGACAGCGAGTGCGGACACGAGATCGCTGGACGTCGCCGCGGAGCGCCGCGGGCTCGCGCTTGCGACCTGCGGCACGAGCTCGAGCGCGTTGACGAGCAGCGCGCGTGTCTCGGGGAAGCGGTCCTCGGCGAGCAGCGCGAACGGCTTGCGCGACGGGCTTCCGAGGAGCGGACGAACGACGCACAGGCCGAACAGCGTGATGGCGCCGCCGAGTGCGAGGGCGGCGAGAATCTGCGGCACTTCCGGAATGCGCGCGAGCGCGATGCCGAGAACGAGCAGGACGAAGACGAACGACGCGAAGAGGGCTACGAAATGGAGCAGGGACGCGCAGGTGAGCTGTGCGAGGAATCGGCGGCGGCCCTGATCCAAACGCTCGGTGAGGTGCGAGTAGGCTCGGTCGTCACTCATGGCGCAGCCCCGGGTTCGATCTGCCGTAAGCGGCAAAGGGGCCCTCGCGGGCCCCGGCAGCGGGTGGTTCGCCCTCAAGTGTACTCCCGGCCCGCGGGAGGGTTCCGCCCCGAAAAGCAGCGCCGGACAGGAGTTTGCCGGAGCCTGACAGGCCGTTGCAGGAAACCCGGTTCCGGTTGTCCCTGAACCCTCGGCCGGCGGTCGCTGCCAAGCCTCTGCGATCGTAAAACTTGTCGGACGGCTGCGGGCTGTTCGGGGGCTGTTCGCGGCAGTTCGCGGGCGGTTCGCGGCAGTTCGCGGGCGGTTCGCGGCAGCTCGCGGGCTACTGGCGGAGAGCGAAGAGCGCGATGTTCGTCGCCATCCGGAACGCCTGCTCGCGCTTTTCCGGAGCGTCGGGATGGACGCCCTCGTCCTCGAGGCCGTCGCCCAGATCCGTGTCGAAGGAATAGAAGACGACGAGCCGGCCGTCGTGGAACACGCCGAATGCCTGGGCCGCGCCGCCCGAGTGCTCGTGAATCTTGGGAAGTCCGCGCGGAAAGTCGTAGAGCTGATGGAACACGGGGTGCGAGTACGGCAGCTCGACCAACTCCGCGTCGGGAAGGATGCGCTTCATCTCGCGGCGGAACGACTCGTCGATCCCGAAGTCGTCGTCACACCAGAGGAGCCCGCCCCCCGTGAGATAGCGCCGCATGCGCTCGACCTCGGCCGGCGTGAACTTCACGTTGCCGTGCCCGGACATGAAGATCATGGGGTGGTTGAACAGCGCTTCGTCGGTCGGCGTGACGACCGGAGCCTCGTCGCCGGCGATCGGGACTCCGGCCCGGTCGCGCAGGGCGGCCAGCAGGTTCTTGAGCGAGCTCTGATTGCCGTACCAGTCGCCGCCGCCACCGTACTTGAGGCGCGCGATCGAGAACGTCGAGCGGGCGGGAGCGGCGAACGCGTCCGGGATCGGGAGGGCCTGGGTCCCGAGCAAGGCCGGCAGAGCGACCAACGCGAGCGGGAGAACGCGGCGAGTCATGGACCGAGTGTACCCGCACGAAGGCCAGTGCGGCCAAATCGATCCACGCGGTCGCGGGCGAGAGAGCGGGAACAAGCGGGATTTTGCGGGGCCGTGACATTGATCAACGCCGTTGATCAACTTGCCCCGGGGCAAGTGGAGAACCTGCTACTCGGTGCGAGCGCCCCCCCTCCGGACGCCGTTCGCGCGCGCGGCCGCCTGCTCGAGGAGCCCCAGGCGCGCAGCGAGCGAATGCTCGGGGCGCGCGATCATCGTGCGTCCGCCCCTGGGGCCCGCACCGCCCGCAGAGCCCGCGACACCGAACTCGCCGCGCCCGGGCGGCTGGAGGCGGAACGCAGCCGGCCGCCGGTTGAGCGCCGACGAAGACGCCAGAGCGGGCGCCCACGAGTTCCGCGCAAGCGGTCCCGGAAAGCCCACATTCACCTCGGCGTGGATCCGATCCTCGGCGTTGCGCCCGAGATCGTCGCGCCGGGAGGAACGGGCGCGGAAGTAGAGGCTCGTCGATCCCTCGGACGCGCCCGCGGGAACGACGACGTCCGCGAAGATCAGAGCCTCCTCCTCGGACAGAACCTCGCCCGTGTTCGTGACGGGATTATTGGCCGAGTTCCGGAACACCACCGCCCAGCCCGGAGGCAGGGCGAGCGTCCCGAACTCCGGATCGGTGCTCGCCGCGAGCCCGTATGTCTCGTCCGCCGAGCTGATGTTGTTCACATAGACCGTGAACCGCGTCGTCGAGCCCGGCGTCGTCGTGTTCGAGACGACGGGGGTCGCTTCGGGACCCACGTCGACGCCGACGCCGTTTGGCAGCGGCTGGTTGATCGTCACGTCGACCGGAACGGTGAACAGGAACGACCCACGATCGAACGAGAAGCCGTTCACCCGGTGCTGAACGTCCACGGCGACCACGTCCCAGAAGTAGACCTCGTTCCGGCGCAACTCCTGGTTCTCGAGGAACACCGCGCCGGGATCCCCCTGGGCGCCGCCTGTGTACGCAACGGCCACCGGCCCCGTTCCTCCGATGACCTGGACGAAGTAGGCGGCGGCGCCCGGGAAGCCGCTCCACTGGAGCGTGAACGGCGCGAAGACGGTCGGGAACGCGTCCGGCGTCGCCTCCGGTGCGCGGGGGCTGATGATCGTGACCTCCGACCGGCTCGCGAGCTCGATCGGCGTCGCCTCGGGCACATAGGCTTCACGCGACACCACCGCGCCCGAAGACTCGATGCCGTCCCGCGCGCCGCGACCGACCACCCAGTTCCCGGCGAACGAATCGAACCCCTGGAGAAGTCCCACGTACGAGCTCCAGCCGGTCGAGAAGTTGACGGCGGGACGCGTGATGTAGTCGGTACCCGGACGGTATCCCTGATCGCCCGGGTTGAAGTAGAAGCGCATGCCGTTCGCGCCCGAGCTGTCAAATACGACGCCGGCCGCGGCCGCGCGGGGTCCGAGGTCCGCCGGGACCGTGACCACGGGATCGATCTCGGGACCGGGACCGGCGCCTGATCCTCCCGGAAGCGGCGCGCCGGCGGTGAGGTCCACGGCGAGCTCCGGCGTTCCCTGCAGGGCAGATCCGTCCCGGCTGTGGACGGTCGTTCTGCCATAGGTCACGCCCACGTCGATCGAAGCGTGGAGGACGTCCGCAGTCGTCGACAGGACGGAGAGCGCCTGGAAGTACACCTGCACGGGGCCGGCCGGATGGAAGATCGGGATCGTGACGTCCGCATAAATGACCGCGTTTCCGCTGTCGACGATCGCGGCCGTCTGGGTGACAGGAGTGAACGCGGAGTCGAGGAACGTCACGGACCAACCGGGAGGAAGCGTGATCGCCGTGAACGTCGGGTCCGAGCTGGCCGCGAGGTGATAGGAGTCGGTCGCGAGCCCGGTGTTGTTCACGTACAGCGTGACGCGCGTGGTCGTCGGACTGAAGTCCGCGAGGACCACGTCGGCGACCGTGAACGCCTGCCCGGCCAGGCCCTCGGGAGCGTAGCCCGTGAGGCTCCCGTCCTGGTTTCCGCAGCCCGCGAGCGCGAGCGCGAGCGCGAGCGCGAGCGCGAAACCGAACCCGAGCCCGAGCGCGCCCAGTGTGCCGAGCGCACGCGCGCGACGCCGGCTTCCCTTCCCTCTCATCCGCTGCTCCTCTCTCCCCGGTCTGCTCGAGCTCAGGCCGCCTTGGCCCGGCTCACGCCCTTCTTGCGATCCAGCCAGTTCCAGATGTCGAGCGCGAGCGCGCTCGCCACGAAGATGGACGAATACGTGCCGAACACGACGCCCGCCAGGATGCACAGGGCGAAGTCGTTGATCACCTCGCCGCCGAAAATGTAGAGCGCGAGCGTGGCGAGGAACACCGTGATCGAAGTGATGACCGTCCGCGACAGCGTCTCGTTGATCGCGGTGTTCATCATTTCCTCGTGGCTCAGCTTGTGGAGCTGCTTTCCACGTTCGCGGATGCGGTCGAAGACCACGATCGTGTCGTTGATCGAGTAGCCCGCAAGAGTGAGCAGGGCGGCGATGACTGTGAGCGAGATCTCCCGGTTCAGGAACAGCATGACGCCGAAGGCCGCAAAGATGTCGTGGAACAGCGCGACCACGGCGCCGAGCGCGAACTTGAACTCGTAGCGGATGCCGACGTAGAGAAGGATCCCGCCGAGCGAGAACAGGATCGCCCAGAACGCCTTGCTGCGAAGCTCCTCGCCGACCCTCGGGCCGACCGCTTCCTCACGCCGGAGCTCCGGATTCGAGTTTGGAAACTGCTCGAGGAGCGCGGCGCGGACCTTGGGATACGGGCTCACGAGCGTATCCTGCCCGGCGGGCTGCGGGAGGCGAATCATCCACTCGTCCCCCTGCCCGGCCTGCTGGAGCTCGAGGCCCTGGAATCCTGCGTGTTCGAGCGCCTCCCGCACGTCGTCGGCCTGAAGCACTCCGGTCGTCTGGACCTGGAGCAGCGTCCCGCCCGTGAAGTCGACCGAGTAGCGCGGACCGCGATTGATCACGAGCCACGCGACGGTCACGAGCACGACGGCCGCCGAGACGAAGTACATGATCCGGCGGTAGCTCATGAACGGAATTTTAGTGTCGTGCAGAATCTGAAACATCGAACTCCTCCCGGCTCGTGCGCCGCGTCAGATGCTGAGCCGGGTCAGGCTCCGGCGATGAGTGATCATCTCGTAGATGAGTCGCGTGAAGAACACGGCCGTGAACATGTTCGCGATGAGCCCGATCGAGAGCGTGACGGCGAAGCCCTTGATCGGACCCGTACCGAACTGGAACAGGAACGCCGCCGAGATGAGCGTCGTCACGTGCGCGTCGAGAATCGTCCGGAACGCGCGGTCGTATCCCTGCTCGATCGCCTTCGCGATCGATTTTCCGTGTCGTAACTCCTCGCGGATACGCTCGAAGATGAGCACGTTCGTGTCGAGCGCCATACCGACCGTGAGCACGATACCGGCGATGCCGGGCAGGGTGAGCGTCGCGCCGAAGCCGGCGAGGCCCGCGAACAGGAGCACGATGTTGAGAATGAGGGCCGCGACCGCGATCACTCCCGATCCCCGGTAGTAGAGGACGATGAACGCGATCACGAGCAGCGTCGCGATCCAGGAGGCCTTGAAGCCCGCGTCGATCGAATCCTGGCCGAGCGACGGGCCGACCGAGCGCTCCTCGACGATGCGGACGGGCGCCGGCAGAGCACCCGCCTTGAGCACGATCTCGAGATCCTTCGCCGCCTTGGCGTCGAACGAACCGGTGATCGAGGCGGTGCCGCCCGGAATGCGCTCGCGAATCGAGGGCGCCGAGCGCACGGCGTCGTCGAGCACGATCGCGAGCTGGCGGCCGACGTTCGCGGCGGTGACGCGCGCGAAGTCGGACTGGCCCTTGCCCGCCATCTTCATGGACACGCCCCAGCCGCCCGGATCGTTCTGCTCGAGGCCGATCTGGGCACTCGCGGTCGAGACCGAGCCGCCGGTCATCTCGGGCGTGCGCTTCAAGACGTAGAGCCAGCGCCCGGTGCGGCCGCTGTAGCCCTGCTCGTCGCTCCACAGGAGCTGCGTCTCGGCGGGCACGATCGTGTCCGTGAGCGCGGGCGTGAGGTAGCTCTGGATGCGCTCGACGTCGGTCGAGGCGATGAACGCCCCGCCGCCGAACGCGTCGAGGAAGTACGACGTGAGAGGCCGGGCCGCGGTCGCCGTGTCGACCTGGATCTGTCCCATGCGGGCGCGGGCGGCGAGCGTCTGGTCCAGACGGTTGAACACGGCGGCCGCCTCGTCGGGCGTGCGCACGAGCTGGAACTTGAGAAGGGCGGTCTTGCCGATCAGGTCCTTCGCACGCTCCCGGTCGGACAGGCCCGGAAGCTGGATCACGATGCGGTCCTCGCCCTGCTTCTGGATCAGGGGCTCGGCCACGCCGAACTGGTCAATGCGGTTCCGGATGACCTCCATTGCGCGATCCACGGCCTCGCGCGCCTCCTCGGGCGGAAGCTTCGAGCGATCCACCTCCATCACGAGGTGCATGCCGCCCTGGAGATCGAGACCGAGCGGGATGGCTTTCTCCCGGAGCTTCGCGGCGCGGGTGTCCTTCGCCGGGGAGAGACGCTCGGTTCGCGGCAACTGGTAGAACTGGAACGAGGGCCACAGCGCGTAGAGCGAAGCGCCAATGACGGCGATGCACAGGAGCAGCTTCCACTGCATGGATCGGGTCATTCGGAGTATCCAGACTCGGGACAGCGGGGACGCCGGCGGAACGCGGACCGCGCACGAGGCGCCGGACAACGCGCGGGCCGAACAACGGACGCCGGGCCCACGCCCCACGGCGCGCGGCCGGAGGCAGCGAAGTAGGCCCGGCGAAAGGAATTAGAAAAGCCGAAGCGGGAGTTTAGACGGGCCTCGGGGGGTTGTCAACCGTAGCCGGGTTGGCCCGCAGAACGGGGTCCCGGGGTCCCGGGCCCGGTCCCGGGCCCGTGGAACCGGCTCCCGCGGCCCCCCCGACCTCGCCCTCTACTTGTACTTGCCCGGTGACACGAGCTTGATCGGCCGGCCCTTCACGATCTGGTCGTCGACCTCGACCCCGTTCAGGATCGCGGACTGCTCGATGTCGATCGCCTGCGCGCCGAGCGTGGGCACGATCTCGTTGAAGAGACCGGTGCGCGGCGAGTCCACGATCTTGATCTTTGCGGGCGTCACGTTGATCCGCGCGGCGTCCGTCAGCGTCTTGAACGATCGCGCGGTCGAAACGAATCCCTGCTCGTAGGTGCTGCCCTGCTCCATCTGGCCCAGGAGCTGGTACATGCGCTCCGGCGTGTGCCGGATGAACGCGGCCTGGAGAACCCCCTTCTGACCCTGGTTGTCCGTGACCTGGAGGCGGCCGAGCCATGCATCGAGACCGTTGATCTTCTCGGCCTTGCCCTCCGCTCCTGAGATCTGCTTCTGCGAGATCAGGGCGTTCACGTACTGCTCGGGCGTGTTCGTCCCGGCATTCGCGAGGTTGAGCCGCATCGCGGCCTTCTGGTCCTCGGTTCCCGCGATCACCGCCGTCTTTCCGTTCTGGTGTTGCCAGCCCGCGGGAAAGTCGAGCGAGAACTTGAGCACGGGGTGGTAGTAGCGATCCTGCTCGAAGTAGCCCTGGCGCGGATCCGGTCCGTAGACCATCCCGTCGAGGCTCCGGATGTATCCCTCGCGGTTGACCTTGAGATCCGTGCGCGATCCGACCTGCTGGGTCGCGAGCTCGCGCACGGTGACCGCGCGGGCTTCGGGATCGGGATGGGTCGAGAGGTAGCTCGGAATGCGCGCGCCGGCCCGTGCTGAGATGCGGGCAAGCGCCTCGTACGTGCCGGGCATCTCGCGCGGGTCGTATCCCGCCTTGATCGAATAGTCGACTCCCAGACGATCTGATTCGCTTTCCTGTCCCCGCCCGTAGCTCAGGAACAGGAGCCCGAGTCCCTCCGATGCCGCCTGTCCGTACCGCGCGACCGTCTTCGACACCATCGAGGCGACCCCGAGACCCACGCCCGCGATCTGCTGCCGCGTCGCCTGGTCCGCGTAGTGGCGCGAGGTGACGTGACCGATCTCGTGGCCCATCACCCCGGCGAGCTGCGCCTCCGAGTTGAACTGCGCGAGGATGCCGCGGGTGATGTAGATGTACCCGCCGGGCGCGGCGAACGCGTTCACCGTCGGGTCGTCCAGCACGAAGAACTCCCACTGGAGATCCGGCCGGTGCGAGACGGCGGCCATGCGCTTGCCGAGCCCCGTCACCTCCGCCGTCCACTTCGGGTCGTCGTAGTAGCCGTACGTCTGCTCGGTCGCGGCCTTGGACTGCTTTCCGGCCTCGAGCTCCTGCGACTCGGAGACGAACGAGATCTCCTTCTTTCCGGTGATGGGATTGGTGGCGCAGCCGACCGCGAGTCCGACCGTGGCGAGTGCGACGGCAGCGAGTGCGAGAGGCCCGTACGCGCGCGTGCGGGGTCGCGCGGACAGGGGCCGAGTTCGGATCCGTGGGATCCATCGAATGAGGGGAAGCATCCGTAGCCTCCAGAAGTGAGGGGAAGTCAGGTGCGCACGCCGCCCGCCAGGCGGCGCACATCGGGCGTTCCGATCGCGCCGACGAGCACGATCGTGGCGAGCCCGACGAAAAGGCCATGCCCGACCACGCCCGGAATGTCGTTCAGCGCTGCGTTGAGTTGCGTGGGGTCCTCGACGCCCGGGAAGCGGGCGTCCACGATGTGATGTCCGAGATCCGTGACGAAGGGTTTCGACCCGGTCGCCATCCGCACGCCCGGCTTCGAGCCGAGCGCTTCGAGGCGGCGCGTCACGAGCGCCACGGCTTCGGGAACCGTCTCGACCGGAATCGGGTGCTTGAGACCGAGCACGTCGACGAGCTTCCCTTCGTCCACCAGCACGACGAACGTTTGCGCGGAAGCCACGACGATCTTCTCGCGGGTCATCGCTCCGCCGCCGCCCTTCAGGAGATCGAGGCGCGCGCTCACTTCGTCCGCGCCGTCGACGGCGAGGTCGACGCGGCCGAGCTCGGCGAGGGAGCCGAGCGGCAGCTCGTGCTCGCGGGCGCGTGCCGCGGTCGCTTCGGACGTGACCACGCAGCGGATCGAGAGGCGCTCGTCGTGAACGCGCCGCCCGAGTCGCTCGATGAAGCGCGTCGCGGTGTCTCCGGTCCCGAGCCCGACGATCATGCCGTTCTCGACCAGCGCGACGGCGGCCTGTGCGGCGCGGTCCCGTGCGGCCGCCATCTCGGGGCTCAGTCGTCCGGCGGCGGGGTGGACCGTCATTTCGCCTCCTTGAGCCAGCTTTCGCCGGCGCGGATCGTGGCCGCGATCCGATTCTCGGGCGGCGGGATCGGGCAGTTGTAGTACGGCGAGTACGCGCAGCTCGGATTGTACGCCTGGTTGAAATCCACGACGTAGCGCCCGTCCGGGAGCTTCACCGCGTCGAGATAGCGACCGACCGCATAGCTCTCCTTGCCCGAGGTGCGATCGCGGAAGTAGAGGCCGAGGTCGTCCTGCGGAACCCCCGGCTCGAGCAGGCGATAGGCCCCGAGCCGGTAAGTGCGGCCGTCGAGCGCGAACTCGAAGTGCCCGACGCGCAGCGAGGGCCGCGGCTGCCCGTGCGTGGATTCGATGAGCACGGTGTCGCGCTTCGCATCGGCGACGAGCGGGAGCACGAAACGGTAGCGCGGATCGACAGGAAACCAGCTCGGCACGCGCGCGGTCTTGAGCGCGGGCGCGGTGGGATCGAACACGATGACCGCCGGCGCGTTCTGGTACGAGAGCCTGAGGTGATAGCGCCCGAGTACGATCCAGGACGGCGGCACCGTCGCGGCGCGCGTCGTCTCCTTGCCGGCCATGAAATGCGCGGTGTCGTCGACCGCCTCGACCCGGAATCCGGAGCCGTCGATCGAGACGCGCGCGTGATGCGGTGCGACGCTCCTGTCCTCGAGCACGACGTCGTTGTCGGGGGCCGAGCCGATCGTGAGCCAGCCCGCGCGCGGAACGTCCTCGCGCAGGATCGCGGCGAGCGGCGAATGTGGATTCTCGCGGAAGTACGTGAGCGTCTCGCGCCGTTCCACCTCGACGGCCTGGGTGAACGAGTCCGGGGCGGCGGCAGCACCCGCGACGCTCGCGGCGCCGGTCGCGGAGACGAGCAGCGGTCCGGCGAGCGCCATCCCGAGCGCGCAAGCGAGCCTCATCCGCGAACCGAAGCCGATCATGTCGTGGCACCTCGCCTTGCCGCCGTTGCCAGGAGCGCGATGTTCGTGGGGTTGACTCGAAGTTTCCGGACCCGACTCGGCCCTGTCAAGGGCTCGCCGCCACACCCCTGGGACCTTTGAGGGCCGCACCGAGAACGAACGTGCCGAGAACACCCGCCAGAAACGAGCCCGAGAGCACCCCGATCTTCGCCAGATCCTCGAGCCCGTCGCCGGGACGGAACGACAGGGACGCGACGAACAGCGCGACCGTAAATCCGATGCCTGCGATCAAACCGACTCCGAGGATCTGATGCCAGTTCGCGCCCCGCGGGAGGCTGCCAAACCCGAGGCGCACAGCGAGCCACGACGCGCCGAAGATGCCGATCGGCTTCCCGAACAGGAGTCCGAGCCCGATACCGGCGGAAACCGGCTCCGCGAACGACGCGAGGCTCATGTTCCCGAGCGCCACTCCGGCGTTCGCGACCGCAAATACGGGCATCACGACCCATGTCACCCACGGCTTGAGCGCGTGCTCGAGGGACTCGAGCGGCGAATCGGTGAAGTCAGGATCGCCGGCTTTCCCGAGCGGCACGGCCCACCCGAGAAGAACGCCGGCGATCGTCGCGTGCACGCCGGACTCGTGCATGAAATACCAGAGGAAAGGCGCCGCGGAGAGATAGACCGAAAGCCGCATGTTCTTGAGCTGCCCCAGGAAGACGAGCACGAGGAGGATTCCGATCGCGATCGAAAGTGCACCGAGATTCAACTGCGACGTGTAGAAGATCGCGATCACGGCCACGGCCCCCAGGTCGTCGGCGATCGCGAGCGCGGCCAGGAACACCGTGAGCCCGCGCGGCACTCGCGGCCCGAGCAGCGCGAGCACGCCGAGCGAGAACGCAATGTCGGTCGCCATGGGAATGCCCCAACCGCGAGCGCCCGGCCCGTTCGCGTTGAACGCCGCGTAGATGGTCGCGGGCACGATCATACCGCCGAGGGCCGCCGCGACCGGAAGCGCCGCGCGCCTCGAGTCTTTGAGCTCCCCGGAGAGGAATTCGCGCTTGATCTCCATCCCGACGACCAGGAAGAACACGGCCATCAAGAGATCGTTGATCCAGTGCAGGACGGAGAGCGAGAGGCGAATGGGACCGATCGAGACCGGAAGCTCGGTGTGGAGGAGCCCGAAATACGCGCTCGACCACGGCGAGTTCGCCCACGCCATCGCGAATGCGGCGCACGCGATCAGGACGACCCCGCCGATCGCCTCGCCGGGGAACAGCTCGCGCAGCGGATCGAAGACCGGATTGCGGCGCGGCACTCCCCGTTTGGATTCGCTCATCCTTGCGCGTCCCTCCTCAGGTCGGACTCGGAATCGACGAGGCTCTCGGCGGCGTCCTGCGAGGTGGGCTTCGGGACGCGCGTCCACCGATACCGGTGGAACCATCGCACGATCAGAGCAATCCCCGGGAGGCAAAACGCGAGCATCGCGACGTGGAACGCATCGGGAGCCTGGGCGTCGTCGAACCCGAGCGCGACGACGATCACCGAGAGCGAGTTGTTCGCCGCGTGGGCCACGACCCCGGGCCACACGCTTCCGCTCGCGAACACGACGTACCCGATGAAGAGCCCGAACACGAACGCGAAGGAAGAATGATGCGGATCGAGATGCGCGAGCGCAAAGAGCGCCGACGCAAGTCCGATCCCCACGCCCGCGCCGAGGCGCGCGACCAGGCGCTGCTGCACGTATCCGCGGAAGAAAAGCTCCTCCGCGACGCCGGCCGAGCCGCCGATCAGGAGCACGGAGAGAACGAGCCACGGGCCGCGCGCCTGGCGCAGGGTTTCGAGAATTCCCGAGAGCGCGCCTCCGCGGCCGACGTTCGTGAGCTGAAGGATCGCGTCCACCGACTGGCTCACGGCCAGCGCCCCGACGACCGCGAGGAGCCATCCGACGAGCGGAAGCCGCGGGTTCCGAAGCGCGAGTCGTTCGCGGAACGGCTCGGGCGAGAGTGCGGCGGCGACGACGGCGATGAGCGTGATCCAGAACGAGGACACGGTCGCGGCGAACAGGAGGCCCGGAACGGTGCCCAGAAACGCGAACAAATCGCGATCGTCCGGCTTGCCTCCGCCCCCGAACATCTCGGGACCCGAGAGCAGGGCGTACCCGGTGAGCACGAAATGGGAGAGCGCGATCATCCCGCCGAACATCGCGAGGCACGCGAGCGCAACCGTCCAGAGACGGGGCGAATCGGGATGCGGGGACAGGGTCGGGCTCGTTTCCACGCGGGAATCTCCGGGGGCGAAACACCGATCTGGCAACGGATTGGCATGCAGCACGCGAGCTTCACAGGCCCGGCGCCAAAGGCTGGTGCTAGGATAGCGGGGTCAACGAAACGCTGCACGGCCGGATGCAGCCCGGTTCCCCGGCCATTGGCCTTCGCCGAGGAGGGACGTCGATGGAAACGGTCGAACGGGCCCCGACGCAACCGCAGGCGCGCTCTCTCGCATCACAGATCCTCGAGGATGGCTTCTTCGCCGGAGTGCTCGGCGCTGCCGTCGTGGCCCTGTGGTACCTCATCCTCGACACGATCGCCGGACGACCGCTCTACACGCCGTCGCTTTTGGGATCGCTTCTCTTCCAGAGCTCGACCAACGCCGCGCACATCACGGTGCAGCCGGCGATCGTGGCCTGGTACACCGCCGTGCATTTCCTCGCGTTTTTGGGGATTGGAATGATCGCGTCCTGGCTCGCCGCGCAGTTCGAGAAGTTCCCGGCCGTCGGAATCGCGATGCTCTTCCTGTTCGTCCTGTTCGAGACCGCGTTCTTCATCTTTGCGTTCGCGGTCGGACGGAGCGTGCTCGGAACGCTCGGGCTGTGGACGGTCGCGGTCGCAAACCTGCTCGCGGCCGGAGCGATGGCCCTTTATCTCCACTACCGGCATCCCTCCGCGGTCCGGAACATGGAGCGCATCTGGAGGGAGCAGGAGTAGCAGCCGGTAGCGACCAGTCGCCGCTCCGCTCAGGAGCCTTCCGGGACCCCGAGGTCGCGCGCCAGCGCACGGCGTGCGGCCTCGATCGTTTCACGCACGCAGAGCGTGAGAGCCGGCACGTCTTCCTCCGTGAGCCCCGTCACCGGAACCGGATCGAGAATGCGTGCCCCGGCGCGCGCGGGCCGGAGCAGGAACGAGCCCGGCTTCATCGCATCCCGCGTGCCCGCGATCGCGACCGGCTGGAGCGGCCGCTGCATCTCGACCGCGAGGCGGAACGCACCCTCGTAGAACGGCAGCATCTCGCTCGTGCGCGAGCGCGTGCCTTCGGGGAAGATGACGACCGACACACCGCGTCCGACCCACTTGCGGCAGGCGTCGAGCGCCTCGGCACCGCTCTCCTTGTCGCCGCGCACGACGCCGATGTCCCCCGCCATGCGCATCGCCCATCCCATGACCGGCAGGTTGTAGATCGAATCCTTGGACAGGAACTTCGCTTCCCACGGGAGACACGCCGCGAGGAACACGTCCGCGTCCGACTGGTGATTCGCGACGATGATACCCGGCTCCGCGAGTGGGGCGCGGGCTGTGTTCTCGACCCGGAAATCCCACGTCGGACACAGGAACACGAGGAAACGTCCGACCCAGTGGAACAGCCCGCCGACGACGCGGCGCCCCGGATCGAACGGCGCGGTGACGAGCAAAAGGAGGAGAAAGACCGGCTGGAGAACGAGGAGCAGGAGGATCGAGACGCCCCACACTAATGCGGACACCAGGAGATCGCGCACGGCGGGCATCGTGCGCGAACTCGGCGCCGGTCACAAGTGTGCATGTCTCGACCGCCGTCGGTGAAGGTCCCGGCTCTAATCCATCACGACGACTCGGCGCTGGCCAGTGGGTCTGCCGTCAAGCCACAGTTTGTAGAAGTAGACTCCCGGCCCAACGCGCCGACCGGAATCATCCATGCCGTCCCAGGTAACTGAGTAGAATCCGGACGATCGTGGTCCCTCCATCAATTCCCGAATCAGTCTCCCGTTAACGGTAAAGAGGGCGAGCCGAACGCTGGCGGATTCTGTGAGGTACAACGTTACGGAAACGGCCCCGGTAGTGGGATTGGGAACGGGAGGCTGGAATTGGATCGTCGTGGAAGCAGGACCCGGATCCACGTTTACGGCGCTGCCCGGTCCGACGATGGTACCCGTCAAGCTGTTTTGGAAAAGGGTGAGCACGGGATGGCCGCCAGCTTCGCCCCCGCTTGTCGGCTGTGCAAAGAAGCCCTGAACGTAGTAGGAAACCATCGCAGGCGACGCCGGAGTCTTAAAGCTAAAACCAACAATGCTCTGACCCGGTTGGATATCAAACGGACTTGGCCAAACGCTCACGGAATCCCAATCCGCTGGAGCCGGACCAGCATCGATAACCGTCCAGAGCAGCGCGTCACGACGCTCCTCAAACCCGTAGACGTAATCCCACGCGTCGCTCGGCAACGTAACGCTGACCGGCCTTGGGACGGGGGCAAGGGCAAAGTGACGGATGGCGCTTGTGGCACCGACCCTGTTTGTAACCGCATACGCGTACGTGTACAGGCCGGTGCTTGAGTCAAACGAGGGAGGAGAAGCAACGATCTCGGGATCGATGGCCTGGGCCCGTTTGAGAAAGGTCAATGTCGAGTCGGCGTACACGAGCCCAGGCTGCGAGAGGTCGAGCGTCGGTGTCGACGCGTGAGGGGCTCTGTTCTCCTCACTTGAGCGCATCGGTGGCGCGATGACGAGCAGGAGGGAGAGAACCGCAACCACGCCCAACAGAAGGAAGAGACGGGAGTGCGTCATGGCTGTGGGTGCTCCTTCGTCAAGGTGCTGCCCGGTCCCCGGAACGTTCCTGGTCCGTAGTACTTCAAATGCCAGTGGTTCGGGTGGAACTCCGGGTGAATCGTGAAGTTTCGAGCCCTGAGGGTGATCTCTGCGTATCGGAGGTATTTGTTGCTCGATGGGACCGCGGGATTGGGTCCGAACCTGTTAGTGCTGAAGTCACATTCCATGCCGACGCGATGGCCGCAATGAGTAGGTGACGCCCAATCGCCAACCGGGTCGGCGTCGAACACCCGCCGTATGCAAGGCTCATGTCGTTGAATCCCATCTTCGTGCCGGTAGGGAACTTGGTCCTGAATGCCCTGGCGGCCGAAACCAGGGAGTCGACCATCCCCCGCAGTCCGTAATGATTCAGCGGGTGGATAGGCGTCATGCCGGTGAGGTCGTAGTCCGGGCCAATCGGCAGCAAAGGGAACTCCACCGCAGGGATGTTGAATGGGGTTCCCGTGCATGGCGGACAAGGTGCCGAGGGCACGAGCGGTGCAGCCTCGAGGCAATAGACCCAGTCGACCGCGGACGAATCTGTTGGCCCGCACGAGCTCGTAGCGAAGAATCGGATCTCCAGCGGCCCCGCAACCTGGGGCCAGCGGAAGGGTATGCGAAACTGCAAGCCGTCGAAGCCCGTGGTCCCGCTCGTGTCAATGGGCGCGCCCATCGGTCGGTTGGGGTCACCATGAAAGTGGAATCCGTCTCCCTGGATGGCGCGGACAGTAAGGCGGACATTGCAATTGGGGACCACATTTGTGCAGTTCGGTGGGTCGGTGCAGATGTAGAAGATCCACCGCCCAAACGATGTGTAGTTCTTCGGCACGGTATCGCAGCCTGCGCCAGGATTGATGACGCTCACGCTGTCGATGTAGTAGCACGTCCCAGTGTAGAGAGGGCCCGGCGCCGCGCGACTTTGATACGCGCGGAACGTCCCGAGATCGGAGGTGGAGATGAGGACCGTTCCGTCTTCCTCTGATCTTGCTGCTCCGACAATCCGTGGCTCTGTCGGCGATTCTTTCCCTGGGGTCGCCGACGATGAAAAGGCCAGTATCAGTGCGGCGACTACGGGCAGGAGGCGAGGGGCGCTGCTCATTGCGGACTCCTTGCTATGACCCTGCCGGGCAGCTCTTGACGGCTACGCCGATTTGGCAACGCTGTCAACTAGCTTTCATGGATTCGAAGAGGCCGAAGTCCGCGAATTCGAACTCAAGGCCATCACAGAAAATGCCTTAGCTAAAACGGTTGGCTCCAGCAGACGGGAGATCGACAGGACGAGTCGCAACAAGGCGCAGGGCGCGCGCCGGTTCTGGCGGGCGGTTGCCGACGCGCGGGTTCGCTGGGGGTCGGAAGAGAGTTGCCTACTCTTCCGCCGGCATTTCCCGGCGCGTCCGCCGGGCGTTCTCGGAGAGATCGAGCGTGACTTCGACGTTCGCGAGCGATTCTCCACCGCGCGCGTCGATACCAGGAGGTCGCGCACGGCGGGCATGGTGCGCGAAGGCGCGGTCCGTCACAAGATGTCCTATGATGCCGTGGCCATGAGCGGGATCCGCGTCGCCGGACTCACGAAAACCTACCGGGGCGGAGCCGTGCGCGCGCTCGACTCCGTATCCCTCGACGTCAGGGCGGGCGAGGCCTTCGGGATCATTGGACCGAACGGCGCCGGGAAGACGACGCTCATGGGCTGCCTGCTCGGAATGCTCCGGCCTGATTCAGGGCGGATCGAGATCGATGGCCGCGCCCCCGACGCTCTGGCGGTCCGAAGGGTGGTCGGGTACCTGCCGGAACGACTTGTGCTCGATCGATGGATGACGGGGACTCGCTTCCTTGCCTATCACCACGCGCTCGCCGAATTGGATCCGGCACGGAGAAGTGAGGACGTCCGGACGTCGTTCGAGCGAGTGGGACTCGAACCGGCAGCCGCGTCGATGACGATCCGAAAATATTCCCGCGGCATGCTGCAGCGGCTCGGGCTCGCCCAGGCGCTGCTCGGCAGCCCGCGCTACCTGTTCCTGGACGAGCCGATCTCCGGCGTCGATCCCGCGGGCGTCATCCTGTTTCGCCGCCTGCTCTCCGAGGTGCGCGCACGCGGCGCGACCCTGATCGTCAATTCGCATCAACTTGCGGAAGTCGAACGAATCTGCGACCGGGTGGCGTTCGTGAAGGCCGGACACATCGAATCGATCGAGACTTCGCGCGCCGCCGACACGCTGGCCCATGTCCTGCTCGTGCGTTGGACGGCGAGCACAGGCCCCGAAATCACCTCGGCCGAACGCCTCGCTGCTGTGGCGCAATCGGTGGAAGCCGTGCTTCACGACACGCAAACGCACGGCGCGCGTTTCGGCGTGCGGGACGACGACGGCACCGCACGTCTGCTCGACGCCCTGCGCGCCGCCGGGGTCCGGATCACCGAGGCGCGGCCCGAGGGCAGCCGTCTCGAGCGTCTGTTCGCCGAGCGGCCCGAGCGGGAGGAGGCATGAATCGCACGCTGATTTTCCACACGATCCTGCAGCGTGCGGTGAGCCCGCGCGGGATCCTCGTGCTCCTCCTGCTCGGGTTTCCGGTGCTGCTCGTCGCGTTCGAGCCGCGGCTGGGGTTCAGCATGATGCAATCGGGGGGGGTGTTCGCGGTCCTGCTCGGAGCCGGACTCATTGGACAGGACATATCGTCGGGTGTGCTCGGCCTGCTCTTCGCGCGACCGGTCACACGCAGCGCTTACGTGCTGAGCCGCTGGTTCGGCGTCGGCGCGTTTGCGGCCGGAGCGGTGATCCTCCAACTCGCCCTCGGCTCCCTGGCGATGACGATTCGCGGCGCGCCCCCCGCGCTCGATCTCCTCGCCCGCACGGCCATCGAGCAGCTGCTCGCCGTGTTCGGCACCGTGGCGGTGTTCACGCTGCTGTCGAGCCTGCTCCCCGCCGTGGTCGACCTCGTCGTCTGGGCCCTGCTCCATCTCGGAGCGGGTGCCCTGGCCATCGCGGGAGGCATCGCGGCATCACCTGTCTTGTTGCGGGCGAGCCGGGAGATGAGTCGCTTCCTGAGCCCGGGCCTCGATCTCAAGACAACGCTTGGCGGCGGGGTCCTGGGCTGGTTCGACCTCGTGTCGTACCTCTCCACCGTCACCCTGTGCCTCGCGGTCGCGATCGTGATCCTGAACCGACGGGAATTCTCGTATGCCACCGACTGAGGGCGGGGGGATGACCGATCCGCCAACCAAGCGCCAGGTGCGCTATGCCTCGAGCCGGGCCATGCCGGTCGCGCTGCTCGTGATCGCCGGCGTGCTCCTCCTCGTCCGGATCGGGCTCGGGATCTTCGCGCGCACGGAAGTGCCGGCCGGATCCATTCCTGAAGTCTCCCTGCGAACCTCGAGCGGGATTTCCGCGCCCCCACGCACCGATCTCGTGGCGTGGCGGGAACCCGGCTCAGGAGCGGAGGAGGAGGCACTGCGGACGGCCAAGCCCCTGCTGTACGACTTCGCCGCCGATTGGTGCGGGCCCTGTCGCATGATGCAGGCTGAAATCTTCTCCGATCCGGGATTGGCCGGGCAGATCGATTCGATGTTCGTGCCGGTCCGAGTCCGGGATCGCCTGCGCGAGGAGGGCCGAAACCCCGCGGCCGTGGACTCGCTCCAGAACCGGTACGAGGTGCACGCGTTTCCGACGCTGGTCGTGGCTTCGGCGGATGGCTCGCGGCACGAGAAGCTGGTCGGCTATCCGGGCAGTGCGCGCACGATGGACTGGATTGCGGAGAATTTCGGGAGCGTGACAGAGAGTCCGTCGAGCGCGCGCCCCTAAGCCCGCTTGTGTCCCGTGGCCACTCTGGGTCATGGTCCTCGGCACGGCTCCCCCCGCAGGCGATGTTCCCTGCCGGAGGAGAAACGCCATGAAGACCCGCCGATGGAATTGGCTCCCGTGGATCGAGATCGCGATTCTGTGCGCGGCTTTCGCGTGGGCTCGCGATGCAGAGGCCCTCGAGGTTCACGGCGCGACGATCACGGTCTCTCCCGCATCGATCACGTGCCCGCCGGATTCCGGAACGGCCACGGTCGTCGTCGAGCTCGACGTCGACATCACGGCCACCGACGTCGCGATCGGCACGACCGTCACGCTCCTCGATGCCGACGCCCTGCCGCTCGATGATGGCCTCGTGACCCTCTTCATTCCCGCCGCGGACGTGGGCGCCTTCACGGGCGTGCCGGGTCGGGGTGTGCTCACGCTCACGTTCACCGTGCACTGCAATGACAACTGCAGGATCGAGGGCTGGAATGACGCGACCGGAGATCTCGTCGAGGTCGTCTGGGATCCGGGCGGTCCCGGGGGCGGTCCGCCCGCGGAGACGCATGGTCCCTATCCGCCGACGCGCGTCGATGCGGAGCCCGAAGACGAGCATTGCGCGCAGCTCGCGGTCGAAGTGAGCGGGGAGGGCTTCGAGAACTTCGGATCGGCGACCGTGTGCTGCGAGCGCGAGGTCCCTTCGCGCGGCACGACGTGGGGAAGGATCAAGGCGGGGCGGCGCTAAAGCGGGCGGCGCTGAGACCACCCGCGCGCACTATTCCTCGGCGAGCATCTCCCGGCGCGTGCGCCACGCGTTCTCGGCGAGATCGAGCGCGACCTCGACGTTCGCGAGTGATTCGCCGCCGCGCGCTTCGAGATCGGGATTGAGGATCCACGCCTCGACTTCGGACGTGACGCCCTGCACGGACTCGGCGACCGCAATGTCCGCGCGGTAGAGAAGCTCGAGCCGGCGTTCGTCCACGCGCACGGGCTCGAAGAACCCGGGATAGCCGTACGCCGAGTGCACGACGTCCTCGACCAGGCGATCGATCCGCTTCGCGACCTGACCGAGCCGGTTCAATCCCGGAGGAACGCCGTCGAACGGCAGCGTGCGCACGGCACGGTGCAGGTCCTGCGAAGCTTCGCGCAGGCAGCGCGCGATCTGCGTGCGCAGGCGCTTGTCCTCTTCCCGGCGGTCGTCCTTCGACGAATACCCGCGATAGCCGGGCACGAGACGCGCGACGGACTCGAGCGCTTTCGGCAGCGAACGCGGGAACGTGCGGATCTTGAGGTCGGTCATTTCTCCTCCAGGGAAGGTGCGGGCTCCCTCCACGCAGGTTATCGGCGGGCAAGGCCGGCGTCTGAACGCGTGCACCTGCAAAGGTTTCGAAACGAAAAGGCGGCCCGTTTTCCGGGCCGCCGTCCGCCATCGCGCTTTTCTGCAAGATTTTCTGCGCCGCGTTGCGAGGAGCGCGTTGCGCCGTGCGCGGACACCGTGCCTTGCGCCGTCCCTCGCTACGCCGCAGTGCAATGCGACTCGAGCATCTCCGCGATCCGAGCGCCCACGTCCTCCGCGGGACGCCCTTCGATCTGATGGCGCGGCACGAACCCGACGAGCGCGCCGTCCTTGAGGAGCGCAATCGAAGGCGACGACGGAGGAACCTCCGCAAAGTACGTGCGCGCGTGCTGGGTCGCCTCGCGATCCTGTCCGGCGAACACGGTCACCAGGCGATCCGGGCGCGCGGACGTCTTCTCGAGCGCGAGCGCCATCCCGGGGCGGGCCATGCCGGCGGCGCATCCGCAGACCGAGTTCACGAACACGAGGGCCGTTCCCTTGCGCGCGGCGAGTGCGGTGTCCACCGCTTCGGGTGTCGTGAGCTCTTCGAAACCGATCCGGGTGAGCTCGTCCCGCATCGTCTGTGTGAAGTAGGTGTTCAGATCCATGGGTGGGGGGTTCCCTCCTCCGGGTTTTGAGCGTCGCAGGGATTCTGCAACTTGCGGCGAAAGTACCTTGCGGCTTGCAGCCTTCGAGCGCGTCCGGGGGCTCCTCCGGGTTCCCCCAACGGCTCCACCGGGACGCCTAAGGCCCCTGTTCAGAACGATTTCGAAGTTGCCTTCCGTCCGGTCCCCAGTCTGGCACATCCCCTGCTCAAAGGGAAAGACGGACGGCGAGGGATCGCCGTCAATCCAGTGAGCGGCGCAGGGTGCGCTACTTCAGCGCGTGACACCCGTGACCCCGGCGCCCCTGCCCGCTCCTACTCCTCAGGCAGCACCCGCAGTTCCCCACCCCCGAACCGACCGGCGACCCGGAGCGCGTGGCTCCGGGTCGCAGTTTTTTGGGTCGCGCCGGTCGCGCCAGTCGAACCCGTCGCGCGTGTCGCGTGCGTCGCGCGGTTGACAGTCCGGCGCGCACAAGGCAGGATCGTTGCTCGATTCGGACGCTCCCCTCTGGTTCAGCCCGGACCAGATCGCCAGTCCTTTCCCAGGTCTCCCCCGAGGTCCACCCATGTGGAGTCTGTACTCCACTCGTCGGCATGCCCGCTGGACGGCTGTTGCCCTCGCGTTTTCCTCTCTTTCCCTGGCTTCCGCCGGCTGTGGCGGCCCCGCCGATTCTCCTTCGCGCGCGGCCACGTCGTCGGCGGCCGGGGTCGAGGGGACGCCGGTCGACGTCGTGAGCGTTCGGCCGGGACTCGACGCGAGCGAGGTCGTGCGCGCGTTCTGCGAGCCGGCCGTGGATGCGCCCGTGATCGCCCGCGCCGACGGAATCGTGCGCGAGGTCCTGGTCAAGGAAGGGCAGCGCGTGAGCGCGGGAATGGCGCTCGCGCGGCTCAATTCCGAGGAGCACGTGCTCGAGGTCGAGTACATCGGGGCGCTCGCGGCCCAGGCGAAGGCCGAGTTCGAGCGGGCCCAGAAGGGCGCCGAGGGGGCGTGGATCTCGCGCCAGACCCTGGACGCCGCGCGCGCCAAGGCGCAGGCCACCGAAGCGGACTTGAAGCTCGCCAAGCTCGCGCTCGAGCGCCGCACGCTGCGCGCGCCGGTCTCGGGAATCGTCTGGAACGTGCGCGCGGAGCGCTTCCAGCCGGTCAAGGCGCAGGAGGTCTTGTTCCGCGTCACCGATCCTTCGCGTCTCAAAGCCGATCTCTACCTGCCGGCGTCGTTCCGCGGCCGGGTCGCCGTCGGAGAAAGGGTCTCGCTCGTGCCCGAAGGCGAGGCGGGCTCGACCAGCTCGGCCGCCGCGGGCCGCGTCGCGAACGTGAGCCCGATCGTGGATCCCACCACCGGCCGGTTCCGCGTTCAGATCGAGGCCGTCGGCACCTCCCCGGGGCTCGCCGGGTCGACGGTGCGCGTGGCGTTCGCGAACGGCGACGGAAGCGCGTCCGGGAACGCGGGCGCGGCCGCCCCGTCCACCGGCCTCGGAGGCGGAGCCGTTCTTCCGCGGGCTGCCTATCTCGAGCGCGACGGCAGCCGATTGTTCGTGCGCCGCGTCAGGGACGGGAAGATCGTCCGCACCGAGGTCGAGCTCGGCGCGCTTCGGCCGGACGGGTACGAAGTGCTCTCCGGTCTCGCGCCGGGCGACCTCGTCTTCGCCGCCGGCAAGGGCCCTCCGCCGGAGGCGAGCGGGCCTGTCGTTCCGCGACTGGTGGACAGTGCGCGGCTCTAACGATCCCATCCCGCGATTCCGGCGCGATCTCGTGGTGCGCCGGATCGTCGAATCGGGCGACGCCTCGTACACCGTGCACGACCCGGTGCGGAACAGCTATTACCGGCACGATCCGATCACGCACGACATCTGCGATCTGCTCGACGGCCAGCGGGGTGCGGCCGAGGTCAGCGCGGAGATGGAGGCCCGCTATCCCCAGTACACCTTTCCGGTCGAGTACGTGACCGAGGTCGCGGGCGACCTCCAGCGCGGCGGGTTCCTCGAAGAGACGTTCAAGATGAACGAGATCCAGCGCGCCCGCGCCCGCGAGGCCCGCCGGAAGTTCGCGCCCGAGTCGCTCAAGAACATCTTCAACATCCAGTTCGGCGTGATCGACCCCACACCGGTCTTCAAGGTCGTCTACCCGATGCTCCGGATCCTGTTCGCGCGCTGGTTCGTCATCGGAGCGGTGATCGCGTTCCTGGGCGCCTGCGGAATCCTGTGGGACCGGCGGGACGCGCTCGTCGGCGGGCTCGCCACGATCTTCACCCTCGAGAACTCGAACTGGCTGGGCCTTCTCATGCTGTGGGTGATCCTGTTCCTGATCGTGATCGCCCACGAGTTCGGACACGGGCTCACGTGCATGCACTTCGGCGGCCAGCCCCGGCGGCTCGGCTTCATGCTGTTCTACCTCATGCCCGGCATGTTCTGCGACGTCTCGGACATCTACTTCTTCGAGAAGCGCTGGCACCGCGCCGCGGTCGCGCTTGCGGGCGGCTACGTCGAAATCCTGTGCTTCACGCTCGGAACCTACATCTGGGCGATCACACCCTCGGACCTCCTCGTGCACGACATCGCGTTCCGCGTCATGCTGTTCTCCGGCATGACGGGCCTCGTCTTCAACTACAACCCGCTCATCAAGCTCGACGGCTACTACGTGCTTATGAGCTGGCTCGACATCCCGGACCTGCGCGAGCGCGCGTTCACGTACGTCGGCGATTTCTTCAAGAAGCATGTCCTTCGCATGAGCGTGCCGGATCCGGGTCTCACCCGGCACGAGCGGAAGGCGCTCCTCATCTACGGGCTGTGCGCGATGGCCTATTCGATCTTCTATGCGGTCGTCGTTCTCCTCTTCCTGCGCGGAATCCTGGTCGGCAACTTCCGCGAGGCGGGCTTCGTCGTGTTCGCCGTGTTCTTCCTCTACATGACACGCAAGCAGTGGGCGAAGCTCTGGAACGGGGCGCGCTACCTGGCGATCGAGAAGGCGGGTTTCGTGCGCCGCCATCTCGCCCTGGCGATCGGCCTGGCCGTGCTCCTCGTCGGAGTCGTGCTGCTTCCGCTTCCCCATCGCGTCAAGGTCGAAGCGCGCCTCATCCCGGTCGAGCAGCGCGTCGTCGCGAGCCCGGTCGAAGGGACGATCGAGGAGGTCCTGGTACGCGACGGGTCCTTCGTGGCCCCGGGTGCCGTGCTCGCAGTCGTCCGGTCGGAGGAAAGCGACGCCCGGAGTGCCACCCAGGCGTCGAACGCCGGGCGGCGCGAAGCCGAGCTGCGCCGCGCCCTGAGCGAGCCGTGGTCGCGCGCGGATGCGACGGCGGGCGGGCTCACGGCTCTCCCGGTGGCGCGTGCCCGATGGGAGGAAGCGCGGGCCCAGAACGCGGCGGGCTGGATCACGGCCGTGACCCCTGGATACGTGCTCGCGCCCTACCCGCAATCGCTGCGCGGACAGCACGTCGAGGTCGGGGATTCGATCCTGACGATCGGCCGCCTGGATACGCTTTCCGTGGTTCTGCTCGCGAGTGAACGCGCGATCGGCGATCTCGGGCTCGGCCAGCGCGCGGACCTGCGCCTGCGCAGCGATCCCGGGCGCAGGATCCATTTCCGCATCGAGAGCCTCGACTTCGGACCCGCGAGCGACGCGGTGCTGGGCCTCCCGGCCGCACGGCTCGTGGATCCGGATCGTCCGGCGCAGACCTACCTCGTGCGCGCCCGCATTCCGAACCCAGACGGCGCGTTGCGCCCCGGCATGTCCGGCGTCGCGCGCGTGGCGGCCCCACCCTTGAGTCTCGTCCAGCGTGTCACGCGTTTCTACGCGCGCGTCGTTCGAGCGGATTTCTGGCTGTGAGCGAGCCCAAAGACGACCGCATAGAAGCCCTCGAGCAGGAGCGTGCGCGCCTGGCCGAGGAGCGCGACCGGCTGCAGGCGCAGCTCGATCTTTCCTACGCCCAGCTCTCGGAGATCACGAGTCGCGTGCTCGCGATGAGCGAAGCCTCCAACAGTCTCGTCGAGACGCACGACGCGACGTCCGCCGCGGCGGCGGCGCTCGACGTCGCCACCCGCTCCGTGATGGCGCGGAGCGGAGCGCTCTTCCTTTCTCACGGCGAAGGGAGCTTCGAGCTGCTCGCGTCGATCGGGTTCGACGAGGAGACCCGCGAGCATCTCGGTGTGAGCCTCCCCGACCTCGCGCTCTGCAATCTGGCCGAGAACGAAGCGAGCACGTTTGACGTCGCGCAGGCCGAGGAGAGCGAGGCGTTCGCGGAGTGGAAGGCCGAAGCGCTCGAGGCGGATCCGGAAGCGAACCTCACACCGCTGCTCGATCTCTTCGTCCCCCTCCTGCTCGAGAACAGGACGATCGCGGTCATGGCCATGGGACCGGCGCCGGGCGGCGAGCCCTATCCCGAGGACGCCCGCCTGTTCCTCGATCACGTCGCCGATCAGGCGGCGCTCGCGATCGATCGCGCCCTGCTGTTCGAGCAGAACCAGAACCGCCTGCAGGACCTGGACGCGCTCCTGCGCATCAGCCGCGAGCTCTCCTCGACGCTCGACGTGGACCACGTGCTCCAGACCGCCGTGAACCTCTCCGGTGCGATCGTCGAGCGGCAGCGCGCTGTGCTCGCCCTGTTCGAGGGCCAGCGCCTGAAGATCCGTGCGGTGAGCGATTTCCCGCGCGTCGATGCGAACACGGCCGAGCGGCTCGGGCTCGAGAAGTTGCTCGAGTGGATCGGCTTCAAGAAGCCTGACAGCCTGGTCGTCGGGCTCTCGGAGGTGGAGCAGAACGAGGACCACCCAGGACGCGACGTCTGGCTCGACTATTTCAAGGGCGAGATGCGAGGCGCGCTCGTGCTCGGGCTCCGGGACGACCAGGGCCCGGTCGGTGTGCTGCTCCTCGAGTCGTACGCCGAGGGCCAGTTCGACAGCGAGAGCGACCGCGAGGCCCTCGGGGTCCTGGTCGGCCAGCTCTCGGTCGCGATCCGGAATGCGGAGCTCTACCGGCAGCTTCCGATGGTGAGCGCGCTCACCCCGCTCGCCGAGCGCCGCCGACGCTGGCAGCGCATGAGCCCGGCCCGCCGACGGGGAATCCTGATTGCGATCGGTGTGGGCCTGCTCCTCGTCGGAGCGATTCCCTGGCCCGCGGCCGTGGGCGGGGACGGCCGCACGCTCCCTGCAAACGAAGTTTCCGTCCGGGCGGCGTCGACCGGGATCGTCCGCTCGGTGGAGGCCCGTTCCGGTCAGCGGGTTCTCGCCGGGCAGCGGCTCGCGGTCCTCGAGCCCGAGGGACTCGCGGCCCGGCTTTCGACCCTTCGGGCGGAAGCCGACCACGCGCAAGCCGCGGGCGGGCAGGCCGAACGGGGTGCCGATCCGTTCGCCCGCCGGATGGCCGAGCTCGACCGCGAGGGAGCCATGGCCCGCCTGGCGGCTCTCGAGCGGGACAACGCGCGGTCGCAGCTCACCGCCCCGGTGACCGGCTATGTGCTGACCCCGAACCTGGCCGAACGGGCGGGGACGTATCTCGAGGCCGGGGAGGTCTTCTGCCAGGTCTCCCCGCTCGACACGCTGCGGGTCGAGATCGGCGTTTCGGAGACCGATGTGGCCCGCATCCGGCCGGGGCAGACGCTTAGGCTCAAGGTGCTGGGCTACCCGGATCGGCAGTTCCGTGGCCGCGTCACCGAGGTCTCCTGGCAGGGCGAGCCGAGCCGGCCGGGACGCCCGACCGTGTTCAAGGTCCTCGGGTTCGTGGCGAACCCCGGGCCGACCCTTCGGAGCGGTATGACCGGCCGGGCCCGGGTGGACGTTTCACCAGAAACGCTCATCGTCCGCTGGCTCCGGGGTGTTTGGCGCTGGCTGCGGATGGGGTTCTGGTTGTAGATTCGTTGGGCCCGAAGGTGAGCTGGGGATTTCCCCAACGGTTTTCCTCGTCTTCTCGGGAAATCCCCGCCGGGCCGGTGGGTCTCAGGGCCGCGGAACAATCCCAGCGAATCTCCTAAACCAAGGTTTGGTTGGTGGTTGCGGGGTGGGCACGTCGGCAAGGGCAGATGTGGCACAGCCGATGCGTTAAATCTCGGTCGAATCCGGAAGCTCACCCCCCAGCCAGCTCCGGAGGATTCACCGGTCACTCAAAGAGGAGGTAGTCAAAATGTCGAAGAAGCTGACACCCAAAGTCGCCTCGAGAATCGAGGCTCCGGCGAAGAAGACAGAGTCCAAGTCGAACGTCTCCACCGCTCGCGGTTCGGTTGCCACCCCGCGCGGTTCGGCTGCCACGCCTCGCGGTACGCTGACCAGCCCTCGCGGTTCGGCGGCTACGCCTCGCGGCACGCTGACCAGCCCTCGCGGTTCGGCCGCAACCCCTCGCGGAACGCTGACCAGCCCCCGCGGTTCGGCTGCCACGCCTCGCGGAACGCTGACCAGCCCCCGCGGCACGCTCGCGACCTCGCGCGGTTCCGTCGCTACCGCCCGCGGTTCCGTTGCTACGGCGCGCGGTTCGGTTGCCACGGCGCGCGGTTCGGTTGCCACCGCTCGCGGCTCGGTCGCCACGGCGCGCGGTTCAGTCGCCACCGCTCGCGGTTCGGTTGCCACGACCCGCAAGATGACGGCGGACGAGTAAGATTCAGGGCCGCACCTTCGACAGCACCTCTTTGAGCCCGAAACCGAGGCCTCCTTTCGAGGAGGCCTTCGGTTTTGTGGTCGTTTTTCCGCTCACGGGTTAGGGTGACGGCCCCCTGTCCCGGAGGCGTTCATGACGATCGGAAAGGATTTCGAGCTCACCTGGCTCGGCCACGCGGCGTTCCACCTCAAGACCCCCGGCGGCAAGCACGTCCTGTTCGACCCCTGGATCGACAATCCGAAATGTCCCGATCGCTGGAAGTCGTTCGAGCGCGTGGACATGCTGCTCCTCACCCACGGTCATGCCGACCATGCAGGGAGCGCCCCCGACCTCGTCCGGAAGCATCAGCCCGAGATCCCGGGCATGTTCGAGATCTGTCTCTGGCTCGAGAACGAGGGCGCGAAGAACATCCGGCCGATGAACAAAGGCGGATCGCAGACCGTGGCCGGGCTCGAGGTGCAGATGGTGCACGCGGATCACTCCTCGGGAATCAACGGCTCGAAGGGGGTCCTGGTCGGCGGCGAGGCCTGCGGCTTCGTGGTCACGCTCGAAAACGGCTTCCGCATCTATCACGCGGGCGACACGAACGTGTTCGGGGACATGCGGCTGATCGGCGAGCTCTACGCGCCCGACGTGGCCTGCCTGCCGATCGGGGGGCTCTTCACGATGGGACCGCGCGAAGCGGCGAAGGCAATCGAGCTCCTCGGGCCGCGCTGGGTGGTCCCGATGCACTACGGCACGTTTCCGCCGCTCACCGGCACGCCCGACGAGCTCCGGCGACACCTCACGGCCGGCACGAAGACCGAGATCGTCGCGCTCGAGCCCGGACAGACGTTGAAGTAGCCGGCTGGGCCCGGCTGGACCCAATGTAAAGCCCGGGGGTGAAGGGGTCTCTCCCACGGGCTTGTACAATTTGTACGCGACCGTACGTGAGCGTACGCGCGTACAAGCTTGTACAAATTGTACGGACCCCTGAGAGAGACGACTCGTCCCCCGGGCTTAACGTCTCCTGCTCAGGTGCGAGCGGCCGAGTTGTTAGGCCGCCACCACAGGCGAGCGGACCGTGTCCACCGTGGCGTCACGCAACGCAGCAAGGACACACAGACACTGCACAATGACACAACCGACTGCCACTCGGTCAGCCCAGGTGTGACGAGCACCATCGCCGATCGCGAAGAGAACAAGGATGACAGGCAACAGGGCGACCGCTGCCACGCAGAGGACGCGACGCGCTCCTGACGTCAGGGTCACCTTCAATGTGGACAAGGCCTCGAAGCCGACCAGGTTTTGTCGTCGTGTCCACCACCAGCGAATGCTCAAGAGCAGCAGCGCCCCGAATACGAGAGGCCCCAGAATCGCCAAATTGATTCGTATGCCGTAGGCATCGCCACGCAACGTCATCTGCGATCCCAATCGAAGCGCCGCAACCAGGATAGAAGTAAACCACAGCGCGTTGAGCCCGATCAGAAGAAGTCCGCCTGCGTGGGTTCTCACGCTACCGAGCACGACCGCGGACCACGCCAGAATGGCCGCAGCGGCGATGACCAGGAGGCCAGGCGTCACTCCTTCTCCGACGATACCGAACAGACCCCACTGGTATCGCGGTTGCATGGCTGCGCGATAGACAATCAGGGTCGGCAGGGCTGCCGTCAGGAGGGCCCAACCAAGCAGAAAGTTCAGCAGTCGATCCTGAACACCACTCATGGCATGCAACCCCGCCGGGCGATCAGCCGACAGTATCGAGCACGGTCGCGAGCTCGTGCCGCACGCACGTGAATGTCGGAGTGTCGCGCAACGTGTACCGGCTCGCGGCGGTTTCGCGCAGGTCCTGGACGAGATCGAGGAAGTCGTCGGGCCGGTCGCTCTCGAACGCGACCACGAACTCCTGGTCGTCGAGACCGAACGAATAGGTCGTGTTCAGCTTGACCGACGGGTAGGTCGTTCCAATGTGGATGTGCTCGCGCATCATCTTCTGGCGCGTTTCCGCGTCGAGCCCGTACCACTCCCGGGTCTTCACGAACGGGTAGATGAAGATGTACTTGAGGAGCCCGGGCACGATCTTGAGCCGGTCGTCCTCGTGGTCGGGATGAATGTGATCCACGTAGGTCGAGCGCTTGGTCATCCCGAGGAGCGCGTACGGCGTGGCCAGATAGGGCCCAAGCGACGTGCGCATGAGGGCCGCGCCGTGCCTTTGGAGCGGCTCGAGCTCGTGATGGATGCGCCACAGCATGACGTCCACGTCCCCGCGGATGCCCACACACGAGTACGGAACGAGGATCCCGCCCTCGGCCTTGAAGCTCTCGCAGGCCGCCACGAACTCGCGCTTGGCCTGCGCTTTCGCCTCGGCGGAGAGCCCCCGCCAGGCGGGCGAGAGCTTGAGCCCGTAGAACGAGACGAACTGGCGCCGGAGATCGGCCGATTTAGGCGTGGAAGGCTGTGCGGAAGGCTTGGCGGACGGATGGGACGAAGGCTGTGTCGCGTGGCTCATGGAATTGCGCGCTCCTGCGTTGGGGTGGAACGGACTGCGTGAGAATAGTCCGCGCCCACCCCCATCGCAAGATTGCGCACGACTGCCCGACTACTGACCGGCGGCGGTGGTTCCCGACGCCCGCGTGTACGTGATCTCCATGACCGGCGTGTCCTTGCCGCCCATCATGGTGCTCATCGTGTACACGTGCTTGTTGTTGTCCACGACCTTGGTCGTCGATGTGAACGTCGTGGGCTTGCCGTCGAACCCATCGGCCGTGCCGCTGACCTGAATCTCCTTGCCGTCGGCCGACCACTTGCCGTTCTGCATCATCCACGACGTGCCCATGCTGTCGAGCCACAGCGTGATGATCTCGTTCTTCTTGTTGTCGTAGCCCGTCAGGCCGACGCCGTCGAACGTCTGGTCGAGGAACTTCCCGGAATACCGGGACTCGAGAAACCGGCCTCCCAGGATCATCTTGTTGACCATCGTTCCCTTGGACACCGTGGGCTCGCCCGGACCCATCCACGACTTCACGTCCGCGTTCCACGTGCCTTCCATCGCCTTGAGCTGCTCGTGGGGCTTGCCCGGTGTCCCGAGCTTCACCATCTCCGCCATCTGGGCCTGCATGGCGGCGTCCATCGCGGGCGGGGTCTGCGCGGTCTGCTTGGCGGCCGCCGCCGCTTTGTCCTTGTCCGATTGCGTATCCGCGAGCGCGCCGCCGGCCGTCAGGGCCAGACAGAGCACGCCGAACACGAAAACGCGCACGAACGACTTCGAGCTTCCGTTCATGGAAAAGCCTCCCAGGGATTGGGTTCGCTCGGGTGGGGTCCGCGCGGGGGGTCTTTGCGGAGCAATCCGGACTATACCACCGGGCTCCGTCCGGATCAGTCGAGGACTACGATCCGGCGGCTCATCGCCCGGCCATCTGCGGTCACGAGCGCAAGATAGACGCCCGGAGCCATGCGTGCGCCCGCCTCGGTGCGACCGGGCCAGTCGAGCGTCCACCGGCCCGCCTCCCGCATCCCCGACGGTCCCGACCACACGCGGCGGCCACGCAGGTCGTACACGTCGAGGCTCACGTTCGCGGGGGCGGGAAGATCGAGCACGAGCGACACGCGCCCCCGCGAAGGACTCGGGTACGGATTCGAGAGCGCGAGCACCGTCGGCACGAACGGGACGGGCTCCGTTCCTACGATGCCTTCGAGAATCGTGAACGGCCCGTCACTCTGATCGGCGGCGGCGTTGCCGACGGCGTCGTATGTGACCACCTGAATGCGCGCGAGGCTCGTGAGCGCGCCCTCCACGTACCAGCCGTACGCACCGGTGTTCGGGAGGCCGGTCGCGATCGGCACGAACGAGCCTCCGTTGTCGTAGCTCACCGCAAGATCGACGCGAGTCACGCCCACGTTGTCCTGCGCAATCCACTGGAGCGGGTGCACGCTTCCCTTGTGCCACGCCTCGCCCCCGTTCGGCGTGACCAGAAAGACCGACGGCGACTTCTCGTCGAACATGATCTGGAACATCCCGTCGCTCGTGTCGGACGCGAGGTTCCCCTGCGCGTCGCGGGCCGTGATTCGAACGACCGCCGAGTCACACGGAGGACCCTCGACGAGGAACTCGTGATGACCCGAGTGCGCGAGCCCCGAATCGAGGACGGCGAACGACGCACCCGCGTCGCGGGAGAGCTCGATCGCGATCGCAGTGACTCCGATGTTGTCCGTGGCGCTCCAGCGCACGGACTGCATGGAGCCGATCGGCCACCCGTCGCCCCCTCCCGGCGCGAGGAGGACCACGATGGGCGGCACGGGATCGAGGACCGGACGGACGAAGAGCGAATCGACGGCGTGGTTGTTGGTCTCGTCGGTCTCGACGACCTCGCCGTTCGCATCCACGACCAGCCGCAGCTCACGCGGGCCGGGTGCGATCAAGGGCGTCGACGGGAACCCGCGGAAGAACGACACGGAATCCCGCGGCGGCACGATGACGTCTCCCTCGGCGAGCAGCGAGTCCCCGAACGTAAGCCGCCAGTGGGAGCGCCGCGCGAGCATCCGCCCCGGGTTCGCAATGCGGAACACGGCCCCGAGCGGATCCCCGACGTGGAGCGTCTCGGGGACGACGATCGCAATCGAAGGCTTGAGATCCGCCTCCGGGAACAGGTCGATCGCGGTGGTGTCGGCGAGCCCGGCCGGATCGGACACGATGAAGCGCACGTGCAGGTAGACGCCCGTTCCGTCGTCGTGGTTCTCGCCCACGAAGGAGGTGTCTCTCCCGGTGAGGTGGAACACGTTGGGATGGACGTGCACGTTGTGGTGGAGATCCGCCTCCCACAGGTACGAAAGACTGTCGGACGGCGTGTTCGGATCCGTGCCCGTTCCCGAAAGGTGGACCGTGTCCGCCGCGACGAAAAACGAGCTGTCGGGCGGAGCGAGAATCGTCGCGGAGGGAGGAAAGTTCGGAACGAGCGGCACGGACCCACCCCCGAAGTCATCGAGCACGGCTCCGGAGGCGTTCTCGAAGCGCACGCCGATCCGCCCGGTGAGCTGCGAGTACGGCCAGTCGATGAGCGTCGTGGCCGCGACGAGCTCGGCGTTCCGGTAGACGGCCACGATGCCGTCCCCGGAGGTGCGAACACCGATCCGGTCTCCGGGAGCGAACACGATTGGCGCGAACACGCGGTGCACGGTCACCGTTCCCGAGGGCGCGATCGTTCGAATCTCGAGCTTCTGCGGTCCGACGTCGTAGCGCACGCCGACGTACCCGTCCGCGCTCTCGCTTCCCAGACCCTGGACCATGAGCTCGAACTTTCCGGGGGCGGGCGGCAGCGTCACGAGCCTCGTGAACACCTCCTGCCGGGACGCGAAGATCGTCGCGTCCCACAGAGCGCTCGCGTTGCCGCCTCCGCCACCGCCTCCCGAAGTCACGGTGAGCCGGTTGCCCGCGACCCGAAGAGCCGCGAGATCGTCCGTCCACGGAGGCCCGAGCGATTGGTCCGGACGGTTGAACGCGTCGAGGATCCCCGTCGAAGGGAAGGGGGCCGGATTCGAGACCGGAACGAAGACCACGGCCCGGTTGAGACCCCCGAACGTATCGGTCACGGTGACCAGCGCGAGGTAGAGCCCGGGATTCTGGTAGACGTGCACGGGATTCGGTTCCGTCGAGCCCTCCCCGTCCCCGAACAGCCACACGTAGCTCAGGCTGTCCCCCTCGGGATCGTTCGTGCCCGCCGACGAGAAGTTGACCGTGAGCGGCGAGACTCCGAACGTTGGATTCACGCTCGCGAACACATTCGGCGGAAGGTTGTCGACCGGGCCCGTGTATCGAATGCGGCGGATCTCGCTGTCGACGATGGCCACGTAGAGGAGATCGCCCGCGCTTCCCGGCTCGCGGACGATGTCGACGGGCCCGTCGATCCCCGACATGAACGGCAGCACTCCGGTCAGATGATGCAGCGAATCCGTCTCGAGCACCTTGATCCAGTTGTACCCGTAGTCGGCCATGAAGAGCCGGTCGCGGTACTGCGCCGGATAACGACGCCCCTTGTAGAACGTCCCGCCCACGGCGGTGATTCCCGTGATCCCGGTGGGGATGCTCAAGCTCTGGAAATCGTGGTGCCACGTCGACACCGGCCCGGTCGTGTCCGCCAGATTGTGGTACGTGAGCCCGAGCGAATCGCACCCGCAGTGCGAGGGCTGCGGATTCGGCGGCCAGTACTCGTCGAGCCGCCGCGGACCCTCGCGACACGGCCAGCCGAAGTTCTTTCCGCCTTCGGCGGCGATGTCGAGCTCCTCCCACTGGCGCCAGCCGACGTCTCCGATGTGGAGGATCCCCGGATCTCCGAACGCAGGATCGCTGTTGCCGGTGCCCGGCTCGACCGTGAAGCGGAACGGATTGCGCAAGCCGTACTGCCAGACGCGGGAGCGCACGGACATCGGGTTCCCGTCCCAGAATGGATTCGTGGGATAACCGTGACCGGTCATGGGATCGATGCGGAGGATCTTCCCGCACAGGCTTCCCAGGTACTGCGATCGCAGCGCGCCGATGTCCTCCGAGGAGTCCGCACGCCCGGGCAGGAACGCGAACGGGTGCTCGCCGCCGATGTCGGGCGTGAAGCCGAAGTTCGCGCCGTCCCCGCAGCTCACGAGGAGCGAGCCGTCGGCGCCGAAGTGCACGCTTCCGACCGTGTGGGACTCGGACGCGGACACCGGGCCCTCCCGCCACGTCGCCCCCATCAGGACCGTACGCGACGCGGGATCGACCGCGTTCGAGTCCGTCGCGCTCATCTGATAGCGCGTCAGACGGCCGAATCCCGGCGCCGAGTCGTCGATCTGATTCGAGTCCGGGTCCACTGTGTAGAGGAAGTACACGTAGCGGTTGGTCGCGAAGTTCGGATCGACGGCGAGTCCGAGGAGCCCGCGGTCGTGCTGATCGAGCACTTCGAAGGCACCGTCCCAGAACGGAGTCGGGTGCTTCACGCCGTTCTTCACGACCCACACGCGTCCGCGCTTCTCGGCCACGAGCCAGCGGCCATCGGGCAGGAAGTCGAGCGTCGTCGGAAGGACCCAGGTGAGGCCCGGCGTCGCGTTCTCGTGCGTGAAGTTCGGCGGGAAGCTCTGCCCGGTGCTGTCGCGCGTGAGGAGGAGAACGGGTAGGGCGGTCAGCGCGATAACGAGCCCTAACGCTCCCCGGAAAGGAGCGTGATCCGCCGGCTCAAGAGCCGCCCGTTTGCGGTCACGCACGCGAGATAGACACCGGCCGGAACGCGGGCGCCACGGTCGTCGAGGCCCTGCCATTCCAGCAACCAGCGCCCGGGCTCGCGGGAGTAACGCGCGCTCGACCAGACACGACGGCCCCGCACGTCGTAGACGGCGAAGTCCACGGTCGAACGCTGCGGGAGGTCGAGAACCAGCGAGACGTGTCCATGGGCCGGGATCGGATAGGGGTTCGAAAGCGCGAGCGTATGCGGCGCCGGGTCGGCGGCGACGGTGCTCGCGAGGGTTGTAAATGAGTCCGGGGCGGCGACGGCCACGTTGCCGGCCGTATCGCGGACAACGACGCAATAATGATACGTCATTTCGGGGGTGAGCCCGGTCAGATTCACGGCCTGGCCGAGGCTCGGGGAGGCCGTCTCGGTCGAGTCGCCGAACGAGCCGGTGAGTCCCCAGCGCACGCAACCCGTGGCCAATTCATCGGTTTGCCACGCGATCGCCGCGTCGGCCTCGTTCGGCGTGGCGGTCGGCCCGAGCGTGAACGCAGGCGGGGTTCCGTCGACGAGCGAGAACGCCGCGTCGCTCGCGTCCGCCGCCGCATTCCCGACTGCGTCGCGGGCAATGATCTGGATCCGGGCAGAGGCCGTGAGCGGCCCGGCCACGACCCAATCGTGCTCGCCCGTATCGGGCAACCCCTCGGCGATCTCGGCATAGGACTCGCCGTCGTCATAGGAGACGAAGAGATCGATCGCCGTGACGCCCACGTGGTCCTCGGCGGTCCAGCGAATCGTCCGCGCGAATCCCACGGGCCACGCTTCACCGCCGTTCGGCGAGAGCAGAAAGACCGCAGGGGTCTTCTCGTCGACCACGATCGCGAAGTACACGTCGCTCACGTCGATGCTCGTGTTGCCCGCGGCATCGCGCGCCGTGACGCGCACGAGGACCGAATCGCTGGCCGGGCCGGTGACGACGAGCTCGAGCTCGCCGGTATGAGCAAGGCCCGAGTCGAGGAGCGCGTACGTGTTTCCCCCGTCGCGCGAGAGCTCGACCGTGACGGCCGTGACCCCCGTGTTGTCCGAGGCGCTCCACAGGACGCTGTGCACGGCTCCGAGCGGCCACGCCTCGCCCCCGTTCGGGAAGAGGAGCGTGAGATTCGGCGGCTCCGCATCCGGCGGCGTCCGAACATAGAGAAAGAGCGCGCTCTCGTTGTCGGTCTCGTCGGTTTCGACGACGACTCCGAGCGCATCGGCCACCAGTCGAAGGGCCCGCGCGCCGGGAGCGATCGCAGGCAGGTTTCCGATCGCAAGCGCGATCGAGACGCTGTCCCCGCCGCTCACGGTCGTGTCGCCCTCGGCGAGCAGCACGCCGCCGAGATCGAGCCGCCAGCGCGAGCGATGCGCGAGCATACGGCCGTCGTTCGCAAGCCGGAGCGTGACGAACAGCGAGTCCCCCGCCGCGACCGACTCCGGCAGGGCCGAGACGATCGTCGGCCGGAGGTCCGCCTCCGGAAAGAGATCGACCGACGCCGTGTCGGCGAGTCCCGCCGAGTCGGCCACGATGAACCGGACGTGGAGGTACACGCCGCTCCCATCGTCGTGCGACTCCCCGAGGAAGAACGCACTGTCGCCTTCGAGCGTGAAGGACGAAGGATGCGTGTGCTCGTTGTGATGAGTGTCGACTTCCCAGATGAAGTCGAGGCTGTCGGCAGACGTCAACGCATCGACACCGGAGCCGATCAAGCGCACGGTGTCCCCTTCCGCGAAGAACGAGCTGTCGGGCGGCGTGAGAATCGCGGCCACGGGCGGCGTGTTCGGAACGAAGAGCGAGCCGCCTCCGCCGAAATCATCGACCACGGCTCCGGTCGCTTTCTCGAAGCGGAGTCCGATGCGTCCCGGTTCGTCGGCGTGCGGCCAGAAGCCCTCGACGGACGCAGCGCCAAGGAGCTCGTCGTTCCGGTAGACCCCCACGAGGCCGTCAGTCCCGGTGCGCGCACCGAGCCGGTCGCCTGCGACCAGGCCCACGGCCTCGAACGTCGCGCGCACGACCGGGTCGAACCCCGGTTCGCTCGTTCGGATCTGGATCGCATCGTTCGACGGCTCGTAGCGGACGCCCAGGTATCCGTCACCGCTCTCGACTCCCTGCGCCTGCAGCACGAGCTCGATCGCACCCGTTCCGCCGGGAAGCTCGTGCAGGGTGACGAACGCCTCCTGCACGGGACCGAACATCGAGTCGTCCCAGAGGGCACTCGCGTTTCCGCCCGAGGCGGCGCCGACCGAAAGGCGGTTTGCGACAGTCGCGAGCGCAGTAAGGTCGTCCGTCCACGGCGGTCCGAGCGGCTCGTCCGCGCGATCGAAGCTGTCGAGCACGACCTTCGTCGGGAAACCCTCCCCGGAGACGACGGTCACGATCACCGTGTCGCGGTCGAGTCCGCCGAACGCATCCGTCACCGTGAGCACGGCCGCAAAGACGCCGGGCGACTCGTAGACGTGGGTCGGATGGGGATCGCTCGATCCGTCGCCGTCCCCGAACAGCCACGCGAAGCTCAGGCTGTCGTTCTCCGCGTCACTCGTCCCCGCGCTCGAGAACTCGACCGCGACCGGAGCACCTCCGAACGACGGCGCGCCGCCCGCGACGGCGACCGGCGACACGTTGTCCACCGGCCCCACGTAGCGGATACGGCGAATCTCGTTGTGGCTGATCGATATGTAGAGGATGTCGCCGGAGATCGGCTCGGCCGCGATCTCGACCGGGAAGTCCGCCTGATCGGCGAACGGGAGAACGGCGTTCAGGCGATAGAGCGAATCGGTGACCAGCACCTTGATCCAGCTCGATCCGAAGTCCCCCATGAAGAGGCGATTCCGGTACTGCGGCGGATAACGGCGTCCGGTGTAGAACGTCCCGCCGAGCGCGGTCTGCCCCTCGAATCCGCCGGGAATCCCCGGCTCCGGTTCGTAGTGGTACCAGGTCGACACCGGACGGGTCGTGTCCGCCGGATCATGGAACGAAAGTGCGATCGAGTCGCACGGACAGTGCGCCGGCGTGGAGAGAGGCGCCCAGTACTTGTTCTGCCGGATCGGACCCTCATAGCACGGCCACCCGAAGTTCTTCCCCCCGGTGGTCGCGATGTCGAGCTCCTCCCACAGCGCCCATCCGACGTCGCCTAAGTGGATCACCCCCGGAGCACCGTCGGCGGGATTCGTGCTGCCCGAGCCGGGCTCCACCGCGAAGCGGAACGGATTGCGCACGCCGTAGAGCCACACGCGCGACCGCACCGACATCGGATCGCCGTCGAAGAACGGATTGCTCGGGTAACCGTGCCCGGTCGCAGGATCGATGCGGAGGATCTTCCCGGCCAGGCTCCCCAGGTACTGCGATCGAAGCCCGCCGATGTCTTCGACCGGATCGGTGCGGCCCGGCAGGAACGCGTCCGGATAGTCGCCTCCGTCGTCGGGGGCATCGGAGTAGTTCGCGCCGTCGCCCGTGCCGACGAGGAGCGACCCGTCGGTACCAAAGCGCAGACAGCCGATCGTGTGCGAGGGGGAGGCGGCGAGCGGACCTTCGGCCCACGTTTGCCCGAGGAGAACCGTGCGCGTTGCGGGGTCGACCACGTTCGAATCGCTCGCGCTCACCTGGTAGCGCGTCAGGCGCCCGAACGCGGGCCCGAACGAGTCGTCGCCGTTCGAGTCGGGATCGACCGTGTAGAGGAGGTAGATGAAACGGTTCGTGTCGAAGTGGGGATCGACGGCGAGCCCGAGGAGCCCGCGATCGTGATGGTTCAGGACCTCGCTCTCCCCCTCCCACATCGGAACCGGGTGACGCACGCCGTTTCGCACCACCCAGACGCGGCCGCGCTTCTCGGCCACGAGCCAACGTCCGTCGGGCAGGAATGCGACTTCAACCGGAAGCGTCCACCCGATGCCGGGCGTGGCGTTCTCGACCAAGAAATCAGGCGGGAGCGTGACGGCGCTTGCGACTGCGGCCGGCACGACGAGCGCGAACAGGAGAAGCACGAAACGTCGCAGCAAGAGCTTTCCCCCCGCAGTCGGCCGGCGAGATCAAGGGGGGGACGAACTGTCTTCGGGGGGGGGTTGAATCCGGGGGATGTCGAGCGACGACGATTCTATGGAACCCGGACGGTCAAGGCAAGGACGGAAGCTGTGCCTCCGGACGATGCATATGCGGACACGAGCGTGACTCGTGCTTTATACGTGCGGGAACTTCGGATTCCACGCAATCTCCCACAGGAATCCATCGGGATCGGCGAAGTAGCCGCTGTATCCGCCCCATTCCGCTCTCTTGCCGGCCTTCACGAGCCGAGCGCCGCCCGCGACCGCCTCCGCGAGGAGCGCATCCACTTCGGCCTCGGAGCGCACGTTGTGCGCGAGCGTGAACCCCGGGAAGCCTGAGACCGAGCCCAAGCCCGGGCCTTCAGCCGCGACCGCCGAAATGCCCGCGTCGGCCGGGACGCCCGCATCGGCCGCAAGGAGCTCGCGCGGATAGAGCGCAAGCCACGTCTTCCCGAGCTCGAAGAACGCGATGTCCTCTCCGATCCGAACGGGCGGAAGCTTGAGAACGTCCGCATAAAAGCGCGTCGCGCGCGTCATGTCGCGTACGCCGAGCGTGAGAAAGCTCAACCGGGGTTCCATGGAGGACACTCTACCCGCTCGTCAGGCCAGGAGCGCTTCGGATCAGGACAAAAGCTCGTCCACGATCCGCTCGACGTGGATTTTCGTCGTGTCGAGGAACGGCGGCGTCCGGTGTTCGACTTCACGCATGAGGAGCGGAAGCTCGGTGCCGCCCAGAATGACGCTGTCGGCTCTCTCTTCGGCTGCGAGCCGATCCATCACGTTACAAATCCGCTCGCGCGACTCTGGCCGGAACACGCCGCGGAACAGCTCCACCATGTAGATCTCGTGCACCACCTCCTGCTCGTCGGGGCGCGGAACCACGAGATCGAGGCTCGCCTTCCGGAACACTTCCGGGAAGAAGCGCCCCTGCATCGTCGGGCGCGTGCCGAGGAGCGCGGGCCTCGTGAGTCCGCGCGCCCGCGCGGCGTCCGCGGTTGCCTCGACGATGCTCAAGAGCGGGATCCGCGAGCGCGCCTTCAGGTCATCGAACACGATATGCGGCGTGTTCGCGGCGAGGAGGGCGAACGTCGCCCCGGCGGACGCGAGCCGCTCGACCTCGGCCGACAGGATTTCGGCAAGCCGCGGCAGCTCCCCGGCCAGGACGAGCGGGACGACGGTCTCGGCGTCGATGCTGTTGATGAGGACGTGGGGGTATCGGCCGTTCCCCGCGCGAGCGCGGTAGCGGTCGATGATCTGGCGGTAGTAGTCGAGCGTCGATTCGGGGCCGATGCCGCCGATGATGCCGGCCACGCGACGCGCGCGGTCGGCGCGGTCGGCGCGGTCGGCGGTCACAGCGTCTGCCAGACGAATCCCCGGTCAGTTCGGAAGAAGACCGAGATCGCACGCGCGTAGAGCCGGTCCTCCCGGACGAAGCCGAACGTGCGGCCATCGCGGCTGTTCCCACGCGCATCTCCGAGGAGGAGCACCGAGCCGTCGGGCACCCGCACCGGTCCGATGTCGGGTCCACCGCCGAAGCAGAGCTCGAGGTCCGAGGTGCGCGCGCCGAAGCGCTCGTGCTGTCCGTCGGGAGGGAGCGCGAGCGGCTTGCCGTTCACGATCACCCGGCCCTTTCGCACTTCGACCACGTCGCCGGAGATCGCGACCACGCGCTTGATGAGCCGGATACCATTCTCCGGGGAATCGAACACCGCGATCTCGCCCCGCGCAGGACGGGCGCCCGGAACGAGCTCGAGTCGCGTGAAGGGCACCCGCAGGCCGTAGGCCCTCTTGTCGACCAGGATGCGGTCGCCAGGGTGGATCGTCTGCTCCATCGAGCCCGTGGGAACGATGTAGTGATCCGCGAGCGACGAGCGCGCCGCGAACTGAAGGAGCACGGCGGCTCCGATCACGAGGAGTTCGAGTATTCGCTTCCGGGCGCGGCTCGCGGTGGGGTTCACGGAAAGCAGGATAGCAGGGTTGCTCCACGGGCAGGTTGCCGCACGGCAGGTTGCCCCGGGGCAAGTTGGGGGACCCCCAGGTTGCTTGCGCAGCAGGTTGCCCTGCGGCAAGTTGGCGGACCCCCAGGTTGCTGCGCAGCAGGTTGCCCCGGGGCAAGTTGCGCCGAGCCCGCCGACCATGTAAAGCACGCTTGACAGCCTGACAAGGATCCTTTACAGTCCCGGGCATGAACGAAAAGCGCAGTATCTGGTCCTGCGAAGACCCGCGGTTCCTGGCGTTCGCGCTCGTCATCGCCGCGATCATCCTCGGCGGCGCCTTTCTCGGAAAGACGATGCCCAAGGAATCACCGGGACGGATTGCGGTCGCCCTCGTTCAAGGCGCCGCTTCGGCCGCCTTGATCCTCGGAATGTTCAGCTCCATCCGGCGCCTCGACGAGCTCCAGCAGCGCATGCATCTCGAGGCGCTCGCGTTCAGCTTCGGCGGCACGGGGATTCTCGCGACCGGCTACGGGTTCCTGGTCGGCGCGGGGCTTCCGGACATCGAGTGGGGCACGATCGTGTGGCCGGTGATGTGCGGGCTGTGGGCGATCGGGCTCCTGATCAGCCACCGACGTTACCGGTGACGCGGCGGCGATGAGGAACCACCTTCGCTCGCTGCGGGCCGCGCGCGAGTGGTCTCAAGGAGACTTGGCCAGCCGGCTCCGCGTGTCACGCCAGACCGTGAACGCGATCGAGACCGAAAAGTACGACCCGAGCTTGCCGCTCGCGTTTCGGATCGCGCGGCTGTTCGGGAAGCGAATCGAGGAAGTGTTCGAAGAAGATGCAGAGCGCTGAGGTCGAAAGGAGGATTCCATGAACGCCGGAAACCCGGGAATCGAACGGCATCCACGTTCGCCGCGAACTGCGCGCGGCGCCGCGCTCGGCGCCCTCATCCTGCTCGCAGCCACGATGGCCGCGGCGATCGCTGGTCATGCAACTGGAAAGACGACACGCGAAGGTGCGCTCCTGGCGGCCGCAGCTTTCGGGCTCGGCACGCTCGCGATGGCGTGGTGGCTCGCCCCGCGGACGCGTTATCCGCGCTGGAGCGTGTACACCTCGGGCGCGCTCCTCGCAGGACTCCTGCTCGCGTGGGCCGGTCTCTCCGCTCCGGGCGCATGGTCCGAATCCGGAATGTCGACCGCCTGGATGATGCCGTGGTCGCTTCTTGTGTTCGGGCTTGGTCCCGCGGCGGGGCGCGGCGTGTGCTCGCCGGATCACCCGCGTGCGGGCTGGATCCTGGTCGGAGGGACGCTCCTCATGGGCACGATTCTCGTTCTCGCGGGCTGGATCGCATCCCGAACCTAGCGGCTCGAACGCCCGCGACGCTCCTCGTCCAGATGGAGGATGTGGAGCACGCGATGGATGAACGGTGCGATGAAGAGGGCTCCGGCGCCGAGGAACACGATTCCCGCATAGAGCGCAAAGAAGGACGCGAAGAGTTTGCCACTCGGCGATCGGATGTCTCCGACGAGACCCATGCCGCCGAGGAGCATGGACGAGTCGAGGAACCCGTCGATCCACGACTCTCCGCCCAGGAAGTGAAAGCCGAGAACGCCGGCGAGCTCGGAGACGGCGAGGACGCCGATCGCAACACTCCAGTGCCGGCCGACCCGACGCAGGAAGGCGCGGGTCGAGAGGAGCGGTCCAGCGAGTTGTTCGTACACGGTCGCGCGTCCCCCGCTCAAAGGGCCTGCGGCTTGAGTAGGCTCGAAAGCCTCTCGAAGCGCACGCCGGAGCGAAGGAGCTTCGGCACGTCGCGCCTGAGGACCGCGAGCGACGGTTTGTCGGGGTGGACGAGAACGATCGCGTAACCGCGCCGCCGCGCGAGGTCCACGGCCGCCTCGAGTTGCTTCCCGAGCATCTTCACCTGCGTTTCGTATTTCCCTGGAGTTTCGAGTCGCTGGTCCACCCGGAAGCACGTCACGCCTTCCTGCGCCGCGCGCTCGGCCGCGATCGAGCCGGGAATCGTGCGCGCATCCAGGTAATAGACTTCTGCCCGCTTGAGCTCGTTCATGACGGCCGTCATCGCGGCCACGTCGGAGAGCGCCATCGCCCCCATGTAGCTCGTGGCCCCCGTAGCGGGCGACACCTCGGACAGGTGCCGTTTGACGAGGCGCTGAATCTGTCCCGAAGGCATGTCGACGAGTACCGCACCGGGCCCCGGATCGCGCTGCGGATAATTGAGCGGCTCCATCGGGATCTGGAGCAGCACTTCGTGTCCGGCGCGCTTCAAGCGCTCGCCCCAGGCCTTGGTCGACTTCGACTGCGGGAGGACGGCGACCGTGAGCGGCACGTCGAGGTTCAGGAACGACGCGCCGAGGGTGTCCGCCCCGGGAGACGCGAACGCATCCACGACCAGCATTAGCCGCGCGGATTCGTAGCCACGTGCCCCCACCGCATCGGTGCGCCGCTCGAGCCGGATCTCGTGGGTCGCGATGTTTCCTGCGCCGAGCACGAGGTGCACCTGGGAGCCTGCGGTCGCGAGCGTGTCCTCCCACGCGTCGAGCACTGCCGCCCCTTTCGCTCGCAGGTTCTCGCTCATTCGGGCGTTGAGCTGAAGAGTCGAGGCCCGGCCGGGGAGGTAGGCGGTCCAGACGATCGGCGGTCGTGCAGGACCGCGCGACCCCTTACCGTCCACGACCCAGCCGGCCTCGCGCTTCTCCCCGCGACCCGAGGCATTCGCGGTCGTCCCTGCATAGAGAGAGCGCGGCGGGTCGAGCGCGTCCACCTGTTTGCCCCGGCGATCCTTCGCCACCTGGGCCCCGAGCGGAACACCGAATTCGCTGAACGTGCGGTGGGCGATCTTTCCGATCGTGCGGGTCAGCGCGACGCGATCGACGGGAAGTCCCACGCGCGCGCGCAGGATCAGACCCTCCTCGGAGCGCCCGTGCAGCACGGCGACTCCACCGGCGAACGTGAGGATCGCGACGACGGCGAGGAAAAGGACGAGCGCGGTCGAGTTCCGTCCGCGGCTTCGTCTCAGGGTGCGCGCCATGTCGGCAACCTATCGGGCCGGGCGCCGTGCGTCAACGCGCGCGCATCTCAGGAATGCGGCTGCGGCATCAACCCGGGTCCTTCGCGTAAGCGGCGGCCCCCATGAGGTGGAGGGACACGTAGGGCTCGTTCCCGACCACCCAGCTGTCATGCGGCGTGGCAGGCACGTGGAACACTTCTCCCGCCCGAAGCTCGACCACGGTCCCGTCTTCGAACGCCACGGCGGCGGTCCCGCTCACGACGAGCCCGACGTGCTCGACGTCGCATCGGCGGGCTCCGACCTGCGGTCCCACGTGCTCCGACCACTTCCATCCGGGCTGATACGTGGCGCGGCCGATCGTGAGCCCACCCGCGCGCACGATCTCGAAGCGCCCGAACGGCATTTCGCGAACTTCGTCCGGCGTGTCGAACCGCCGGAGTGTGACGAGTTCCTTCATCAGGCTACTCCTGGCATGAAAGGACGACGCTCGTCGTGCTCTTCATCTGTTCGGAAGTCCCGGGGAGCCATGCCACCATCCGAACGGTGTGCCGCCCCTCCGGGAGGAGACTCTCTGCGTGCGGCACCGGCGGCCCGTAGTCTCCCGGGATGTTCGCGCAAAACGAGAAGAGCACTTCCTTGCCCCAGCCTGTGTGGCTCATCCCAGGTGGAGTCTCACTGCAGAGACTCTTGTCCGGGCGCCACATGCCCTGGTCGTCGACGAACACCGTGTACAACAGGGCATCCGCCCAAGCTTGCTGCCTTTTCGGCAGCTCCATCACGATGAGGACCTTCGGGAGCGACCATCACGAGTGGCGGTTGCCGCCACTTGGGACTACGGTTCGTCAGCTCGTGCTGTACGAAGCTGAGACGTGTCGGTACGGGCTTCCATGCGTCGCCCTTCCGCACTTCGATGAGAAACGCGGCGGAATCGGGCAACCAGAACCGATCGTTGGCCCAATCCAGGGAGCCCCACCACGGGACGCCCACAGCGTTGCGAGGCAACTCGACATGGTCCCGGTAAAGGAATCCGTAGTCGGTCCTGATACACGAACAGGCGTGCAGCTGACCGTGGCACGCTCCAATCAGGACCAGCCCCAGGGCCAGCCGAAGGACCCATTGTCGGAACACTCGCTTCATCGAGCGCCACCCCCTCGCCGCCACTCACGTTCTGCGGCCTTTCGGATCTCAGGCAGGAGCACGAGCCGGATGGCCACGATCCCGAAGCGCGCCCAGCGCCAGTAGTTTCGGAACTTGATCCGTGCTCCGCCATCCGTCGCCACCACCCGCGTCTCCTGACCGAAGCGAGTCACGGCAAGGTCGAGCTCTCTCGCTTCCAGCGTCCACGCGATCTTCACGCGATCGGGTTCCGCGTAGGACCGGAAGTGAGCCGAAGGAACGGCCGTGAACACCACGTCGGGTAACCACGGCTGACAGCTCGCCCCCATGATGACCAATTCGCCTGGGCGATCCACGAGAAGGCCCCACCCCAGCCCGAGCATCTCGTCCACGAGTCCCCGAGGGGTGCGTGGAGTCCCCTGCGCGCCCATGAATCTCTCCCGAAGCCGAATGATCGCGCGGACGAGCGGGGGCGATTGCATGTCGAAGCTTCGGGCGACGCCCAGCACGAGCGCCGCAGGCGCTCGGATCGTCGTCTCGAAGCGCTCGCGCACGTACGGATGCGGGATGAAGGAATCGAGCGGCACGTCCATCGGATTACTGGAGGCTGTAGAGGACGAATCCGGAGATCGAAACCCGACGCATCATCCGCGATCGAGGAACGCGCGCCCCTCCGCGCACGCATCGAGGAAATCGCACCACTGGCAGAGATTCGAGGGCTGCGCCGGAAAGCTCTTTGCGGCTTCGGCCGCCATGGCCCGGCGCGCGAGCTCGGACACGACCGTCTCCTTGTGCGCCTGCCAGGCCGCATCCACGGGAAAGACGAGCCGCTCCATCGGTTCGAGGTACAGGTACTCGACTTCGCTCACGGGCAAGCCGACGAACGCTTCGCTCGTGCCGCGCGCGTACACCGCCGCAGCCAGGTCTTCCTCGCGAGTGCGCGCGGGGTTCTTAGGAAACTTGCCGGTCTTGTAATCGATCACGCGGAGTGTCTTGTCCGGCAGCTCGTCCACGCGATCCACGCGACCGCCCACGACCACATCCCCGAAGTCCACTCGCACCATCTTTTCGGTCGCAAGCGGCTCGAGCTGGTCGGGCAGCGTGTCCGCGAAGCGGCGCAGCATCGCCTTCCCCTGTTCGCCCCACTTCTGGAGCTCTTCGCGCGGGCGAGTCGCGAACGCGGGCTGGTTCTTGCGCCACTCGGTGCGATACAGCTCGAGCAATCCATCCCACGTCCGAATCACCGGCGGCTGGCGCAACCATTCGCGTAGGGCTGCGTGGACGTTCGTGCCCAGATCGAAATGCGGCTGCGGTCGGGTGGGACGCTTCAGGATGTTCTGGAATTCGTATTTCTTCGCGCATTCGAGGAACGTCTTGAGGCGCGAGGGTGAGTACCAGGGCTTCCTCTCCCGCTCGCCTTCTGCGCCCTCCGGTCCCAGAGGTCCCGGGAGTTCCGGAGGATCCGGTGGATCCGGTCCGAGGGGCCCGGATCCCGAAGTGCCGAACAGGCTCACGCGGAGTCCTCCGCGGGGCTCGCTTGATCGACGCCCGGCCGATACGGCGCTTCGTGCCGGGCGATGCGCGCGTACTCCTCGAGGTCGAGCGTCTCGCCCCTTCGGTTCCCTGCGACGTGCGCCGAGCGCAGGAGCCGCTCGACCCTGCCGCGATCGTGTTCGTAGAGCGGCAGAAGCGCATTCGCAAGCGTCTTTCTCCGCTGCCCGAACGCCGCGCGCACGATCTCGAACAAGCGCGTCTCGTCCGGCACCTCGACCGGAGGCTCGGAACGGAAGCGGAGGCGAATGAGCGTCGAATCCACCGCCGGCCGCGGCCAGAACGCACCGGGCGGAACGTGGAACAGCGGCTCGAGCCTCATGTAGTAGCGCGCAAAGATCGTGAGCGAGCTGTAGTCCTCGGTGTCGGGGGCGGCGGCGAGCCGGTCCGCGTATTCTTTCTGGACGAGCACGACGGCGCCCGCGATGCGCGAGCGCTCTTCGATGAGCCACTCGAGGATCGGAGTCGTGATCGAGTACGGGATGTTGCCGACCACGGTCGCCCGCTCGTAGCCCGTGCGCGCGCAGATGTCGGCGAGCCGGATGTCGCGGATGTCCGAGCGCACGATCTCGATGCGCGAGACTTCGGCGAGATCCTCGGTCAGGAGCTCGGCCAGGCCCTCGTCGAACTCGATCGCCACGACGCGCGCCGCCCGCTGCGCGAGGAGCCCGGTCAGCGCGCCCGCGCCGGGACCGATCTCGACCACGAGCTCGTCGCCGGTGAGCGGAACGGCCTCGACGATGTTGCGCGCGATCTCGGGCCGCGTGAGGAAGCTCTGTCCCCACTTCTTCCGCGGCTTGATGCCGCGCACGAGCAGGCGTTCGCGCACATTCGCGGTATCGGCGAACGGAGTGCGCTCCTCCGGCCTACCCAAGCGCAAAAAGCCGCGCGGCGTTCTCCGTGGTGAGTGCATCGATTCTGGCCTCACTGACGCCCCTTAAGGAGGCGAGCTTCGCGCGTACGCGCGCCATGAGAGCGGGCTCGTTGCGCTTCGTGTCCTTCGGCTCCGGCACGAGATACGGCGCATCGGTTTCGAGGACGATCGCGTCGTCCGGCGCGCTACGAGCGGCCGCTTCCAACTCTTCGTTTCCGTACGTAAGCGAACCGCCGAAGCCGAGCTTCATCCCGAGTGCGGTCGCGCGCGCCGCCTGCGCCGCGTTCCCCGAATAACAGTGCAGGACGCCCCTTCGCGGCGGACGCGCCCGCTCGAGCCGGTCGAGCGCTTCATCCATCGCATCCCGCACGTGAACGACGAGCGGTAGATCGAGGTCGCGCGCCATGACGAGCTGTCGCTCGAACCATTCGCGCTGGAGATCGGCCGGGGAAAGATTGCGATAGAAGTCGAGCCCGCACTCCCCGATCGCCACCACCCGCGGGCTCCGGGCGAGCTCGCGCAGTCGCTCCTCCGCGCGCTTCGCGAGCACCTCCGTTCCCGCCACGCGCTCGACCTCGTGGGGGTGGAGGCCCACGGTCGCCCAGACATCGGGCTCGTTCGCCGCAAGGGCGATCGCGCGCTCCGCCGTGGCCAGATCGTACCCGACCTCGATGAAGCGCGTCACGCCGGCCTGACGCGCCCGCTCCATCACCTCGGCCCGGTCCTTCTTGAAGCGCGAGGAACCGAGGTGGCAGTGCGTGTCGATCATGGACGCATCGTACAGGCGTCGGGGGGCCCGTTCCATGCAATCGGACGCGATCGGACGCGATCGGACGCGATCGGACGCGGAACCCGGCAAACCGCGTTTCGCGCGAGACACGGTCCCCGGCGAGCGTTACCGTAGGGTCCGAGTACCGATTCCGACCCCGCTTCCCTTACTCCGCAGGAGGCAGAGGATGTCCCGCCGCAGCGAAGCGCCCGAAAAACTCTACTGGGGTTTCGTGGACGCCCCGTTCGATCCCATGCTCGCCGTCCAGTCCCCGGCCGGGCTGTGTGCGCTCGAGTTCGACGGCCCGAAGCGCCGCGCCTCGCTCGCGCGCCGTTTCGAGCGCTTCTTCCCCGAGGCGGAAATCGCGGAAGCGCCCGCGGGCGTTCGGCGTGATCCGCTCGGCGAGATCCGGAACTGGCTCGCGCGCTACTTCGCGGGCAAGTTTCCCTCGCCGTCGGGTCTCGCGCTCGACATGCACGGCACTCCGTTCGAGCTCGACGTCTGGAACGCTCTGCTCGAGATCCCGCCCGGCCGGACGCGCACGTACGGCGAGCTCGCCGAGCGCGTGGGCCATCCGGGATCCGCTCGCGCGGTCGGCGGAGCGGTGGGAAGCAACCCGCTCGCGATCGTCGTCCCCTGCCATCGCATCATCGGAGCGAATGGATCGCTGACCGGCTTCGGCGGCGGGATCGCGCGCAAGAAGTGGCTGCTCGAGCACGAACACCTGGCGACACCGGAAGGCCGGAGCGCCGGAAAGCAGATGGCCCTCTGGGGCGGTTGAGCGTCAGTTCGCGCGCGCGACGACGTGGAGCATGAGCCAGCCGACCATGGCCTCAGCATAGCCGTTGGCGAATGGCGCGCGGCCGCTGCCCGAGTAGCCTTCGCGCATTCGGATTCCGTGACCCGCCCCCGGAAACACCATCACGGTTGCGTCGTTGTTCCCGGCTTTCTTGAGGCCTTCCTTCCACTTCGTGACCGAAAGCGGCGTGGGATGGCTCGTGTCCCGGTCTCCGAACATGAGGAGCACCGGACACTTGATCCGCTCGAGGCTCGCCGCGGGATCCCAGGTGGCGACCCAGCTCCAGTTCGACCGGTTTCCCTCCGAAGGAAGAATTCGATCGAGCGGCATCGCCGGATACCAGCGGCTCGACTTCGCACTCTCGAGTCGTGAAGCGAGCCCGGCCCGACCTTCCCCGGTCGCGAGGTAGCGGAAGTAGGCATCCATCACGGAATCGGCTTCGGCTGTTTCGCTCGCCGAAAGACCCGCCTCCTTGAACGCGTTCTCGTACGAAAACTGCTCCGAATCGCGCGGGCTCGCGCCGCCTCCCGAGATCAGGATCATGAAGCCGACGTCCGCGGACCGCGAAGCGGCAAGAGGCGTAACCCATCCGGCCTGGCTCACGCCCCAGAACCCGATCTTCGATCCGTCCACGTTCGGCTGACTCTTCACGAACGCGACGGCGGCCAGAGCATCGCCCGCGAGATCGTCGAGCGAGGACTCGGTCCACGATCCTCCGGACTCCCCCGAGCCGCGCTTGTCGAACACGAGCCCGGCGACTCCGAGCTTTGCGAACTCTTCGGCGTAGGGCTTTGCACCGGTGCGCGGATGCGGCCCGGACCCGTGCAGAAAGACGACGACCGGATGCGGACCCGGACTCGTCGGAACGAGGAGCGTGCCTTTGAGCTCGACCGTGCCGTTCACGAACGTCACTGCGCGTTCGGTGAAGAAGGGGCTCGGCGGACGTGCGGGAGCCGCGCCCGCAAGAGCGGGCACGAGCAGCGCGATCGTGAGGATGAGGACGAGCCTGTACGCGGCGCGCGGCCGCCAGTGCGTCATGAAGATGAGGCGTCCGCGCTTGGGCGGGCCTGTGGACGGCGGGCCCGGGCCCTAAGGAGGGCGACCGAAGCGAGAGCGGAAACGGCGCCGAGCGGTCCCGTGATGAACACCATCGAAGTGTCCGCGCCCGTCAAGAGCGGGAGCGGCCCGGCCACGAGTGCGCCCCACATCGCGGCACGCGCGAGCGGAATCTCGTGGAGCGGCTTCCGATCTTCGGCTCCCGAAACAATCGCGGCAAAGACGACTCCGCAGAGGAGACCGACGAGCCCGACCATGGGCGCAAGGACGTGGGGCTCCTCTCCACGATCGATGCTCTCCGGGCGCACGGCCCCGAGGATCGTTCCCACGAGGAACATGAGAGCGGTCCACAGAGCTCCCCAGACGAGCCCGACTTCGAGTTTTTCGCGCAGGGTCCTGAGCACGGATTGCATCGCATTCCTCCCGACACCGGGGGGCGCGGGCCGCATCCGCCACCGGTCGTTACGCGCGCCGGAGTATACCCCCGGCCCCAGGGTCAATCCGATTGACAGGTGACCATATAGTCACATATGATCTAGCCATGGATGCAGTGTTCAAGGCTCTCGCCGATCCCACGCGCCGCCGCCTGCTCGACAAGCTCTACAAGCAGGACGGCCAGACCCTGAGCGCGCTCGAGCGGCGACTGACCATGACTCGATTCGGCGTCATGAAGCACCTCAAGGTGCTCGAGGAGGCCGGGCTCGTCGTCACCAAGCGGCGTGGTCGCGAGAAGCTGCACTTCCTGAACCGGGTGCCCATTCGCCAGATCCATGACCGGTGGATCGACAAGTACACCGAGCCCTGGGCCGCCATGCTGACCGGGCTCAAGAAGGGAATCGAGGAGGGAGAAATGGAACGCGTCTACGAGATCTACATCAAGACGACGCCGGAGCGTCTGTGGCAGGCGATCACCGATCCCGAAATGCGTCGCAAGTACACGTTCGGCGTCGGCGTCTACTCCGACTGGAAGCCCGGCTCGTCTTACCGCGGGGTGGCCGGGGATGGAACCACCGCGCCGGAAACGCCCATCGTCGAGGGAGAGAACGTCGAGGTCGATCCTCCGCGAAGGCTCGTGCAGACCTTTCGCGCGCTCTGGAGCGACGACGTGAAGAAGGAAGGCACGTCGCGCGTGACGTGGGAGATCGAGCCGATCGGCGATTCCTGTCGCTTGACCGTCACGCACGACAAGATGCGCGAAGGGGCGAACTCCGAGATCTACGGCGGCTGGCCGATGGTGCTGTCGGGGCTCAAGACGCTGCTCGAAACCGGCGAGCTCCTCACGACGCCGGGATCGCTTCGGTACCTGGAGTCGCAGTCCTGGTCCTGAAGCTCAGCGCCTCGCGAACTTGAGGTGTGTGACGACGGGAGTGGCGACGGTCCGCACGAGCGCAAGCCCGCGCAGATCGTCGCCCACGTCGTGGAACAACCGCTCGCCGCGCCCGAGGAGGATCGGCATCTGGTGGAGTTCCATCTCGTCCACCAGGCCGGCCGCGAGGTACTGGCGCGCCGCGTGCGCTCCACCCGCGAGCGACACGTCCTTTCCGCCGGCCGACTTCCGCGCCTGCGCGAGCGCCGATTCGATGCCATCGGTGACGAACGTGAACGTCGTCCCGCCCTCGAGATCGAGCGGCGCGCGCGCGTGGTGCGTGAGCACGAACACCGAGTGGTGAAACGGCGGTTTCTCCCCCCACCAGCCGGTCCAGGGCTTCGCGGGATCCCAGGGACCCTGATGGCCGCCAAACATGTTCCGCCCCATGATCGTCGCTCCGATGTTCGCGACCTCCTCCTCGACCACGCGCGAGCTCTCGTTCACCTCGCCGCCTTCGAGGCCGTGCGACGCGCGCCAGGCGACGAGCGGAACCACCCACTCGTGAAGGCGCTCACCGCCGATGCCGAGCGGGTTCTCGACGCTCTGCTCGGGTCCTGCGACGAAGCCGTCGAGCGAGATCGAGATCTTCAGGCGAAGCTTCATTCGTCCCCCATTGTCAAGGCGTCAGCGTTGCGGCTCGCCCTTCGCGGAACAGATGGCGATCAGGACCAGGCTAAGCACAATGGCGAACGGCACGACCAGCAGCTCGCTCCCGCGCAAAGCGAAGAAAAGCGCACCAGAGACGAGAAGCACCACGTAGACGAGGAGAACGATCCAACCTTGCCAGGTCGAGGGCGGCCCCCATCCCCAGCCGAAACGCTTGGCGGGAAACCAGTACTTGCGCCCATCGCTAGAGGACATGACCCAGTCCCGTGAAGTAGAGGAGTAGCGCGAAAGCAACGGCAATGCCAAGAGCGGCTGAAATGCGCCTGCGCCGCCGCACGAGCGCGACGAGGCCTACGAGCATTGCAGCGGCGGACAGAGCGAGCGCGCTTACGCTCAGGACCCGCAGGATCGTCGCCTCCCTCGGCGTCGGATCGAGTCCACCGAAGAGGAGCGTGGCGAGGAGCAGACCCCAGCTCAGGATCGCGCCCGCAAGCGCCAGGCGTCCCGTCATCGCGGTGCGAGCGATCCAAGCCGAATGCGCCAGGGCCGGCACTCTTTGGTCACGAGCTGCCCGCTTCGGGTCCACGGATCGACAGCGAGGCGGCGCTCGATCTCCGCCCGATCCTCGGCCTGAAAGACGAGCACGACATCGCGCGTCCCTTCGAGCGGTCCACCCAGCACGATGAATCCCTCGTCGACCATCGCGTCCATGAACGCCGCGTGAGCGGCCCAGTCGCGCTGGCCCTCGAGCGATTGCGTGTCGTCCCACACGGCTCCGCGTGTTCTGATCACGATGAAAGGTCGTCGCATCTGAATCCGACTCCGGTGAGGGGAATTGACGCTGCAGATCAGTGGACCCGGATCACCTTGCGAACGACGGATTCCTCTCCGATCCGGACGTACAGATAGTACAGGCCCGGAGGGACTTCCCTTCCACCGCCGTCACGGCCGTCCCACACGATTTGGCTCCCCCCTGCCGGCCGCATGGCATTCACGACTTCCCTTACCTGTCGTCCCGAGACGTCGTAGATCGCTGCTGTCACGGCGTGGGCCCGGGGCAAGTCGAGATCCACGCGGGAATTTCCGCGGGCCGGGTTGGGCATGACCTGACCGACCCGGATCGGCATGCCTGAGGGGGCAGGCTCGGCGCCGATCAACAGCGACGGCGGAAGTGTCCAAGAGCGATGAAGCAGCCCCGTGCGCGATGGATAGTCGTAGACGCCTGTACAGAAATCGCAGTCGAAATCGAACCACGTGTACCTGTCATCGTGAACGGTGCGGGTCGACTCGTTCGCAAGGTCTCTACAATCGGACGCCTCGAACTCCTCACCAATCGGGGCAATGAGGCTTACCTCACGGCCGTGCAGGTCGGGAACAGGAAATCCGGAGGGTGCAGGCACGTTGTCCCCTTCGAGCGCTGTCCCCACGTTGAACACGACTTCGGCAGAGGGATACTTCTGGAACAGTTCCCCGCGATGGATGAATCCGTTCTCGTAGAAGAAGCGATCCGTCTGGTACTGCAGTGCCGTCGGATAGTTGCCCGTCTGAACGGCCACGGCAATCGTGGCCTGGATGCTCCTCCCATCCTCCACTTGGAGGAAAGGCCCCACGGAACACATGGCGACCTGATCACCGACAACGCCCGTGAGCGCGGCGTTCGGCATGCCGGTGAACGGGTCGACCCCCTGCGTCCCGGTCATGAGCAGGTACTGGGAACCATCAGTGGTGGGCAGGCCGCCCATCCCGGGCGGGGTGCCCATGACGCTGTGTCGAAACGCTCGAAGTCCGACCTTTTGGGGGGCCCTTAGGCCCGTTGCGTCAATGGTGTGATCGACGACCAGGAAGGTTGCGATCGCGGGCGTCGAGCCGTTGTCCCCGTCGACATCGGCCACCGAGAACCCGCGCGCGCGAACCGGGAATCTCGGGCACAGGACTGACTCCGCCGGCACGAACGAGTTGAGAGCCGGATCGTGCGGGTGCTGCCGCCGTGGGTCCGAAGGGTCGGGCACGAGCAGGAACGAGCCCGAAGGAAACACGGGGAGCGTGACATCGTCGTTCGCGTATCCGCCAGGCTGATTCTTGGGCCCGCAACTCAAATCCACCATCCATCCGATCGCCAGGCTGTCCAGCGTATGACCCGAGACGTTGCGAATCGTGTATTCGATGACTGCGAAGTCCGAGAAACCCGGACGGTTGAACGCCCATACGCGCTGTGTGCATTCGAGATTGAGCGGTATGTGAAGAGGCCCGGGCGGGGCCGTGTCGTCGCGCATGGTCCACGCGAGCATCTGATCACCGATCGCGGCATAGTCTTCGTCGATCATGCCGTCGAAATCGTTGTCCCGGCCGTCCAGAAATTCTTCATCGACGCGCGTGTCGCCATCGTCGTCGAAGAAACGTTCGCTGCCCGGCGCGCCGGCAAGCGCGGAACGAATCGAGTCCTCGGCGCTCAGAGTCGGAGGCTGCCACTCTGTCGAGTAGCTCGTTCGCCTGAGAAGCGCCGGGTCAACCTGGAAGGGATCATTTGCAGCAACGGCAAGGTGAATCGCCCCCAGAAACTCCACGCCCGAAAGACCCGGCCATTGCGCCGCCGGAGGTGAAGCCGGATCCGTCGACAGCTTGCCGATGTATCCCTGGTTGGTCGCCCGCAGACGGACGTTCCCCGCGGCAAGCACAGCACTCGATCCCGGTGGAGATCCGAAGTGCGGCTCCGAGAGGTAAGTGTTCCCCGGAGCGTCCGCTCGGGACGGTCCGGTCTGCGCGAGGACCACGAGGATCCCGAGGAGTGCCCACGGGAACGACGATGGACGTGTAGAAAGAGGGAAAGTTCGCATGAGAACCCCCGCAGGTGGGGGGGAGAAGGTGGAACATCATTCGTACTGCCGTGAGCGGGCGCTGTCAATGCGCCGCCGAGAAGGCTCTACGTGCGTCCTTTGCCCTCATCGAGCAGCGAGCGGAATCCTTCCGCGTCCCGCGCTGTGACAGCTGCCACGATCCGCTCCAGCGCAACCCGCAAACGATCGAGCGCGACGCCCGAATGCGGGTTGAGCGCCTGGATCTCGTAGTAGACGTCGGGGCTCTCGCGCACGACAGCTCCCGCGAGCCGTTCGAGCGCTTTGAACGTCGTGCTGCGCACGGGGTGCTCGTCCGTCGGAAGAGCCAGGGCGAACGCAATTGCGGTCGCGTGCGCGAGGCTCAGAAGGTCCGCCATGATCCGGTCGTGGTCGGCGAGCGGCAAGTGCACGATCCGGGCGGTCGTCGGCTCGAAGAGCTTCTCGACGATCGCCGTCGCCGCGGCGTCGCCCGTGTCGCAGATCACGACGTCCGCATCGCGCAGCAGCACGGCGGACGGCCCGAACATGGGGTGGATCGACGCGACGCGCCCGCCACTCCTCTGAAGCGCGCGGATCGCGTCGAGAAGCGGCGTCTTGATGCTCGCGATGTCGACCACGACCCCCACCGGCGGCTTCTTCGCGGCCCAGGCGGCGTACAGCTCCGCGGTGGCGGCCGGCGGCGTGGAGCAGACGATGAGCTCGGCCGTCGCCATCGCAGCGCGCGCCCGATCGTTCTCCTCTGCGGAGGCGGCAGGATCGAGCGCGTTCGTCTCGTAGCCCTGCGCCGAGAGGAATCGCCCGAGCCACCGGCCCATGCGGCCCGCGCCCCCGACGACGATCGCGCTCTTCCCGAGGCCGGTCCCGGCAACGCGGAGATTGTCCTCGTCCTGCGCGGTGACCGAGGCCCGGATCAAACGATCGAACAGCTCTTCCGCCACGTCCGGACTCAACCCGGATTCCTCGGCGATCGCGCGCGCGCGGTCGAGGACGATGCGTTCTTGCGCATAGTCGACGGTCGCGAGCTTCTGGCGGCGCTTGAGCTCGCCGAGCTGCCGCGCGAGCTCCACGCGCTGTGCGGCGCGGGTGAGCAGCTCCTGGTCGAGCTGCCGGATGCGCTCCCTCAGAACGTCGAGGCTATCGGACACTCGGAGTCACCCGGTCAGGTCGCCTGAGTCGCCGCGGGCAATGAGGCGAGGAGCTTCATGAGCGCATCGTAGTCGACGGGTTTCACGAGATGAGCGTCGAATCCCGCGGCCTGCGACTTCCGGCGATCCTCCTCCTGGCCCCATCCGGTGAGTGCGATCAGGATCATGTCCTTCCCCCATGGCTGTTCGCGAATGCTGCGCGCGGCGTCGAATCCATTGAGCCTGGGGAGTCCCAGATCCAGCAGCACGACTCCGGGACGAAACTGCTCGGCGGCCTCGACGGCCGCCATGCCGTCATGCGCCATGAGCGTCTCCTCGCCGGTGACGCTCAGCAACAGGGCCAGCGAAGCGGCCGAATCCTGATTGTCGTCGACGACCAGAATTCGCCGGGGAGCCGCCCGCTTCTCAACGAGGACACGGGGCGCCTCTGCCGCCGGCAGGGCCGGGATCTCGAGAGGAAGCCGCACGACGAACTCACTCCCGCGTCCCGAACCCTCGCTCGTGGCCGACACGGTCCCGTCGTGCATTTCCACGAGCCGCCGGACGAGCGAGAGACCGACGCCGAGACCCCCCTGCGTGCGCTCGAACGTCTGGTCCACCTGCGTGAACATGTCGAAGACGCCCGCGAGCTTCTCCTTCGGGATCCCGATGCCGTTGTCCTTCACGCTCACGACGACTTCCATTCCCCGTCGTGTCGCCGAGAGGCTCAATCGGCCCTCGGGCTCGGTGTACTTGCACGCATTGTTGAGGAGATTCGTGAACACCTGCGCCAGGCGTTCGCGGTCGGCATGCACGAAGATCGTCTCCGGAGGGAGAGTCACGGTGAGCTCGTGATGGAATCCCTCGAGGAGCGGGGTGCACGTCTCGACGGCCTGCCGGATCACGTCCGCGAGATCGACCCGCTCCCTCCGCAGCTCGAGCTTGTTGCGCGTGATCCGACTCAGATCGATCAGGTCGTCGACGAGCCGCACCAGGCTTGCGAGCTGCCTCTCCATCGTCCCCCGGGCCTGGACCAGCAATTCCGAGTCGTGATCGGCGCGCTTCATGACCTCGAGCATGTTCGCAAGCGGAGCGAGCGGATTGCGAAGCTCGTGCGCGAGCGTCGCCAGGAATTCGTTCTTGAGGCGGTCGGCCTCGTGCAGAGCCTCGGAGGCCATGCGAACCTCATGGATGTCCATCGTGCACCCGGTGTACCCGAGATAGGCTCCCGAGCTCGAGATCCGCGCCACGCCGGACGAGTGCATCCAACGGTACTGACCGTCATGGCGTCGAAACCGGAACTCGGCCGTGAACGGGACGCGCCGCTCCTGACAATCGAGGTACAGCGCCACGTAGGCGTCGCGATCTTCGGGATGAATGAACTCGGCCCAGTTGTAGCCCCGGACGTCCACGAGGTGCGGAACGCCCACGAAGTCGAGATACGCCCGATTCACGAAGATGCAACCCGTGGGATCGTTGAGCCAGATGAGGACCGGCGCGCTATCGGCGAACGCGCGAAAGCGCGTTTCGCTCTCGCGAATCTGCTCCGCCGCCGCCTTTCGACAGCTGATGTCGCGCGCCACCTTGGACGCGCCGATGATCCGACCCGAAGGATCCCGAATGGGCGAGACCGTGAGCGAAACATCGATTCGCCGGCCCGCCTTCGACACGCGGACGGTTTCGTAGTGGTCGATGCGCTCGCCCCGCCTGAGCCGCGCAAGGATCGAGCGCTCCTCCTCGTGCAGCTCTTCCGGAATGATGAGGGTGATCGGCCGGCCGACGATCTCCTCCGGCTTGTATCCGAACAGCCGCTGGGCGCCCGAATTCCACGTGAGGACGATTCCCTCGAGCGTCTTGCTGACGATCGCATCGTCCGACGACTGGACGATCGAGCTCAAGAGCTCGCGGGTCTCGTGCGCTTTCCTGGCGTCGGTCACGTCCCGCGTCAAGCGCCGGATGTGGATGAGCTTCCCGCCCTCGAACAGCATGTTCGCGCTGATCAGGACGTCGCGGATCGATCCGTCCTTGCGGCACATCTGCGCCGGGTGCTCACGCAGCGTCTCCCCGCGTTCCAGTCGCTCGAGAATTTCCTGGATTACGAGTGGATCGACGTGGAATTCCGCGATGTTCCGCCCGACGTATTCGTCGCGCGCACAACCGAGGAGCGCGAGCTCGGTTTCGTTCGCGCGGAGAATCGTTCCGTCCGGGGCCGCCCAATGCAGGCCCACGTTTGCGTGTTCAAAAAGTTCGAAAAGATCGCGCTCGCTGCGCTGGAGGGTGTTCTCCGCCCGCCGCCGTTCGGTCAAAGGCTTACGATCCCGCATGGACGTTGGCTCCCCGGGTGGGCAATACGAGGCAAGGAGAGCCTACCGCGACCGGGAGCCGGGAATCTACCGCGTTGCTGGGGCCCCCCGGCGCTCCTGCGCACGCGTGACCAGCCGGAGGCGCTCGCCCCACGGGTCCTGGTCGAGGCGCGCCTTCCCGTCGGCGCCGAACATCATGAGATCATCGCGCGACGGATCGACCTTCGGCCATGCGGGAAGTCCCCGCCCGCTCGGATCGCCGTGCTTCACGAAGCGGACGAAGTATCCGTGGAAGGTCTTCGCCATCTCCCGGTCGCGCGCGGTGGCGCCTTTTCCGTAACGGGCACCGAGCTGATCGAACAGGAAGCCGAGCTCTCCGGCGTGCGGAGCATGGGTCATCTTTCCGCGCAGAAATTCGGGAACGTAATCGAAGCGATAGATCCAGGTGGGCTCTCCTGTAGCAGCCATCCGCTCCGCCAGGAACCGCGCCGGCTCGTGCATCGTCATGTCGGCTGCGATGAGGACGGAGAGCTGGTCGGGAGGCATCGTTCCGTCGGGATCGTAGAGCTTGGACGCACGCGCGGAATCAGGACCGAAGAAGTCGAGCGGTCGCGTTCGGTCGGGAGGAAAGTCGGCCGGGAGATCGGCGCCGGTCGTGCCGATCAGAAGCGGCACCTTTGCGAATTCATTCTTGCGGATGTTCTCTTCGGGTTTGGCGGTGACGATCTCGCCGTCGTTCACGGGTCCGCCGACGTAGGTCGGCGACATCTGAAGGAGCGCGAGCATGCTCATGTCCCCGTTCACGCGCTCGGCCGGCAACTTGCGCAAGGCCTCGAGGCCTGCTTCGCCCGTGGCGAGGACGCCGACGCTCTCGGCAAAGGCCACACCGGCGGCCTCGGCCGAGGGCAGTGGGCCGGTCGCTTCCTTGAGCTTCCGGAACTGGGGCATGTACCTGCGTCCGGAGCCCGAGAGGACGGCCGCACGCTGAAAGAGCCCCTGCGCTTTGTCCCACATGAGCAGATGCACGACCGAGATACCGCCGGCCGACTCGCCGACGATCGTGACCTGACGCGGATCACCGCCAAATGCGTGAACGTTGCGTTGCACCCACTGCAGGGCAGCGAGCTGGTCCATGAACGCGTAGTTCGCAAGCGGCCTCTCGGAGCGCGCACTGAGTGCCGGATGCGCGAAGAAGCCCAGGCGGCCGAGGCGGTAGTTGAAGCTGACGAAGACGATTCCCTCGCGCGCGAACCGGCTGCCGTCGAAGAACGGCACCGAGGCGGCGCCGTTCAGAAATCCCCCGCCATGGATCCAGACCATGACGGGGAGTTTCTCTCCCTCGGGAATCGCAGCGGGCCGCCACACGTTGAGCATGAGACAATCTTCGCCGCGCTCCGCCCCGCTCGCACCGGCATCGCCCGGAATTGGAAACTGAACGCAATCGTGTCCGAACGCTCCCGCCTGGCGCACGCCGGCCCAGGGCTGAATCGGCTGTGGAGGCCGCCAGCGCAGGCCGCCCACGGGTTGTGCGGCGTACGGGATTCCCTTGAACGAGACGACGCTGTCGGCGGCCGCGCCCTCGAGCATTCCGGATTCGATCTCGACGCGTGGGCCGGGACCTTGAGCCCGGGCCGTGCCGAAAACCAGGAGCGCCAGCGATAGGATCGCAGGAGCGATCAGCCCGAGAACGAATACGCCAAGGCTCCCGAGCACACGCTTGACGAAGCTCTCCTTCCCCGTCGTGTACGCGGGACGATCAGACGCGAATCGCGCGGCCAGACCACGCTTGAGCTCGAGGTAGTCGTGGGCCACGGAGGGATGGCGGCGCAGGTGCTCCCGAAACGAGAGGTGCGCACGCCAGAAGTGCGAATCCCGTTCACAGAGTGACAGGTGATGCGTTCGCTGTTCCGCCCCGCCTTTGGCGAAGAAGAGACGATCGGGCACATCGTCGTGCGGACGGTGCTCGTAGCCGAGTCCTTCGAGCGTCGAGTAGACGGGCGCCGGGATCCGCAGTGAGGGCACGGCGACCATGAGATCGAGCACCGGTTTCGCGTCGAGTCCCGGGATCGCCGTGCTTCCGATGTGGGCCATCTCGACGATGTGATCGCCGAGGTGCGCTTGCAGCAGACGACGCTCGGACTCGAACAGTTCCGGCCAGCGTTCGTCGTACGCGACCAGTCGAACGGTTCTACGGGCCAGACCCAGGGGCGCGGACATAGGCTCCGAAGCCTACGTTACGAGGGTGCTTCCCTCAAATCGAGCTTGGCCCGTCCCCGGGCACGCTGTAGAATCCCTTACCCTGTCGTCGCTTACGCGTATCCGAACCGGGAAGGCGCGGCTCCCTGCCGCGCTCTTTCCTCCGTCACACAGGCCCTCCGGAGCCGACAAATGGAGACGGAAGCAGGTTCCCTGCCGACCGCCGACGCGCCAAACGCGCCCAGCGCTTCACGCGACTCGTCCACCGAGTTGCAGTTCCTGCGCTCACGCATTCGTGCGCTCGCCCGCGGTCGGTACGCAGACGACCTGGAGGACATCGCCTCCGACGCGTGGATTCGGCTCGATCGGGCTCTGAGACGTGGCCCCGCAGACAACCTGGAAGCGCTCATGTCGCGAATCGCTTGGCGGGCGTGGGTGGACTTCTGCCGGCACCGGAAGGCGGAGACCGGAGCGCTGGGCACGGCGGTGGACGTGGACGATGTCGAGCTCGAGAGCCCGCCCGACTCGACCGTGGATCCGCATGCGCTCGCGCTGTGGCGTTTCGCGGTGTGCGAGTGGTTCGCGCGCCACAGTCCGCGCTGTCTCGATCCCGCGAAGTTCGTGTTCGACGGCCGATCCTGGGCGGAGGCGGCGGAATGTCTCAAGGAAAGGCCGAACTCGCTCGCGAAACGCTGGCAGCGATGCCGCGAGCAGTTCCTGAGTTACGTGCGGGCCGACCGCGGAGAGCTCCGCGATCTGCTCGATTACTTCGAAGGCCTTGCGACATGAGCGGCGGCGCAACGCTCCCGCACGAGCGGGCTCGCGCGCTCCTCGGTGCCTGGGCGGCCGGGATCCTCGATCCGGAGATGCAGGATGTGATGGATCGGCACATTGAGGAGTGCCCGACCTGTGGAGCCGCGGCGGAAGCTCTGCGCCCGGACGACGAGGCGAGCTCGCGAGGCGATCATCTTCCGAGCACGCTGATCGCGACCTGGGATCGCACCGCTCCGACCTTGCGCGGAGGCATGCGCGAGCTCGTGCAGGGGCATCTCGAGCGCTGCGAGTCGTGTCGCGAGGAGCTCACGGCGCTCGGCCAGCGCGCGGTGCTTCCGCCCGCACTCGAGCTCGTTGGCGACGCGGCGCCCCCGGCTGCCATGAAACGTCCGGCGTGGAACTGGATTTACGGCGTCTCGGCGGGAGCGCTTGCGGCCGCGGCCGGCATCCTGATCCTCGTCAACTCCGAGGGCTTGCGAACGCGCCCGCCCTCGCCGACGAATCCTACGGTGCAGGTCCCAGCGGGACCTTCGGGCGGGACGACGACACCCGCTCCGTCGCCTCCGGCCCCGTCGCATCCCGATCCATCGCATCCCGCCTCGTCGTCAGATCCGGCGCGCGGGCTTTCTCTCGCGCTCGGCCCGCGGCCGTCCGACGCGTTCGCGTTGCCGGAGAGCTATCGCGGCAGCTCCGCGGCGCCGACTCCAACGTATGCGTTCACAGGCGACGCGCAGTCGATCGCGTTCGATCCTCCGCGCGCACTCGCGGTGGCAGAAGAAGGCCCGCTCGAGATTTCGCTTCTCGATGATGCAGGAAACAACCGGTTCACTCTTCGCACGTCGGTCGAGTCGCTGTTCCCCGCCGGAGTCCGCCGTGCCATCGTCCTGAACCGTGGCGACGCTCCTCTTACGCCGGGACGTTACACGCTCCGCATCCGGCGTCCCGCGGATGCCGGCTCGCCGATCGAGGAATCCCTCTACGTCTTCGAACTTCGTTAGCCGCCGCCGTAGTTCGATCGGCTTCGCTCTCCTGCTGGCCTGCATGGTGCCGGCGTCGAGCGCGATCGCAGCCTCGGCCACCGCCGGCAATCCCGGCCGCGACACGGCGCTCGCGCGCATCGATCGGCTCCTCACCGAGGGTCAGGCCGATGCGGCGGGCGGGCTCGCCGACTCGCTCGTGGGCACGATCAAGGGCAACTCGGCGCGTGCACGCCACGAGAGGTTCGTGCTCCTCGACAGCCTAGTCGCGAACTTCGCCGGCCGGACCTTCCCCACGCTCGCTCGCAAGTACAGCGATCGCCTCCTGCCCGTCGCGGAAGTGGAGCTCGGCTCCGACACTCCCGACATGGCCCGCGTCCTGACGCGACATTCGATGCTTCGTTTGAGCCTCGGAGACCCGCTCGGCGCGTCGGCAGACGCTTCGCGCGCGCTCGCGATCGCGCGCCGAAGTCCGTCCATGAGTCTCGCGGATCGCGCCGATTGTCTCGAGAACGCCGCCATCATCTTCGGTGTGCTGTCGGAGGTCGACTCGTGCCGGACTCTGCTCATGGAGTGTCTCGCCCTGCGCGAGCAGGCCTTCGGGCCCATCTCCTATCCGGTGGCGAAGACGCGCGTGAGCATCGCGAACATCTCGCGTGGCCTCGGGGACTATGCCGAGGGGCTTCGTGAGATCGAGCGCGCGGTCGCGATCGCCGAGGAGTCCCTGCCCGTCGATGATCCGCGTCTGCTCGGGATCTACAACACGCAGGGCGCTCTGCTCGGACTGCTCAACGACACGCCCCGGTGCAACCAGGTCTTCCGCCGCTGCGTGCGCCTGGCGGAGCGCTCCTACGGGCTCTATCACCTCGACGTCGCCCGCTACATGAACAACGTTGGGTTGAGCGAATACTTCATGGGGAACTACGGCGAAGCGCGTGCCTACCATGACAGCGCGCTCGCGATCCGAACGCGCATCGGCGATGCGGGCGGCGTCGCCGAAAGCACCGGAAACCTGGGGCTCCTCGCGTGGCGAACCGGGGAGCTCGCCCGCGCGGAGTCGCTCGTCACCCACGGCCTCGACTGGAACCGGAAAGGCCCGTCGATGCCCGCGGCGGCATCGGCCTTCGGATTCCTGACCGAGATTCGATTGAGCCGCGGAAATCTCGTCGGCGCCGATTCGAGCCTCGCGCAGGAACAGCACATTCGATCCGCGATCTCGCGACCGGACCATCCCGGCCGGATCGAGGCCACGTTTCGCGAAGCCCGATTGCGCCACGCGCAGGGTGACGAAACCGCGGCGCTCAACCTTGCCCTCAACGCTGCGGAGAGCGAGCGCGAACATCTCGCGCTCACCGCCCGTACGCTCGCGGAACGTCCCATGCTCGATTACGCCGACAGCCGTCCGCTCGCGATCGACCTCGCGCTCTCGTTGCCTCCGTCCCGCATTCCGACCACAGTGCGCGATCGCCTGTGGGACGCGGTGTTGCGCCATCGGGGCGAGATCCTCGAGGAGATGGCAACACGGCAGCGGGTCATCGCGGCGGCGTCCGATTCCGAAACGCGCGAACTCCTCGGCCGCATCGCGCGCGCGCGCGGCCGGCTCGGCTCCCAGATCCTGAGAGCCACGCCGGGAGACGTGAAGTCCGACAGCGCAATCGCCGCATCACGGCAGGAGATCGAGCGCCTGGAGGGCGAGCTCGCTCAACGAAGCCTCGCGTTTCGCCGCGATCAGGAACGGAGCCGCCTCGGACTCTCGGAGGTCCGCGCCGCGTTGCCTCAGGGATCTGCCCTGGTCGCGTTCTCCGTGTACCACCACGTTCCCGAGCGATCCGGCCTCGAACCGCGGGAATCGGAGTTGCGCTATACCGCCCTCGTGCTCGCATCGGGAGAAGCAACCCCGGAGATCGTCCCGCTCGGCGCGTGCAGCACGATTGATTCGTTGATCAGCGCGTGGCGCAATGCGATCGTCCGCACACCGGCCGACCGCGAAGCGGGCGCAAGCGTGCGCGCCGGATCGCCGGGCGATCGCCTGCGTGAAGCTGTGTGGGATCCGATCGCTTCCAGAGTCGCGGGCGCGGACATGGTGTTTCTGGTCCCGGACGGCGCGCTCGCCCTCTTGAACTTCGCCGCGCTCCCCGCGGACGCCGACGCCTTCCTCATCGAGCGCGGTCCGCTGTTCCACGTGTTGTCGACCGAGCGCGACCTCGTCCCGCGGAAGGACGCCGGCTCGCCGGGAACGGGCCTCTTCGTCGTGGCCGCACCCGACTTCGATGCCACGGCGGAGGCCGTGCTGCTCGCGGCCGCAACCGCTTCGCCGCTCTCTCCGGGTTCAGGCGGGGCGTCCGCGCACGTGTACCGCGGCCCGCCACCGACGTGCATGCGACTCTCGGAAACTCGCTTCGAGCCCTTGCAAGCCGCCGAGCTCGAAGGACGCGAAATCGCGAAACACTGGCGGACGTCGACCGACGGCTCGAAGACGACCCTGCTCCTGGGAGCGCAGGCCGGCGAGGAAGAGTTCAAGACGCTCGCTCCGGGACATCGCGTCCTCCATCTCGCGACGCACGGCTTCTTCGTGGGTGATCAGTGCGAGGAGAGTCCGCTCCGGATCTCGGGGCTCGCGTTCGCCGGCGCAAACCGGCACGCGCTGCCCGCGCCGGGCGAGGACGACGGCATCCTCACCTCGGAAGAAATCTCGATGGTTGATTTGCGCGCGGTCGACTGGGTCGTGCTCTCGGCGTGCGACACCGGCGTCGGAGACGTCAGGCCCGGCGAAGGCGTGTTCGGATTGCGCCGCGCGTTCTCGATCGCGGGCGCCCGGAGCCTCGTCATGAGCCTCTGGCCGGTCGAAGATGCGGCCGCGCGCCAGTGGATGGCGGCGCTCTACGAGGCGCGGTTCGCACGCGGCCTGTCGACCGCCGAATCGGTGCGGGCCGCAAGCCTCGCGCTGCTCGAGCGATTGCGCCGGCGCGGCGCCGAGCCCGACCCCGCGATCTGGGGAGCGTTCATCGGCGCAGGCGAGTGGAGGTAGTTACAGCTTCGGATTCGTCTAGGGGCGCGTGCGCGAAGCGAGGAGTTTTGTGAGAGCGCCGAAGTCCACGGGCTTCACGAGGTGCGCGTCGAATCCGGCTTCCTGAGACTTGGCCCGGTCCGCGTCCTGTCCCCAGCCCGTCAGGGCCACGAGCACGATGTCCCTTCCCCACGGCTGCTCGCGAATCTTGCGCGCCACCTCGTAGCCGTTGAGCCGGGGCAGACCGAGATCGAGCAGCACGACGTCGGGCCTGAACGCCTCCGTCGACTCGACGGCCTCGAGGCCGTCGCAGGCAATGAGCGTCTCGTTGCCCGAGAGCTTGAGGAACATCGCGAGCGACGCCGCCGAGTCCTGGTTGTCCTCCACGACCAGAATTCTGCAGCCCTTCACGACCGCGGGCCTGGGAGCCGGCGTCGCGGCTTCCGGCGATTCCGGCGCTTTCGCCGCGTCCACTGAAATGGGCAGCCGCACGATGAACTCGCTGCCCTGTCCCGGGCCGCCGCTCTCCACTTCCACCGTTCCGCCGTGCAGCTCGACCAGGTTTTTCACGAGCGTGAGCCCGATCCCGAGCCCGCTCACCGTGCGCTCGAGCGACGTGTCGACCTGCATGAACATGTCGAAGATGCAGGTCCTCTGATCGGCGGCAATGCCGATGCCGTTGTCCCGCACCCGGATCACCGCTTCGTTCCCTTCGCGCGCGACCGTGAGCCGGATGTGCCCGCCCTGGTTCGTGAACTTGCAGGCATTGTTGAGGAGATTGCCGACCACCTGCGTGAGCCTAAGGGGGTCGGCCTCGAGGTGAAGCGGCCCGTCGGGCAGCAAAACCTCGAGCTCGTGGTTCAGGCTCCGGCACAGCTCGCGCGAGGCTTCCACGGCGTCGTTCACCGCGGAGAGGAGATCGATCCGGCTCCGGCGAAGCTCGATCCTGCCCCGGCTCACGCGGCTCGCATCGAGCAGATCGTCCACCAGGCGGACCATCTGGGCGACCTGGCGCTCCATCATCTCGGTCGCGGATTCGACCGCCTCGCGGTTCCCCTGGGCCTTGCGCAGGACCTTGAGCGCATTTCCGATGGGCGCGAGAGGATTGCGCAGCTCGTGGGCGAGCATCGCTATGAACTCGTTCTTGCGACGATCCGCTTCCTTCACCTCGTGCACGTCCGTGTTCGAGCCGACCCACATGACGATCGCGCCCTCGTCATCCCGTAGCGGCACGGCCCGGCTCAGGTGCCAGCGATACCGGCCCTCCGCATCCTGAAAGCGCAGCTCGAACTGGAAGGGTTCGCCCGTATCGATGGATCGCCGCCAGGCCCGGATGGTTGCGGAGGCATCCTCCGGGTGAACGAACTGCATCCAGCCGCGGTCCTGAAGCCGCTCGAACGGAACCCCGATGAACTCGGTCCACTGCGGATTCGCATAGTCCAGGTCGCCGTTCGGCCGGGCGGTGAAGATCTTCTGCGGGACGGAATCGAGAACGAACTGGAGTCTGCGTTCGCTATCGCGGAGCGCATCGTCCGCGCGCTGGCGCGCGCGACGCACGCTCTGGGCGTTCTGCAATGCGACGGAGCGAAGGAGAGCGTCTTCGTCTTCGTCGTCGTCTTCGCGATCGACCATCAGCCCTTCTCCAGAATCTCCGCCTTCTCCAGGATCTCGGCGGCGAGCGCCGTGCCCAGCACGCGGGCCCGGATCTTGGCGAACGCGGTGGCACGGCTCGTTGATGTGTCGTCGGAGAATGGAGCGAAGCCGCAGTCGTCCGTGGTCCCGAGCTGTGCGACCGGAATGTAGCGGGCCGCCTCGAGCGTGCGATCGCGCACTTCCTCCGGTGTTTCGATGCGCGGGTCGATCGGCGCGACGACGCCGATGAACACGCGCTGGTTGGGCTTCAAGTGGTCTCCGATGATCTTGAGGACGCGCTCCCGATCCGGCTCGCCCGCGAGCGCGATGTAGAAGTTCCCCACCTTGAGATCGAACAGGCTCGGCAGGAGCTCTGCGTAGTCGACGTCGGCGCTGTGGGTCGAATCGCAATCCGCGCCCGGGCACGTGTGCACGCCGATCTTCTTCCGTTCCTCCGCACTGAATCGGTCGAGCGCGAGGTTGTTGAGGTCAATGAAGCTGTGCAGGAGATGGCCCGTGGGATCGAGCTTGACGGCCAGGCGCCCTTCCGTGAAGTCGATCTGCACGCTGTGAGCACCCTTCCTTAGACACGTCCGAACTTCCTTTTCGTGCTCGCTCAGGAGGTCGTCGAGGAACGCCTCGCGGCTGTAGCCTGCGATCTCCTTCTCGGGATACAGAAGGCTCAGGGCCGAAGGCGAGATGACCGCCTGCTTGATGGCGACCTTCGCGTACTTCTGGGCCACGTCCAGATAGCCGCCGGCGTATCTGCGGAATTTGAACGGCCCGCCGGTCAGTCGCGGCATCCGGCGCACGTGGCCGTTCGCAAATGGAAGCCTGAAGCCGTCGGGCACGGTGTTCGCGAGGCCCTGCACGCAGTACGTCCAAAAGTTGTGGTACTTCTTCTGCTCCCCGTCGGTGATCACCGGCGAGCCCGTGGCTTCGAATTGCTGAATCGTCTCCCGAATGGCCTGGTCGTAGAGCGGATCGAGCGACGGGCTCGTTCCGTCGGCGTGCATGAACGCCTCGATCAGTTTGTGAGGTCTTGGAATGCTGCCAATGGGCTCGGTGGGAATACGCATCAGTAGGATCCGTGTCGAGGGTCGTCACGTTCTCCGGCGTCCATAGTGCGCCGGTGCACTTTGCGATTGTACCCCGGTTTCCCGACTCCGGCTCTACGACTATTTCGCCTTCTTTCGAACGGAGCGCCGGACGAGTCGCTTTGGGGCTTCCACGCGCACTTCGTCGATGCGCGCCTTCACGAGACGCTTGAGGAGCGTCGTGGGCAACGGCTCGGCGAGAGGAAACCGAACCGTTCCTTTGGACGTTTCGTAGCCCTCGAGCTCGGTCGCGTGGACGTGCTTGATGGCCGTCGTGATCGCGTAGAGGCTCGTGTGGTGTTTCCAGGCCGCGTACCAGACGAGCATCTTCCCATCGAGTCGAAACGCCGGAATCTTGTAGCTGATCACTTCGACTGCGTCCGGAGCCATCGCGCGAATCTCCTCACGCATCAATCGGAGGCGCTTGCGCGCATCGGGCGGCAATGCGGCGAAATACGCGCGAAGCTGTGATGCGGTGGATGCAGCGGATGCGGTCACGGTCTTCTTCATCGTCGACTCGCCGGCAATCAGAACGCGATTTCGCGTGCGAGACGCAGCCGCTCCCAGGCCCCTGCGTCGGCCGGGCGCACCCAGTCGAACCCGATCCGCTCCCAGTCGGGATCGGACGGATCCAACCCGAGTTTGCGCACGGCCTCGGCCGTCGTCACGTAGTACTGATGCTGGTACGGGAAGAGATACCCGCCCTCGGCGTCCAAGAACCTGCGCGCCTCGTCGTATTGCGGGAACCAGTGGCTCAAGAAGACGTCCATACTAGGAACCCACATGATCGGCGTGGTCGGACTCGTGCGCTCCATTGATCGACTCCTTCGGTTCCTGGACGGCCGCGGGCAGTCCGGAAGACTAGGGCCCTGCAATTCCAATCGCGACGCCGCCCGGAGCGCGAACGATCGCAAGCGTGATCCCGTTCCCCATGCGATTGGGCGCCATGATCTCCTCGGCGCCTTCGCGAATCGCCTTGTCGAACACACGGGTTGTATCCGGCACGGAAACGTACGGGAGAGTGCCGGGCGATTCGGAGGGCCCGGTCTGATGAATGCCGCCTCCGCCCTTATTGGAGTACATGAACAGGTGGTACTCGCCCTCGGGCATCATCATGCTCGGCTTGAACGTCCAGCCGAGAACCTTGGCACACCACGCTTTCGTGGCAACGGGATCGTCACTCGCGAGATCGGTGTGCGTGATCCAGCCGTTGAGCTCCTTCCTCGACACAGATTTCGTTTCGCTCGCGCGTCGTGCGCGTGGCGCGGACGACCGGGCGAGAACTTTGCGCTGGCTCCGCGCCGGCCGTGCGGGCCGCGTTGCGGACTTCCTTGCCGATTTCACCGACTTCCTTGCCTTCTTCGCCATGGGAACACCTCCGATTCGAATGTGGGGCTTCCCCCATCATAGTCGAGGGGCCAGGGCCGCGGAGGCTTCGGATGAGGACACGACGGGAATCACCTCGAAATCGACCAGATCCCGCCATCGGGCCATCCACTCCTCGAGAAGCGCCGGATCGTCGCACTCCATCACCTGATAGCAGCGCTGGAGGTCCGCGGTGACCCAACTCTGGACGTAGCGCAGCCCGTCAGGAGCCAGGCGCCCCTGGTCCCGAAACCTTCGATACACGGGCACGCGGTCGCCCTTGAAGTGCTCGAGAATCATGTAGAGCATGCCCACTCCTCGGACACCTTGCGCGCCTTCGCGGGATCGTCGACCACGAGAATCAATTGATGGTCGTGATCGCTGTAGAGCACCTCGATGTTCACGCCGGCGTCGGCCATGCGGCGGGTGAGCAGGCCGAGCTGTCCGGGCACCGCCTGCTTGAGCCGCTGCACGATCACCTCGCGCTCGTCGAGCACGCGGATTCCGGACGCTTCGAGCGCCTTGCGCGCGGCGACGCCATCTTCGAAGAGAAAGTGCGCAATGCCGCGATCCTCGACGACCCAGGCGCCTCCGCCTTCGATGCTCACGCCGGCGCGTCCCAGCGCTTCTCCCATTTCGGCGAGTGCGCCCGGTCGGTTCGGAAGCTCAATCGCCAGGTCCTTCATTGAAGCTCCTCCACGGTGCGCGAACGGCGATCGCTCAAGCCTGCGCGAGGGGACGATCCCAGATCGGCTCACATCGGACGTCGGTCTTGACCGACCGCGCGATGAAGCACTCGTCGTGGGACTCGTGGTGGATCGCCGTCTGAACGTCCTCGCTGGGCCGGCTGTCGGCGTCGAACTTAACCTCCGGACGGAGCGTCACGCGCGCCATCCACATCTTGCCGGAGGCATCCCTCTCGAGCACGCCCACAGCCTCGTCACGATACGCCTCGACGACGAAGCCACGCTTCGCCGCGATCGAAAGGAAGAACAGCATGTGACAGCTCGAGAGGCTTGCGACAAACGCCTCCTCGGGATCGACGGCCGCCGCGACGGACATCGGGAGCGGCACGACGTGCGGGGACGCGGATGCCGGGACCTCGATGCCGCCGTCGAACTGCCAGCGATGCCCGCGGCTGTAACGGTTGTCGATGAATCGTGCGCCGTCGCGCTTCCACGTGACGACCGCTTTGTATTCCGCCATGAGGCTTCCCCCTTCAGGGCTTCTCGACCAGGTACGCGATGCGCGAGAGTTGTCTCCGGCTCGTGAGAGTTTCCACCGCCTCGAGGAACCGCTGCACGCCCTCAAAACGCTCGTCGCCCTCGATCTCGAGCAGCTCTCTTCGGTGCGCCTGTCGCGAGCGGTGCCACCGGCCGGCGACGCGGGCCGCGTTCTCCGAGACATCCTCCTGCCGGACGAGTCTAAACCCGGCCTGTTCGATGAGCTGATCGTTCACGCCCGCCGGCACGAAGAGAAAGTGGCCGATCGAACTTCGGAGTGCGATCTCGTCGTTCGTGATCGGGCCCGTGATGACGACCGGGTCCGTGAAGCGGGCCCGCCGCCCCTTGCGAAGAACGCGACGCCATTCCCGGAGCACGGCGAGCCGGTCCGGGAAGTGGTTCATCGAGTCAATGCAGAGCAACGCATCGAACGAGTCGTCCTCGAACGGAAGCGGCGCAGTCGCGTCGGCCACGCGAAAGCTTACGCTGTGCGTCTGGCCGGCCACGTCCGCCGTGCGGGCCGCCGTAGCGACACCGTTTTCGTTCGCATCGATGCCGGTGATGTGGCATCGCGTCGTACGCGCCACGTAGACCGCGGGTCCGCCGGACCCGCTTGCAACCTCGAGGAGATGACGGCCCGGACCCAGGTCGAGCTCGGGCAGCCACCGTTCGTATTCGTCGACGGTGAGCCAGCTGTTCTGACCGATGTCCGTGCCGTACGTCTCCTTCCGGATCGTGTCGAGCACCTTCTCGGTGAAGTGGCCGTACGTGTTGTAGAAGAGATCGACGCGGTCTGGCATCTGAAAGGCCTACGTTTGAACGACGCAGAAGAGATTCCCGTCGGGGTCTTCGAGGACGACGTAGTCGGCGTCGGAAGGATACCGCCACGGATAGCGTCTTGCTCCGAGCCCGACGAGTCGCTCCACCTCGGCCTCCTGATCATTCGCATAGAGGTCGAGGTGGATCCAGCTCCTGCCTTGCAAGCGGCGCGCTGGGGCCCGATCCAGAGACAAGTTCGGACCGCGCCCCTCGGGATCGCGCAGCACGGCCCAGCCGGCCTCCGCGGGCTCCCGGGGCACGTAGTGGAGTGCGTCCTGCCAGAACGCGAGCATCCGATCGAATTCATGACAGCGGATCACGATCGAACCGATCCTCACGTCACTGCCCGATTGGGCTCCGCAGCTCCTTCGAAGAACGTCACGACGCCCGATTCGAGCGAGTACTCCGCACCGACGACGAGAAACCCGTCATCGCGAATCAACTGCTCGAGGAGCTCCGAGCCATGCCGCAGATGATCGACACCGGCACGGACGTTGGCCCGAACGGCCTCGTGCATGAGCGCCTCCGGATCCCCGACCGGATGCGTGCCGAGCAGCGCTTCGACCGGCGGGCGAACGAGGTCCACGATCGAGCGGAGATTCCGCGATTGCGTGGTCGAACGCCCCTGAAGCTCCTCGAGCGTCGCCGCAACCGCGCCACACTGCGTGTGACCCACGACGACCACGAGACGGGTGTCGAAGCGCGACGCCGCGAACTCGACACTTCCAATCTGTGAAGGTGCCACGACGTTGCCCGCGACTCGAATGACGAAGAGGTCCCCGAAGCCCTGGTCGAACACGAGCTCGGCCGGCACCCGGGAGTCCGAGCAGCCGAGAACGATCGCGAACGGCTCCTGGCCGCCGACGAGAGACACGCGGTGCGCATGGCTCGAGGTTTCGGCGGCCGTCGACTGGTTCGCGACGAAGCGTCGGTTGCCGTCACGGAGGCGCTCGAGCGCCTCGATCGCCGGGATCATTCGTCGCTACTTCCTGGCCCACGACCATCCGGTGATGCGCCAGCCCGCGTCGATCTTGTGCAGGGTTAGCGCCATCATCGAGCCGTTCTGGTTCACCTGCTTGCCCGCCCTCTTGTACGCATAGTTCGCGGGGACCACGACGTAGGCTCGATCCGCGATCACCTCGACGTGTTTCGGCTTCGCGATCGTGACGCCTCCTTCGGTGATCGCGTTTTTCGTCGCGTCCGTCCCGTAATCCTCCATCCACTTGAGGAGCGTGCCGGGACCGTGCCATTCGTACGGAGGGAACTCGTCGATGATGGACATGTCGTCGACGCACTCGGCCGTGGCGGCTTTCGCATCGCCCTTGTTGAAGGCGGCGACGAACCGATTGATGGTCGCCATGACCGCCGTCTGCTCCGGACTCATGTCGGTAGCCTGGGCGCCCGGCGGGCAAGTGATCCCGACTGCAAGGAACGCGACAACGGCGTGCGTGACGATCAGGTTGCGCATTGGTTTTTTCTCCGTAGTGAGACGCGGTTGACCAGGGACGGGGCACCCAGAGTGCCCCTCGGGCAGGACGCCGTCAACTCCCGAGCGATCAACCAATCACCTCGTATTCGCTCTGAACCAGGCCGCTCACGAACGATCGAGTGCTTACGTGTCGCAACTTGACGTCCTTCGGCACGGGTCCGAAGAGCGGGATCCCCGTGCCGATCAGGACGGGAACCCGTGTGACGATGAGCCGCTGGATCAGGCCAGCTTCGAGGAACTGCTGGATGGTCCGTCCTCCGTCCACGTAGATGCTTTGAATGCCGCGACGTTCGAGCTGTGCCACGATCTCGACCGGAGTGCCCGACATGCACTCGATCGTGGCTCCGGCGGATGCGTCCGGTGGCGGTGGAATCTCCCGCGAACTCAGGACGAAAACCGGCTTGTCGTTGAACGGCCACGGCCCGAGCCCGAGTACGACGTCGTACGTGTTCCGGCCCATGACGAGCGCATCGACAGTTGCCATGAATTCGTCGAAGCCGTGAGGTTCACCGCCGTCCGCGGGCAGAAAGTCGAGGGTGTCATCGAGCCGCGCGATGAATCCGTCGACACTCGTGCCAACGAAGACCGAGGCTTTCACTTCTGGACTCCGATATGCCAGCAGACGCCCGCGAGGTCCGTGAAGTTGACCTCGCGTCCCCACGGAAAGACTTCCGGCGGGCGAATCTTGACCTTCGGGTACTTCTCGTCCAGACGTTTCTCGGAAACGACGTGCCACCAGGCATCGAGATCGTTCACGTTCAGGCGCACCATGAAGTTCTCGGCAAAGTGCTGGTCTTCGTATTTCTGAAGGATGAACTGGGCGTCACCATTGCGGAATCCGGCATAACCCGAGTTTTCCCACACTTCCTCGAAACCGAGATCCTTGAAGAGTCGGCGACTGGCCTCATAGTCCGTTCCACTCGGAACGAACGGCAGGAGCGAAAGGGCACGCAATGCATCCACTGAATCCTCCTTGAGCCAGTTGATCTACTGAGGCGGGCGTTGGGACGACGAGGCGGATGCGATCGCATTGCTCGTGGGCCGGAAGTACTGGCTCAAGAGGACACAGACCGCCGGAAACACGAACGCATAGCCCACGATCGCAGGATACTGGAACCAGAAGTTGCCCGTCGCCTGAGCAATCACTCCCGTCAGGCACAGGACCCCGCTCAGTTTCATCCCGCGCCGGATGGCCGCGTCCCGCCCGTTTCCTCGAAACACCGGAGCACCGAACAGCATGGCGAGGCCGAAGAAGAGATCCCAGGCAATGAGGTCGAGCCCGAGCGAGAGCCCGGGCCACGGATAGAGCTGGAGAATTGAGAAGCGGGGATCCTCGACGGGCAGCCGGCGCACGACTGTCAGTTGGAGGAAGTGAACGGCGCACGTGAGCGTTGCGCACGCCGTCATGTGCGCGAGAGCGACCAGAGCCATCGTCTTGCGATCGGGATCGGCATGCGCGTGGATGCTCGCCATGAGGACGATCATGACCGGTGACAGGAGAACGATGAGGGCTTCGAGAATCGCCAGATAGGGTTCGCTTGGCTGCAGCTCTTGCGGATTTGGCGATCGCCCGAAGAGGAGCCAGGCGCAACCGGTGAGAATGTATGCAACGGCGAGGATCACCACGAGGCGCGCCGACCACATTCCGAGCCGCTGATCCGTGCGAGTCATTCGTTCGTTTCTACCACGCGCGCGTGGTCGAATAGATGATCCTCGTTCCCCGGCCTGGATTCAGGAACTGAAAGCGGACCTCTTTCGTTTCCCGGCAGAACGGCTCGAGTAGATCGTCGACTTGAAGCCACGACTCTTGGTCGAGGGTCCACTCGAAGTCGGCCGGCGATCGGGTCCGCACTCCCACATCCTTTGCCGCAGAGATTGCCCGAAGACGACAGTTGCCGACCGTGAGCACGAACGGCAGGTCGTGCACCGCGAGCTCGAGCCCGACGTCCTGAGACAGGCCGTGCAAAGCGCTCCGAAGCGAAGCCACCTCCCCCGGGCCGCCCCCGTACAGAAGAAGGAGCGCCTCACCACTCGGTCCGTCCTCGATGAATTCCAGGTTCACGCGTCCCTCCCGTCGCGAACCCGCGACCATGCGGCGATTTCCGATCGCCAGATGATGACGCCGTTGCTCCGGGCGACCTCCTGCCACATGCGGTCGGCCAGGGTCGCCACGTCGACCTCGGCAGCGGTCGCCACGCCGAACTTCTCCATGGCCGGCAAAAGGGTGATGGCGATTTCGGCAATCGCATGCAGGACCTCGCGAGCCGCTTCTCCCCCTCCGAAGAACGTCCTCATCCGCATCGTGGGGTCCGGGAATCCCGCGTCGACGAAGGTCGGACGCAGCTTTTCCCCCATGTTCCAGTTGGAGCCTCCCCGGATCCCCGCCTCGACGATCCATCGGCAGCACTGCTCGTACGTCGGCGCGCGCGGAACGGATCGCACAAAGGTCCAGTCCGGCTCGTGAAACACGAGAAGGCCGCCGGGCCGAAGGTGCCTCGCGAGCCGGCGCAACATCCTTGCGGCGTCGTTCTGAAAGAGAAGCACGTACCGACCCACGACGGCATCGAACGGTTCGTCAAACGTCATCTCGGCCGGATCCCCGTCGACGAACGAGACGTTCCCGAGCGAGCGTTCCTGGGCTCGCCGTCGGGCCGTTGCGACGGCGGCCGGAACCCGATCGACGCCCACGACCGACCCGTCGAGGCCCGTCAGATTCGTAGCCAGAAACGCGACGTCACCGGCACCGCTGCCCACGTCCAGGATTCGCATTCCGGGAACGATCCCCGCTTCGAGGAAGAAAGCGCGCGTGGCCGGTTCCACGAGGCGGGCTTGTGCGCTCAAGCGCTCGAGCTCCCGATCCGAGTGACCGAGTACGTAGGGAAGGGCGGGGCCTGCGCCTTCCGACAAATCCTTCATGGGCGAATCGACGCAGTCCATGTGATCGTCACGCTTCGCTCCCGTCCTGGACGAAATGGGGCGCGTACCCCAGGGCCTGCCAGCGGTCCCTGAGCGTGCCGGCCTCCTCGGGGCTCCCTTCGAAGTGAACATCCGACTCGTGGTACAGGGTGAAACGCACCGTCATGTCCGTCGAGTCCACGTGCAGGTCACACTCGCCGAGGATGAAGACACCCTTCTGCTGACTTGCACGTACGAACTCCGGAAGTGCGTCGGTCTTGAGAGGACGCTCCTGATAGAGGTCGTCCATCTCGAGGTTGCAAGCCAGTCCGTACATGACGACGATGTCCTCGAATCCACGGGCGAGCAGGTAGTCCCGGATGTGATCCACCTCGCCTCGTAGATTCTCCTCCGTCAGGATTCCCGATCGGACTTCCGCGCTCATGCAAACCTCTTATTCCATCACGAACAACGCGGCCATCGTCTCGATGCCGGTCCACAGATTGCCCAGGCGGAGATTCTCGTTCTTCGCGTGCTGGTTGTTGTCGGAGTTCACGGTCGGAACGGTGATGGTAGGCGCGCCAACGATCTCCTCGATCACGGCCAGGGGCAGGCTCCCACCCATCGTCGGTTGCAGCACGAGCGGCCCCCGGATCCCTTCGAGCGCGCGGACCAGCCTCTGCGCCACCGGCAGTTCCATCGGAGTGCGGACGGCATTGTACCCGCCGGTCTCGACGGTGATTCGAGCCACCTTCGGGTGCGCGCGGAGGACGTCCGGCCCGGGCTCGTCCGGCTTGACGAAATAGCCTTCCTTCTCGACGTGGCGGATCAGGGCCGACACGGTCCGCGCGCCGTCCATTGCCTTGACGAGCCGGATGTCGATCGAGGCGGTCGCGGTCGTGGGGATCGCGTTCGCCGCCTCCTCGCCCACCTTTCCGCTCGAGAGGCCGCGTACGTTGAGAGCCGGAACTGTGATCATCTCCGCGAGCCGCTTTCCTCCACCGTCGGTACGCGACAGCGATAGGTCGTGCTTTCGTTCGGCGTCATCGTTCGGAATCGCGTCGATTGCCGCACGTTCGGACTTCGTGAGCGGCGTCACGTCGTCGTAGAAGCCCGCGATGAGAACGCGACCGTCCGCGTCTTTCATCGAGGCCAGGAGCCGGGAGAGCATCATGGCCGGATTCGGTGCCCAGTTCCCGTAGTGGCCGCTGTGAAGCTCCCGGCTCGCCCCGTAGACGGTGATCTCGACTCCCTGCACACCGCGAACGCCGAAGGACACCGTCGGTCGCCCGCTCGGATGCTCCGGGCCGTCGCCGATGATCCACAAATCGCCTCGCAGGAGATCCCGATGCGCCTTCAACAGGCGATCGAGATTGGGAGATCCAACCTCCTCTTCTCCGTCGAACACGAATTTGAGGTTCGCCCGTGGCTTGATCCCTGCGGACCTGAGCGCATCGAGTGCGGCCATCATGGCCGTGATCGGACCCTTGTCGTCAGAGACCGCGCGCGCGTAGAGCCGCCACTCCGGGTCGAGCGGCCCTGTGGATGCGAGCGGCAGAACTGTGCCTCCCTTGTCGAGACGCGCTGTTCGCAACGTCGGTTCGAACGGGAGCGACGCCCATTCCTTCGGGTCGACGGGCTGCCCGTCGTAGTGCGCGTAGAACACGTAGGTCGACGTCGCACCCGGAGTGAGCAGCTCGCCGTAAACGAGAGGCGGTGCCCCGGGAACTTCGAGGAGACGGGCCTTCACTCCGCGCTTCTCGAGTACCGTCAGCAGATACTCCGCATTCCGCCGGATGTTGAGCGTGTCTTTCGAGACGTTCTGAATTCTCACGAGCTCGACGTGCTCGTTCAGGATCTGTCGCTCGTTCGCGATGCGCCACTTGCGCGCGGCGGAGACCGCCGCATCTTTGGTCGAATCCGCATGTGCAGACGAGCAGAAAGCCACGACGCAGGTGACGAGAAGCGCGAGACTGGCGTGAGAGTTTCGGCGCTTTCTACGCACGGCCGGAACCCTGCCGTGACAAAGACGAAGCGATCTGCCAGACGTTTCCCCACGGATCGCGCACCATCCCGCGGCGGTCTCCGTAGGGCGTATCCCAGGCCGGCTCGAGGAGAAGGGCTCCTGCCTCGATGGCACGAGCGCAAGTGGCGTCCGCGTCCTCGACGTATGCGTAGAGAAACGCCGGGAACACGTCTCGAGGACCGGCCTTGCTGACCATGAGGACGGAGTTGCCGATCACGATCTGCGAAGGGATGTCAGTATAGACCTCGCCCGTGGCCGCGAACACGCGCTTGAGGAATCCGATCAAACTGGCCGGATCCTCCACGACAATGCGCACGGTGAGAGTTTGACGTCCGGTCGGAGCGGACTCGGTCATGGCCGCGGCGGAGCCTCGAGCGTGTTGTGGAAAGAGGCGATCTCCCAGCCGCCGGGCTCCTTCGTCAGTACGGCTGAGAAGCGAGCCGTGTGTCGCCCGGCCAGCGGTCCCTGCGGTACATCGAGCACAGCGCGAACGTGCGCCACCGCAACGTCCGGCCGGATCGGACGAACAGTCTCGACCGTGTAGCGGTTCGAGCTCCCTGCGTAGATCGTCCGGAAGATCCCGACATGTCCGGCCACAATTGCTTCTCGCCCCTGAAAATGATCGCCCCGGACATTTACGAAATCGGCGTCGCTCGCGAACGGCGTCCCGAAAGCCACGCCATCCATCGCGTTCCAGGCCGCCTCGAGCCGACCCACGATGTTCTCAATGACAGCTCGGTCGCTTGTCGCCAGATCAACGGCCATCCATCCTCCCCTTGAAATTTTCGTCGAGCGTGAACTTCGTCACGAAGTACCCCTTCCGCCACTCCGGACGCACGCGATCGAGGACCAACCCTTCCGCCGCTCCAAAGCTATAGACGGCGGTTCGTCCGGCCTTGTCGAGCTCAACGGACACAAGCTCCTTCTCGATGCCGTCCACGAGATCGCGCGCGACTCCTTCGAAAGGCTTGTAATCTGCAAGCCCGCGAAACGCCTCGCTCGGTTTGAATTCTGCGGCAGCGAATTCGGCGAGGCGGTATTCCGTGTAGCGCGCGATCCCCTCCTGCCAGATCTGGAACGCGAAGTACTTGGAGTCGTCCGGCTGGAGCAGGGCACGGAATTTCTCCCGCGCAACGACGTACGCAGCGAACTTGTCGCTAAAGTCCGGCCGCTCCCGTGCCTTTAGCGCCGCGGCGAGCGCGCGGGACATCACGGAGAACTGCTCCTTCACCTCGGGCGCCGCGTACGGGAACGGATAGTTCAACATCCACATGCCCGTCGAGTCCCCCCGCGCCAGACCGAGCGCATTCACGCCGTCATAGTAGCCGGGCTGGGAATTCTGGAGCTGGTGGAAGTGCTCGTGGAGCAGCGTGACCACCCAGCGCGAGGAGGTCTTCGCCTCGGTGTTCTCCGCCTGACCGATGACGATCGTGGGAACGCCACCCACTGCTGGAAACGTGGCGAGGAAGTGGGTCGGAAACTTCCGGGGCCGATGCCACACCTTGCTCTTCAGAAGTGTGTCCTCGCCCGCGAGCGTGAAGTCGTCCGAAGGCCTTGGATGGCGGATCAGAAACTCCTGCTCGGGAGTGATGAGGAGAACGGCAAACGGCGCCCTATCCCAGTCCGGCCAGAGGCGGTTGCCGAGCGAGTCTGCCATCCGGAACGCCTCGGCTATCCGAATGCGATCCGTATTGGGAAGCCTTGGTGTTTCAGCCGCATCAACGGCGGGCGAGGATAGCGAAAGCGCGAGGAACGCCAGCAGTATCATTCGGGGACCAATTTCCTCACGTAGAGGTGAGTCAGCCTGCTTTCCGGATTGGCTTGAGACTCGCGATCTCTTCCGCCGCGCGCGAGCGCGCCGCATGCCAGAGGTCCCAGTCCTGCTGGAGCCCGAGCCAAAAATCAGCGCTCATCCCCGTAACCTGGGCTAGACGCAATGCCGTATCGGGCGTTACACCGCGCTTCCCTCGAACAACCTCATTCAGCCGGGGGAACGACACTCCCAACCGGATCGCGAACGCGGACTGAGAGATCCCAAGCGGCTTCAGAAACTCCTCCAACAGCATTTCCCCGGGGTGAGTCGGGGGACGACGCGTCGGTAGGCGGCGCTCCACCAGCGGCGTGCGCGCGCGGGAACGATGGCTAGTGGTAGTCAGCGACTTCGACCTCGTCGGCATAGCCGTCCTCCCAGCGAAAGCAGATCCGATACTGATCGTTGATGCGGATACAGTGTTGGCCCTTCCGATCTCGCTGCAGTGCCTCGAGCCGGTTTCCCGGCGGAGTTGCCAGGTCGGAGAGTTCCCGCACGCGATTCAGCTGGTCCAGTTTTCGTCTGGCGATGGGCCAGAGCCCAACCGGTAACGCCCGCCTGGCTCGACCGCTGGATACACCATTGAACAGATCTTCCGTCGCGCGATCGGCGAACGAGCGTATCACGGACCCCATTATAACGGGGGCCATGTGTGCAGTGCAAGTACTCCCCTACGGCCCTCGAAACGCTAACGATAGCGCTCCACGCTCATCGCTGGCCTCCGGACCGGAGGACTCATTGGACCCTCTGCAGTCGAACATCCATCCAGGGCCGCCAGAATCCGTCGTCCCCGCGCATCTCCCAGAGACCTGCGAAAACCATCCCCTTCTCCCGGAAACCGCCTGTGAAGCGGGTGTCTTCGCCGGTGAACGTCCATTCGTCGCCCTGCGCTCGCGCTTTCATCTCGCCAGCATTACCGCCGCTGTCATAGGAGTGCATGGAATAGGAACCGTCTTCCTGACTGTAGCCGATGACCTCGATGCCCTAAACGTTGCCGTCCGGCATGTTGGCATCAAAGCGATGCAGGAGGAAGTGCCCGCCGGGGAGCCATTCATAAGTGTCGGTCGCCTTGAACTTCGTGGACGAGCCGGAAGGAGTGTTTCGCATCTCGCCCTCCGTGTTCCAGACACCCACGAATGGGTTCAGGCGCCCAAGTTCGGAAGTCGCGGCGGAATCGTGCTTCACTTCAGCTCCCACGGAGTGAACACCTCGAGCATTTCGGCCTCCGACGGAGGGTGCAGGATGTCCCGGGCGAACGCCTCTGCGTCGGGATACGTCGTGGCCCGAATCCGCTCTGCCGCCCGCTCGAAGTCGTAAGGCGTTCGCCGCAATTCGACGTCGGGGCCAAGGACGAGCCAGTGCGCCCCGGGCTCCCCGTAGGGCTCGCCGATGCTGCCCGCATTGACGACGCGTGTCCGGCCCACCTGCCGATCGAACTGCATATGGGTGTGCCCGCAGATCACAACCGACACGTCGAGCTCGTCGAAGATGGGCTCGAGGCGCTCGTCGAGCGTCAAGCGAGTGAAGAGCTCCGTCTCGCTGCGGGGCGTACCGTGGCAAAAGAACACGGCGCCCAGCCCATCGATCTCCATGCGCAACGTCTTGGGCCAGCGCGCCAACACCGGTGGGTAGTCCGGCTCAATCTGCTTCGCCGTCCACCGATAGTTCGGTCGGTACTGTTCGGGCATTGGCGCGCCTGAGGTGGTGCCCCAGTAAGTCACCGCGTCTTCGTTCGGGGCAGCCAGCAGGGCCAGGATCGCCAGTTCGCCGTTGCCGTGGATGTAGTGGGTCGGGCGGTCGAGTTCGAGTAACCGGCCGAGCGTTTCCCGAGGCATGGGGCCAGGCAGCACATCGCCACCAACGACGATCTGGTCGATGCCGGCACGGCGAATCTCCTCGAGGACCGCGTCGAGGGCGGGGAGGTTGCTGTGGATGTCAAAGAGTGCAGCTACTCGCATGACATCCGAACTACCAGCGCTCCGAGGCGATGGAAGCGCCCTGGAGGCCCCGGAGATCGTCCGGCAGCTGCGAGGGGAGGGCCTCGTCCCCATAGAGCCGGTCAAGGGCAGCTGTCACGCCTTCCTTGCGGCGGTCGGTCTTCATGCCTGGAGTAGAACCACGGTAATACCGCGTGTCAAACCCAACCACAGTGGCTGCCTCGCGGGCGGCAAGACCCCCCTTGACAACAAATCTTGTCAGTGGTCCAATCCCGCCATGATCGACCTCGAAGTGATCGACGATCCGGCCACGGCAGTGGTCGCGCTCGACCCGGTGCGGGCCCGGCTCCTGGCCGAGCTCGTCGAGCCGGGCTCGGCCGCATCGCTCGCTCCCCGGATGGGACTCGCGCGCCAGAAGGTGAACTATCACCTGCGTGCGCTCGAGGCCCACGGGCTCATTCGCCCGGTCGAGGAACGACGATGGGGAGGACTGGTCGAGCGCCGACTGGTCGCCACCGCGGCGTCGTTCGTCGTTTCACCCGCGGCGCTCGGAGAGGCCGCAAACGACCCCGACCGCGCGTCGGATCGGCTGTCTGCACGCTACCTGATCGCGCTCGCGGCCCGAGTGGTGCGCGAAGTCGCAGAGCTCGTGCGCCGTTCGAAGGAGCAAGCCAAGCATCTGGCGACGCTCTCGATCGACGCCGAAGTCCGTTTCCGCTCTCCCGCGGAGCGAGCCGCGTTCAGCAGCGAACTCACCAACGCCATCACGAAACTCGTCGCGCACTACCACGATGAGTCGGCGCCCGGCGGCCGCGCGCATCGACTGGTGGTCGTGGCTCACCCTCTGCCCGGCAAAGCCCGCAAGTAGGAGGCATCATGCCCGTGAAGAAGGATCCATCCGGACGTCGTTACATCGAAGTCGAGACCGAAGTCCCCGGCACGCCGGAAGAGGTTTGGCAAGCGATCGCGACCGGACCCGGGATCTCCGCGTGGTTCGTCCCCACCAGGCTCGAAGAGCGCGAAGGCGGCGCCGTCACCCTCGATTTCGGTCCGGGCATGTTGTCGGAGGCCGTCGTCACGACCTGGGACCCGCCTCGTCGGTTCGCCGCCGAAAGCAAGGAGTCCATGGGCCCCGGCTCACCGACGGTCGCGGATGAGTGGACGATCGAGGCCAAGTCAGGAGGCACGTGTCGAGTTCGCGTCGTGCACAGCTGGTTCGCGAGCACCGACGATTGGGACAATCAGTTCGAGGGCGTCGAGCAGGGCTGGCCCTCGTTCTTCCGGATCCTCAAGATCTACCTGTCTCACTTCCGTGGGCAGCCCACCGATCTCATTGCTCTCCTCGGCATGAGCCCGGAGAGCAAGTCCGCGGTCTGGGACAAGGTCCTTGGCTCGCTCGGACTTGGGAAGCTGGTCCAGGGACAGCGTGTGGAGACGGCGCACGGCGCGCCGCGTCTCGCTGGGATTGTCGAGCACGTCCGTGACAAGGAGCACGAGGAGCTTTTCATTCGCCTCGAGGAGCCGACCTCGGGCGTCGCGCATCTCTTCCCTATGGAGATGGGCGGGCAGGTCTGCGCGTCGGTTCGTCTCTATCTCTACGGCGCACAGGCGAAAACCGTCGCCGCGCGCGAAACGCCCGTGTGGCAGGCGTGGTTCAACCGACTCCTTCCGCCTGCGGATGCGGCGACCGAGAGCGAGGCGACCAAGGCCTGATCGTCCGCGGGAAGCTCATCGATATGTTGTCTTGAGCTTTCCCCACGACGTCGTGACCGCAGGCGTCGGCACTGTGACTGTGAAGAATTGCGCGCCGGCGATGTTCTCGAAGTTGACGGTACCGGCCCCGCCGAGCCCACACGTGCCCGGCGGGACCGGACCGAGCACCTGATTCGACACGAGCTGGGGCGCACCCACTCCCACGAGAACGGCGCACACGCGGATCGGACCGGACGGATTGCCGATGGCTGCGAGCGGAACGGCCCACTCCATTCCGGTCGTCACCCCCTCGCCGGAGGCCGCTTCACAGCCACCCGTGACTCCGTCGCGGTTCGACAGGTCGACGCTCGAGAGGATGCCATGGGGGTTGTTGCTGCCGGGTCCGGTGAGGTTTCCGGGTCCACCGGGCGTGGTCGAGCCCAGGAAATATCCCGCACCACCACCGGTCGCCGGGAGCTCGGCGTAGTACGCGAAATAGGAGTTCGTCCCGCCCCCGCCGTCCATGGAGCCCGCGAGCCAGTAGTCCGGTGTGAACTCCGAGTCGAAGCCCATGCCCGACATCTCTTGCAGATTCACGTAGAAGCCGACGTGAGGAAGGTCGGGCCGCAGCGGATTCTGCCCTCCTGTGCCCACGTCGAGGTAGATCTGGAGCTGATTGGGGAGGATGAGCGGTTCGCTATAGAAGCGGTCGAAGCTGCCGCTGAACAGAAGGTGCAGATTCCCGCCTACGACGAAGCCGAAAGCGCCGTCGAGCTCCGCTGCGAAGTACTCGAAACCCGTCACCTGATCGCCAAGGCTCGTCTGTGTCGTTTGCGTGCTCAACGCGGGGCCGTACTCGGGATCGAGCTGACCGTCCACGATCACCGCATCGACCGGTGAGGCCATCCAGATCGACGCCGCGGCGACAGCGAGAGTCGTCTTGAGGAAATTCATGGTCGTGCCTCTCGTACGGAGATCTCCATCCCCTTCATAGAGCGTTCGAGGAGACCTTTGGCCAGGCCATCCCACTGCGCGGCTGCGCGCCCGTCGGGAGCGAGGTCCTTCGCCGTGAGCTTTCTGGGGGCCAGGTCTTCCATGTAGATGATCATCAACTCATCGCGTTTCGGCTCGCCAATCAGATGCACGAGGCGCTGTGACAGGACGTCATCGCTCGCAAGGCGGTAGCCCTTCTCTTTCAGAAAGGCCCGAGCGCGACTGCCGTCCCCCTCCGGACGCCCCGGGTTCTCCTTGATGTTTCTGGACCAGGAGTCCGCGATGAAATCGAGACCACCAATCTTCACGGTCTTCGTGACCTCGTAGCGATAGCTCTTGGTATTGCTCGGCAGATAGCCTTCGAACTGGACCCAGTACATCCGTTTGATTCGGCCCTGCTCGTCGGTGTCCGCAAAGAAGTGCTGCTCGGCGCGGGCGACGTCGTACAGGATGAACACCTGGCCGCCAACGTACTTGAATGCTTTGTCGAATGTGAGGCTGACCGCCGGCATCTCGGTCGAGGTCAAGACCTGACCCTTGACGCTCCGGGTGAGCGCCATGTCGACGTCGACGGTCGACAGCGTCTTTGCTGAGTCGGTCGCCGAAGATTGGCCAGAAGCAACTGCCAGGGGAATGAAGATCAACGCCGCGATTCCGCAACAAACCGTCTTGATCATGGAAGCACCTACTCCGCCATGCTGCAGCGGCATGCGTCTTCTATTTGCTACTGAAGGAGCACTGTTCCATCACGAGTCGCCACTCGCCAGCATGTTTCTCCCAGACCATGACACACCGCTGGTCATCCGTGAAGGGAGTGCCCTCGAACGAACCGGTTCCCTGATAGCGATGGCGCACCACGGCCGCTTCACGACCGAGGGCACGGACAACGATCTCGGTGCGCGTGCCATGATCCAGCCGATAGCTTGGGGAGCGCACGACGGCCAGGATGGCCTGACGATCGAGGACCAACCCGCTCGGGGCAACATAGAGGTAGTCATCGGCCGCCAGCCGCTCCACGGTCGCAGCGTCCCTCTTTAGCCACGCCCGAAACCAGCGCTCGCTCAGGCCGTGCAACTCCGACACCATCCCCTGGTCCTCCTCGCTAGGACTCGTAGGGCAACTCCTTTGGTCCAAGTCCCACGTGATCCGGCTCGGGATCCTCGGCAAACTGAACAGCTTCGATCTCTGCTCGACCCAGCAGCATGGCCTTGGCAACACGATGCATGCCATCCATGACCCTTCCGGTCGAGGAGAGGATGATCGGGAATGTGAGGTCCGCTTCCTCCAGCAATCTCACGTGCTCGATCAGCGCGCGCCACGATTGGCCTTCATCATCGCTGCTCCACACCTCGTCGAGCTCTCGGATGGCGCCAAGTGGAATCCACCTCCGCGGCAGAGGACTCGAGAGCTTCACCAGACGGTCCACGTCCCATGCCAGGACTCCGCGGCTAGACGGGCGAAAATAGTACTGCGTTCGCACTCAGAGTCCTTCTTTAGCGCGATCGCGTTCCGCGCGGCGCCCCGGCCCCGGCAACTGGTTGATAATCTCCTGCGCTGCACCGATGCACTGATCGCAGATGTGAACCCGTGGCCCGATGAGCAGCATGCGCGGACCCGCAACCAGCTTGCTCACCGCAGCGGCGCCACGGCGGCAAAACGAGCAACTCGGTTTTCGTTGGTTCAGCATGTCGTCCTCCTACAAGACACTGCATCTGCGGCGGCCGGCAGCTCGAACGCGGGATCAGGCATGGGACCTGACCTTTGCCTGCCGAGACAGGTAGGGCGCAAGGACCCGGTTGATCCCGACCTGGCGCATATGCTCGAGGAAGCACGTCGACACCGCACTTTCGAGGTCTCCTCCAGCGGACACTGCGTCATTGATCCAGTCACCAAGCCACTTGAGCTGTTTCGGGGTGAACTGCGCCGGATTAGCGGAGAAGTAAGTCAAGAACTCGGCCACGACGCGATGGTGCGTCCATTCGTAGTACACGCCGTCGACGAGGCCATCTTCGGACGGCGCCTCTTCTTTCGCCCACCAGTCGGCAAAGGAGGGGAACCCCTCGCAAAGACGATCGAGCGTGTCCTGAGGCCGCGTCTGCGCCATGGCTGTCAGGAAACCTTCAGATCCTGCGAAGTGAAGGTGAGGATCGTCGTGCTCCGCGACAGTGGCGGGTCGTCAGGAAATTGGAGCGGCGCGGGTAACGACGTGCGTGCAACCGCGCCAAGGACAGCACTCGCCAGGGTCTCTGGGTGACACTCCACGATTTCCGTTCCTTCCAGTTCTCCGCTCGCCCTCGGAACGATTTCAATCCGACACCGGGCATTGGCTGGCAAGCCTGGAGGCACAACCAGGTTCCGCCTGACGGCATCATGGATTCTCGCTACGTGTTCTCTCATGAGGCGAAACATCTCGTCCGGTGTCATGTCGCGCCCATGTACGTGGACACCCACCACGTGTTTCCGCCGGCGTCGACGAAGCCGGCCTGGCGCTCGTGGTACGGCTTGTCCTCGGGCGCTGCGATGCTCCTTGCGCCAAGCTCGAGGGCACGAGCATAGACCGCATCCACGTCGTCCACGTAGACATAGACCGAACCGACCCAGGGTTCAATTTCCGGTGGCAAGTCCCCGGCCTCGACCCAGAGGAGTGAGTCACCGACTTGAAGAAGGGTGGGCCCGCCCTCATTGGTCTCCAATATGACGGCCTCGAACGTTCTCTCCAGGAACGTGGGCAGGTCGTCTGGACCGTGGAGATACGGGCGCACGGAGCCGAATCCTCTCTGAACGTGGGGTTGCGCAAGCTCCAGACCTTGGCCACCCACGGGCCGGGTCTCGAAGCGCTCGCCAAATCCAGCGATGAGCGGCTTCCCGCGCGAAATGGCCTGCTTCACGGAAGGCAGGGAGAGGGAAGCCTTGTGGCTCTCTTCGCTGTCCCACACCTCCGTGATCCAGACGGCATCGGGATCCGTCGGATCCTGAGCCACGACGTAGCTCAAGCAGCCTGGCATGCCGCTCACACCCTCAAACAAGATCGCACTCAGCTCGTCACGTTTCCCGGGCACAACCTTCATCTTGCCGATGAGACCGTACATAGATCTTCCCTCATCCGGCTTTCCGAAATACCGGCACTTCCCGTTGGATTCGTTGGCCGTGGCGATCCCGCTCGAGATCGAGGTCATAGGCCGCTTGGAGGTTGAGCCAAAACCGATCCGACGTCCCGAAGAAGCGTGCCAGCCGAAGGGCCGTATCGGCGCTGATGGCCCTCGTGCCGTGGACGATCTCATTGATCCGCCGGGCCGGCACCCTGAGGTGCTTGGCCAGCCGGTACTGGGTTAGGCCGAGGGGCTCGAGGAACTCGTGGAAGAGGACCTCACCCGGATGAACTGGATCGAGACGCTTTCGAACCATTGCTGCCCCCTCAGTGATAATCGACTATCTCGACCTCGTCGGCATCGGTGCCCCGCCAGACAAAGCAGATCCGCCACTGGTCATTGATCCGAATGCTCCATTGTCCGGCTCGATCTCCCGCCAGCTTCTCCAGGCGATTGCCAGGAGGGGACTTGAGGTCCTCCAGGGCAATGGCTGCGTCCAGCATTCGCAGCTTTCGGAGGCTCGAGCGCTGCACGTCCCGACCCCATTTCTTGACGGGCTCCCGGGCGAACAGCCGTTCGGTGTCCTTATCGCGGAAGCTCCGGATCACGACGGGATAGTAACGCGCCGCGTTACTAGTGTCAAGACGTCAAACGCGGCTGTCCGCAAAGCGGGACGGCGTCACACGGCAGTGAGGAGCCGCCCGCTGATTTCGACCAGCGCGCCTGCGACCCCCGCGGGATCGACGAGCATGTGGAAGTGGCCGGCCTGAAGCCGGATAAAAGGCCAGCCTGCCCGGCGCGCGTGCTCTGCGGGCACGGCGTACGCGTCGCTGAACTGGATGTAACCGCTCGGGACCGTCGACCAGTCCTCCGGAACGGAGATGGACTCGGTGAAGAAGTCCCGGCCGCGCGGTTGCATCTCCGTGAGTACGGCGTCGCGAAGCTTCTCATCCGGGATGAGAGGCCGAAGATCCGCATCGCTCCAGTTCGGAAAGCGCCCGCCTGCTTCGAGGTGCTTCTCGAACTCGTCCGCCCATGTACGAGACTCGGATTTCAACATCTCGAGACGGCTGGTTCGATGGCTCGGAAGCCCGGCGTCCACGAAGACGTAGCCGGCTGGCGGACGTTCGAGGCGATTCCCGATCGCCGGCAGGATCGGTCCCGCGCCGCTGTGTCCGACGAGGATGAGAGGACTCGCCCCTGATGAAAAGGAATCGATGGCCGTGACGGCGGATTGAACGTGCTGTTCCCAGTAGGCCCTGCCGTCCGCTTCCGAATCGACAAGCGTGGGGACGAGAGCCCGAAGTCCCAAGCGCTCGAGCTCCGCGGCGACGCGGCTCCAGGTCGAGGGCCCGACCAGCGGACTATGAATGAGCGCCCACGTCCACCTTTCCTCCATGCAAGAGAAGGTACGACGCGGGCGCCCTCTTCCGGTTGGATTGTCGCGAGCCTAGAGAATGCCTTTCCACAGCTCCTGCTCGGCGGGCCGGGGATCGTACACGACCTTCGAGACCGTGTCGAAGCGCATCGTCGCCCGGCGCTCGAGGTCGTATCTTGGCCAGCCCGGATTTGCGCTCCTCGCGAACGCAATCCAGGCCGCGTGCATCGTCCTGGCAAGTTGCTGCGGAGGCGAAGGCCCGAGGAGTGGGCCGACTATCTGCTCCGCGCCCCGGTCGAGCGTGTCGAAGACGAACGGGATCTCGAGCCCGTGGCAGGCGCCCAGCCGTCCGCCAAAGACCGGCGAAGGCCAGGCGAACTCGTACATGTAGGTCGCCGCCGCGGGTCCGGCGCTTCTCACATGCGCATCCGCTAGGCGAATCGCGGGCATCCGACACCACCAATCCGTCTGCACCGCGGCAAGGACCTCGCCCGGACTCGCGCCCGGATGGAGCGTTCGATAGACCGCGATCGCGGTTCGAGCCCGAAGCCCGTACGTCTCGAGAGCGAGATAGCCGTGGATGTCCACGGGTCCGGTCAAGATCGCATCGTTGACTCTGTCGAGGCCGCCGTCCAACACGCGAAACAGTTTCCAGTCCTCAGTGTTCGACCCGATCAGGACATCGACTTTCGCGCCAGCTCCCGCGAGGATTCGCGCGAGAGGGAGCGAGGGAACGACGTTGCCATCGACGACCGGATGCCACGGAAGCAAGCTCCGGACGACCTCGAGGCCCCAGCGCTGTGGATCCGGATGTGCGAGGAGCTCCGCCTTGAGCTCCGCCTGAACGGCCAGGAAGCGCTCGACCGGAACGGCGGCGAGCGCATCCCGCTTCGCTTCGACACCGAGCTTCTCCGCAAGCCGCCGGCTCATGCGGAGCGCGGTCGCAGCCGACATGACGAGGTGCGCTGCTCCGCTCTCACAAATGGCGCGCCGGAAGAGACCTTCGGCGCGTGGCATCGAGAGAAGCGTGCCGATGCTCATCGCTCCCGCGGACTCGCCAAAGACTGTCACGTTCGCGGGATCACCGCCGAACGCGGCAATGTTCTCCCGCACCCATTCGAGGGCCGCGACCTGGTCCAGCAATCCACAATTGGCGATCCCGTCGCCCAGGTGAAGGAATCCATCGGCGCCGACGCGGTAGTTGATGGTCACGCAAATCACACCATCGCGCGCGAAACGGCTGCCGTCGTAGCTCGCGCCCGATCCGGCCTCGAACATGCCGCCGGGAATCCAGACCATGACCGGAAGCCCGGCTGCACCCAGCGCCGGAGACCAGAGGTTGAGGTTGAGACAGTCTTCGCCGGGCTCCGAAGGATCCGGGACGAACTTCCGCGTCTCCGGATCGGGAAGCAGCTGTGGGGGCGCCGCGCCGTACCCCAGCGCGTCTCGGACGCCGTTCCAAGGCTCGACCGGCTGTGGCGGTCGAAGCCGGCGTGCGCCCGTGGGCGGCGCCCCGTAAGGAATGCCCAGAAACGTGAACACGCCGTCGGCATGCCGGCCGCGCAGTTCACCCTGACGCGTCTTGACCACGGCCTCGGTCTGGAGAACGGTGTTCATGCTCGTGCCACCTCCGTGCACGTCCTGCGGCTCAGCGGGCGATCGTCACGCGTTGCGCCGCCTCCCCAGCGGGTCCGATCGCCCGAACGAAATAGGTTCCACTCGCGAGGTCGCGTGCATCGAACGACACGCGATGTTCGCCTGCCGATAGCGGTCCGTCGTGAAGAACGGCCACGCGTCGGCCTCCCGGATCGTAGGCCGCGACGAGCACGGAACCGGCCTGACCGAGGCGAAGCGTGAACTGCGTCGCCCGCTCACCGACGCGCGTCGGGTTCGGGAACGGAGCCGAAAGCGCAAGACCGGCTCCCGGCCGGAGCTCGCCCGGCCCCGGAACCGCAACCCCGCCGATGACAAAGGAACCCTGCGCGATCGCGCTACCGTTGAACGCGCTGTCGAGCGCGCGCACGGACCAGGAATACGCGCCGGGTGCAAGCCCCGAGAGCGCCCACGAGGTGTTCCGGCTCACGTTGCCCGGCTGCGGGAGCGCGCGCATGGGACTCGGTCCCCCGCCGGCCACACCTGCGCGCGCTCCGCCTCCGCCCTGTGCCACGACCTCGAGCTCGTACGTGAGCGCCGACCACGGCGTGCTGTCGTCGCTCGAAGCGTTCCAGTCGAGCGTGACGCCGTCGGCTCCGTTGATCACGGACGCAAGCCCGGTCGGCGCGAGCGGTGACGCATTCGCGACGCTCGCGTCGTTCCGGAAGAGCTGTGTCCGCGCCTCGACGAGCCCGTTCCCACCCTCGACGTAGTAGGCGCCGGCGACGAAGTAGTCGAGGTCGCCGTCTCCGTCCACGTCGAACCAGGCGAACGCGCCGCCCGCGTTGCCGGCGATGGGCGCGGGGAGCGGCTCGCTCCCCGGCGCGAGCGTTCCCCCGTCGTTCCGGTAGACGACGGCTTGCCCGAGGATCTCACCGTCGCCCAGCCATAGGCCGCTCACGAGCAGATCGACGTCGCCATCCGAGTCGTAGTCGGCCCACGTCACCGCGCTGAAGTCGAGCCACGGGGCCCCCGGATCCGAGAAAAAATCTCTTGCGACGTCGAGTGGCGTGTAGCCTCCAGCCCCATCGTTTACGAGAATGCGCACGACGGTTTCGCCCGTCTTGTCGGGCAAATCGATGTTCCCGCAGTAGACGATGTCTAAGTCTCCGTCCGCGTCAGGATCGCCCCAGTCGGCCGTTCCGTAGCGGATGAACGCAAGGTCCGTGTCGGCGCGCACGAGCGTGCCGGCATCGTTCCGCCAGGTCTCGAGAAAGTTGTTTCCGAACGAGCTCACGTTGCCAAGCAAAAGGTCGAGATCGCCGTCCTGATCCGCATCGGCCCAGCTGCTGACCGCGTTCTGGGCGATGGGAAGGCCAGCCGTCGCGTCGGTGAACGTCCACGCGTCGCCCGCGCCTGCTCCGTCATTTCGCAGCAGCACGGTCGGTTCCCAATCGAACTCCGAGACCACGGACGGCACGAGGAGATCGAGGTCGCCGTCGTTGTCGAAGTCGGCCCACGAGAGCGAACGCTGGTCCATGGTCGTGAAGTCACCGTCCTCGTTGTACGCGGGGAAGACAGTCGGCGTGGCGACGAGCGTGCCGCCGTCATTCCGGTACAGCACCATCTCGCCCTCGCCGGCGACGGCCACATCGGGATCGCCGTCGTTGTCGTAATCGCCCCACGCGAGATCGGCCGAGCCGAAGAGAAGGGTTCCTGGGTTCACGGGGATCGGCGTGAGGTTCCAGGTTGTCGCATTGGCCGGACCGTCGTTGCGATAGAGAGTGAGACGATACTCGACGAGCCCCTCGGGATCCGCCTCCGTCGCGTAGACCACGTAGTAGCCCGCGATCAGGAGATCGAGATCCCCGTCGGCGTCCACGTCGGCCGGTGCAGCGGAGGCGATCCAGAAATCCGTCGCGGGGACCGAGTTGAGCGTCGTGTCGCTGAGGGCGAACTCCGTGAAGCCGAGTTGGGCCTGGGAGGGCGGGGCGATCACAAGGAGCGCCGCAAGTCCGATGAGCGCTCCGAGAGCTGGGCGGCAAGAGACAATCGTGGACATGGTCGCCTCCTGAAAGCAGAGACTCCATTCATTCACAGCGGAGGCGTGGGGGGCGACCCGCAGCAGGTCTGGTTCGTGGGGCTGGTGGCTACCACCCAGGCCTTGACCAGAAGGGTATCCGGGCTCTCGAGGGGACTCGTATGACCTGGATCATGGAGCGATCAAAAAAGCGGTTCACGGGCCGGCGCGCTTTAAGTTGCCTCGAGCAAGGGCCCTACAGGCTCGGAAAGGAACCGCTCCACGGGGACCCCGTCGGCACCGACGAGGAGCGTGCGCCTCGGTTTGAACGCGGCCGTAAACGCGGCGATGCCTGAGTGCGCGCCACGATCGCGACCACTCTTGACCTCGATTGCCACGAGCGTGCGTCCGCGGCGCGCGACGAAGTCCACCTCGCGATCGCCCTCGCGCCAGTAGGAAAGCTCGCACTCCCCGGCAGCGGAGGCATTCGCAAGGTGGCTCCCCACGGCGGATTCCACCAGCCGGCCCCAGAAGTCACGATCGCCACGGGCTTCTTCCAGAGTCAATCCGGAGGAGGCTGTCATTAGCGCCGTATTGAGCACCTGAAGCTTGGGACTCGATCCTCGCTGGCGCACGGTCCGGCCCGAGTACTTGGAAAGACCCACGAGGAGTCCTGCACCCGCGAGGAGGTCGAGATAGTGAGCGAGGGTCGTCGTGTTCCCTGCCTCATGAAGCTGGCCGAGCATTTTGGTGTAGGACAGCACCTGCCCCGAGTATCGGCAACCCAGCTCGAAGAGGCGACGCAGGAGAACCGGCTTGTCGACACGCGTGAGAAGGAGCACATCGCGCGCGATCGTCGTTTCAATGAGCGCATCCAGAATGTAGCGGCGCCACCGCTCGGGTTCGGATGCGAGCGGGGCCGCCCCGGGGTAGCCGCCGAAGTAGAGGTACTGATCGAGCGAGAATCCGAATGCCGCTCTCATCTCGGAAAGGGACCAGTGCGGCAGGTGCAGCACCTCGAAGCGTCCCGCCAGGCTCTCGGTCAAACCACTTTGAACCAGGAGTGGGGCGGAGCCGAGGAGCACGACCTTGAGTGGTCGCTGCGCGCGGGTGTCCTCGTCCCACAGCCGCTTGACCGACTCGGACCAGCCAGGGGCCTTCTGCACTTCATCGAGGACCAGAACGGATCCCGAGGAGCCAGCCTCGAGGCGGGCGGTCTCCCACTGCTCGGCGACCCAGCCGCGTCCACGGAGCGTGGGCTCATCGGCGCTCGCGTAGCGGACCGGGACATCGGCTTCCTCGGTCACCTGCCGGACCAGCGTTGTCTTCCCGACCTGTCGGGCCCCTGCCACGATCTGAATGAAGCGCCGCGGCTCCGCCAGGCGCCGGGCAAGCTCGGCCGCAAACGGCCGTCGGATGGCCTGTCGAGACTGCCCTAGATTACTCATAATATTGAGTATTATTACTCAATGTGTGGAGTAATTCAAATACGAATTGTTCAACTGATTATCCGACAATATGTTTGAGCTGGTACCTTGGGGCGTCAAACTGCAGGGCCAACATGCCCCGGGGCATGTTGGCGGCGCGACCGCAGCGTCAAACGCCAATAGGAACTCGAGGCCGAGACCCCTGCGCTGACGCTCATACCACCAGAATGCGTCCTCCAATTCTCGCTCCGCCTCTCGCAGGAGCTGGACCGAGCGCCTCACCGACCACCTTCCAGTCTGCGCTTAACCTCCTCCCACGAGGAGTACTCCCGCGGATCGCTCTCGTGCGCGAGGAGTCTGCGCTCTGCCTCGTCGCGTTGCGCTTCCGTGAGTTCAACATCGCCCGGCGAGCGCGCAATGTCGTCCCAAAGATCCTGCACACGGAGAATCTTCTCTGGCACGGACAGCTCGTCCGCGTCACGGTGTTCCGGTTCACCTCTCATCTTGCTCTCCTCACTCCATCGGTCGGGGGCGAGTCCAGTTCACGCTCTCCGCATAATAACGGTGCTCGGGGCCAGCGGCGTGTCAGGCAGCCTCCACGTCAACGAACTCCCCCTCCGAGGTCGGCTTCGGGATTGGCAAACCCTGACGCCGGAGCCCCTCGATGTGAAGGGCGATCGCCTCACGGATGAGCTGGACAGCTTCGTCTCGCGTCTCGCCCACCGCGACGCATCCCGGCAGATCGGGCACATGGGCGCCCCAGCTCGTCTCTCCGCGCTCAATAACCACCATGTACCTCGTCATTCTCCTTCTCCCCTTCTCTTGAGTCCGGCCCGCTTCAGGATCGAGTTCAACGTGCCGGGCGGAATGTCCAGGCTCGGCTTCCCGGCAACCGTCACCGTCCCGGGCTTGCTCAGGTTCCTGAACTGCCTGTGGCTTCCTTTCGTTCGGACCAACCGCCAACCGTCTTGCTCCAACAATCGGATTAACTCCCCCACTTTCACCCCGTCTCCGGTTTCCCGGGGGCTATGTTGCGGTTTTCATGCGCGGGCTCCTGACAGCCTTCGGCTCGTGTCAACGATGAGGTAAAACCGGACCAAGATGATGAAGTAAAAGTGGACCACCCTCGGTCGGGCGGGGCGCTTCTGGCGAACTCGGCTCCCTCCTTTCTGCTCAGGCTGCCCCGACGGACTGCGGCGCACTGGCCGCTGCCATCTGGCGCTCCCGAAGCCGGTAGCTGTTCCCCTTGATCGAGAGCACATGGCTGTGGTGAAGCAGGCGATCG
>JBOHUC010000097.1:0-25384 GCA_050733935.1 Candidatus Eiseniibacteriota bacterium | reverse complement strand
CCGCGCGCGCGCCGGTGCCGGCGCGACGGGAGTCGCGGGCGCGGCACCGTCGGGCGCGGCGGGTGCGGGGTCCGGCACGGTTTCGGGCACGGGCACGGGCGACGGAGGCGCGAGCGCGAACCGGGTTCGCGCGGGCTCGCGCCCGCTTGCGGGCTGGCCGCTCGAGGTGAGCTTCCTCGAGGTCCTGATCGCGCATCCGGAGCTGATCGAAGAGGCGGCCCGGACGGTCGAGCCCGCATGGTTTCAAAGTGACGAAGGCCGCGCGATCGCGGAACGGCTGCTCGGGCCCGGGCGACGGGACGCGCAGGCGCTTCTCTCGGATCCGGAGCTCGCGGCACCGGTGCGCGAGCGGCTCTCGGCGCTCCTTGCGAGCGCGCGGTCCGTCGCAAAGCCGGAGCGCGCACTGACCGAGGGCACGGCCCGGCTCAAGCAGCGTGCGCTCGAGGAGGAACGGGCGCGGATCCAGTCGCGCATGCGTATGGCCCTCCGCGAGGCGGGGGCGCGGGAAGAACTGGTGGAATTGCAGCAGCGGATGCAGGAAACGGCTGCGGCCTTGCGCGCGATCGCGTCGGAGGCGCGGCGAAAGGAGAGGGCATGAAGACGAAGTCGCGGAAGTCGATCCTGACCGAGGTCAAGACGCTCGCTCAGAAGCAGGGGTTCGTCACCGAGGAGCAGATCGACAAGCAGCTGGGAGAGGACTTCACGGCGCAGACGTCCGAGGTCATGGAAGACGTCTTCGTGATGCTGACCGACTTGAACCTCCCCGTCTTCCGCGACGACGCCGAAGCGCAGGAGAAGCTCGGCAAGGCGAAGCGGATCGCCGAGGCGAAGAAGTCGGTGACGGCGACTCCCGCGGCCAAGGCGCTCACGCCCCAGCAGCCCGTCCGCTACGACGATCCCGTGCGCATGTACCTGCGCGAGATGGGGAAGGTGCCGCTCCTCACCCGCGAGGGCGAAGTCGCGATCGCAAAGCGCATCGAGGAGGGCGAGCGGCTCGTGATCGCAGCCCTGTTCCGCGCCGACATGACGATCAAGGACATCGGGAAGCTCAACACGGAGCTCAAGGGCGGAAAGCTCAAGGTCGAGGACTTCGTCAAGGTCGACGACAACCAGGCGAGCGAGGCCGTGCTGCGCAAGGAGCGGGCGCGCGCCCACAAGATCATCCTGCGCGTGATCGAGCTCCAGAAGAAGGTCAACAAGCTGCACGCCAAGGGCCGGACCCGCATGAGCGAGCGCGTGCGCGCGAACTTCCAGGTCACGCTCGGGCGGACCGAGGGTCTCCTCACCGAAGAGATGAACAAGCTGTCGCTCAATGCGAAGCTGGTCGAGCGCCTGACGCTTCCAGTCAAGGACCTAGGCCTCCGCATGCGGATCGAGGACGCGGAGGTCGGCCGGCTCGAGAAGCGCGTCGGTCATTCGGTCGACGAGATGAACGCGTTCGCCCGCCGCATCAAGTCGGGCGGCAAGACCGCGACGGCCGCGCGCAAGGAAGCCGGATTGAAGAGCGAGGAAGTCTCGGTCTTCCTCACCGACATCAAGGTGATCCGCCGCCGCATCAAGAAGCTCGAGGACGAGGGGAAGATGCCGCGCGAGCAGCTGCTCGACCTCGTGCACCAGATCGAGACGGGGGAGCGCAATGCCGCCCAGGCGAAGAAGGAGATGATCGAGGCGAACGTGCGGCTCGTGATCTCGATCGCGAAGCGCTACACGAACCGCGGCCTCGAGTTCCTGGACCTCATCCAGGAGGGCAATTCGGGCCTCATGCGCGCGGTCGACAAGTTCGACTACACGAAGGGCTACAAGTTCTCGACCTACGCGACGTGGTGGATCCGCCAGGCGATCACGCGCGCGATCGCCGATCAGGCGCGCACGATCCGCGTGCCCGTGCACATGATCGAGCACATCAACAAGGTCGTGCGCGTTTCGCGCCGGCTGGTCCAGGAGCTGGGACGCGAACCGACGCCCGAGGAGATCGCCGAGCGGCTCGAGCTGCCGGTCGACAAGATCAAGGCGATCCTCAAGGCGGCCCAGGAGCCGATCTCGCTCGACCGCCCGATCGGCGAGGACGACGACTCGAACCTCGGGGACTTCATCGAGGACACGAGCGTGGTCTCTCCTGCCCATTCGGCGGCGAGTGCGATGCTGCGCGACGAGGTGAACGAGGTCCTGAAGACCCTCACGCCGCGCGAGGCGAAGGTCATTCGCCTGCGCTTCGGACTCACGGACGACGCGAACCCGCGCACGCTCGAAGAGGTCGGTGCATTCTTCAACGTGACGCGCGAGCGCATCCGCCAGATCGAAGCGAAGGCGCTGCGCAAGCTGCGCCATCCGACGCGATCGCGGCGGCTCAAGGCGTACACCGAGTTGCTGTAGCGCGGAACGGCGGCGGGGGCGCGCCTTGACCGGCCTCCGCGCGCCGTGCTATCTCTCCGGGTCCGGGTTCGGTTCCACGTTCTGGGCCCATAGCTCAGTCGGTGAGAGCAGCCGGCTCATAACCGGTCGGTCCGTGGTTCGAGTCCACGTGGGCCCATCCCGTTTCGCTCGACGCCCTCGGTGGGGCGGTTAGCTCAGCTGGTAGAGCGTCGGTATCACAAGCCGAAGGTCACAGGTTCGATCCCTGTACCGCCCACCAGTCCTCCCTTGCAACGGACGGTTCGTTGATTCCTGAACTCGATCGATTGTGGCGCGCGCAGGAGCTCGATCGGATCCTGCTCGGCGTGCGCGAGCGTCTCGCGCGACTGCCGGGGCGCCGGAAGGCGATCGACGACAGCCTCGCGGGGGCGAAGGCGGCCCTCGGCGCCGCCGAGGAGAAGGCGAAGTCGCAGGCGCTCGCGAAGCGCAACGCCGAGAAGGACGCCGAGGCGCTCGCCGAGCAGGAGAAGCGCTTCCAGGTCCAGCTCTCCCAGGTCAAGAAGAACGACGAGTACACGGCTCTTCTGCACGAGATCGAAGCGACGAAGAAGAAGCGCTCCGATCTCGAGACGTTCGTGCTCGAGCGGATGGAAGAGGAGAGCCAGGGCGCGCAGGGGATCGCGCGCGCGAAGGAGGCGCTGGCCCAGGCCGAGCGGGGTGCGGCCGGGGAGCGCGAGCAGGTGGAGGTCGAAGAGCGCGGATTGCGCGCCGAGGAATCGGAGCTCATGGGCCGCCGCGAAGGCATCCTGGCCGAGCTTCCGGGACCGATGAAGCAGCGCTACGAGCGCATCCTGACCGCCCGCCGCGGCCGGGCGGTGGTCGAGCTCGTGCGCGACTCGTGCTCGGGGTGCGGCTCCCACCTACCCGCCCAGAGCGCGATCGAAGTCCGAAAGGGGACCGCGGTCGTCGAGTGTCCCGACTGCGGAAGGATCCTGATCCACCGGCCCGAGGAAGCTTCCGTCTGATGCGCCGTGCGGGGATCGCGGTCCTCGCGACGGTCTCCCTGGGTCTCTCGGGCCCGCCCCTCGCCCACGCAGCGCCCGCATCCCCCGTATCCCCCGCACGCGCCGACACGCTCGTCGTTCCCCTCGAACAAATGAACGTGACGGGCTCGCGCATTCCCGAGACCGTGCTCCGCACGCCCGCGGCCGTGAGCCTTGTCGAACGGCGCGACTTCACGCACTCGCGCCTCCTCGGGCTCGACGAGGCGCTCGGGGGAGTTCCGGGCGTGCTCGCGCAGAGCCGTGCCGGCGCACAGGACGTGCGCATCACGATCCGCGGGTTCGGCGCGCGCGGAAACGGCGAACGCTCGAACGCGGGGACGACGCGCGGCGTGCTCATCCTGTCCGACGGCGTTCCGCTCACCGAGCCCGACGGCCGCACCTCGCTCGACCTCGCGGACCTCGGGACCGCCTCGCGGATCGAGATCTCGCGCAGCAACGCCTCGGCCCTCTACGGGAACGCGAGCGGCGGCGTCGTCCACCTGCGCTCGAACCTCGACTTTCCGGCGCGCTTCGCGGAAGTCGCGGGCCGGGCCGGTGCGTTCGGCTTCCACCGCAAGCAGGGGGCCCTCGGACTCGTGAGCGGAGCCTCGACCCGGAGCTAGCTCACGCTCTCGAATTCGACGTTCGACGGCTGGCGCGAGCACAGCTCGTCGAGCGCGACGCGCTTCGCGGGGCGTCTCGGATCGAGCCTCGATCCGCGCACGAAGCTCAACCTCGCGCTCGACCTCGTGCGCGATCTCAATCGCTTTCCCGGTCCGCTCACGGAAGCCCAGCTCGACTCCGCTCCCCAGCAGGCGAACCCGACCTTCGTCGCGCGCGACGAGCGTCGCGACAACCGCATGGGACGCGTCGCGATCGACCTCGACCGTTCGCTCGGGGAGCGGAGCGCGCTCGACGTCGCCGCGTACGTCGAGCCCAAATGGCTCCAGCGCTCCGAGCGGAACCGCTTTCGCGACTTCCATCGAACGCACGTGGGAGGACACGCGGTCTACGACGGATCGCGCTCCCTCTCGAGCTCGATCGACGGGACGTTGCTCGTCGGAGGAGACGTCGCAAACCAGGACGGCTCGATCCTCTTCTACGATCTCGCGCCCGACGGCTCGCGCGGGACGACGCGGGTCGCGGACCAGCGCGAGGCGGCGACGACCGCGGGAGTCTTTCTGCAGGGCGGCGCGCGCGTCGGCACCGCGTGGGACGTGCGGCTTGCGATCCGCTACGACGACGTGCGCTACGTGTCGGAGGACCACCAGAATCCGACGCTCGAAGCGACCAAGCACTTCACGGCCTGGACGCCCAAGGCTTCGGTCGCGCGGTTCCTCGGCGCCCACACGCTGTACGCGTCGCTCGGCGGCGGCATCGAAGCGCCGGCGTTCAACGAGATCGACCCGCCTCCGCCGTACGACACGCTCACTTCGCTCAATCCGTTCCTCGATCCGATGCGATCGCAGAGCTACGAGCTCGGGATGAAGGGCGAGCTGGGCCGCGGCGGCGAGAAGCGCTCCGCGTACGACGTCGCGCTCTACTGGATCGAGACGCGCGACGAGATCGTGCCCTACGACGGGGGTGCGTATTACTTCTCGGCCGGAAAAGCGCGCCGGCAGGGCCTCGAGCTGTGGCTCGACTCCTCACCGTGGAAGGCGGGGCGCCTCCGTGGCAGCCTCGCCCTCTCGAGGAACCGCTTCCGCGACTACAGCCCGGACGGAACCGAGCAGCTCGCCGGGAACCGGCTGCCGGGACTTCCCGAGATTCTCGCGACGCTGCGCGCGAGCCATGCGCTCAGGGGGGGACTCACGGTCGATGCGGGCGCGGAGCTCGTCGGCTCGTATTTTGCGGACGACCGGAACACGGCCGAGGTGCCGTCGTACGTGCTGCTCAACGCGGGCGCGAGCTACCGTCGCGCGCTGAGCGGGCGGGCGTCGCTCGATGCGTTCGTGTCCGCGCGCAATCTGACGGATCGGAGCTACGTCGCCTCCGTGTTCATCAACGGAGTGAACGGCCAGTACTACGAGCCGGGCCTGCCGTTCAACCTGACGGGGGGCGTGACGCTGCGCTGGCAGTGAGGCCCTCCGTGCGACGTCAGCTCGCGTCGAGCCCGTCCTGGAGCCGCTTCGGCGCGAGGTTCCGCCATGCGGCCGTGAGGGCATGGCGCACGATCGGCGTGCGCGCGGACTCGAGCTTGACGATCGTCGCACCGCCCCGGCCCCACGCGCCGCTCGCCGGTGAGAACACGTTCGGACCCGCGGTCAGGAACGCCTCCTGCTGGTCGGGCGTGAGCTTGACCATGCCCCAGGCTTCCTTCGGTCCGAGCGTTGCGAAGATCTTCCCGCCCACACGAAAGTCCGGATGATCCATGTGCGACGATTCCACGGCCCCGGGGAGCTCGAGCGCGAGCCGGCGGAACTGACTTGCGGTCACGACGGTTCCGGTGTGCGGGGTGATGGGGAGGGCGGAGTCGAAGCCGAGGCCGAGGGCACAGCGGCCGCGGCACTCTCCGGCTTCGCCGCGCGCTTCCGCCCGCGCTTGAACCAGTAGATCGCGCCGCCGACCGCACCCAGGAGGAAGCCCATCGGGCCCGTGATGAAGAGTCCGAGCAGCGGCCCCTGGTTCGCATCGGGAGCCCAGATCATCGGCCCGAAGAAGCCGAGCAGGAATCCGATCGCCCCGGTGACGACCGCGCCCACGAGCACGCTCTTCAAGAAGCCGATGATGAGCGTGGCGAGCTGCTTCCACACGAACACGCCGACCAGGATCCCGCACAGCGCGGACACGACGTACGGAAGCCACGCGAGGCTTTCGTTCTTGGCCAGGAACGAGAACGGCATCCAGAAGACGAAGTAGAACGTCGCCACCGCGGACAGTCCGGCGAGCACGGCTCGAAGCGTGCGGAACATGGCGGATCGGGCCCTCCGTTTCGGGTCGGCGCTACGGTTGCCTACGGGTCGCCTACGGGTCGCCGCGCGGATCGCGATGCCGGTCCGCCGGATCCCAGAGAGGCGCATACGTGGACACGACGGCACATCCCGACAGGCCCGCGACCGCCCCGTGCGGCGTGCCGACCGGAATGATCACGACGGCTCCTGCTTCGACCAGTCGCACCTCCTGACCGACGCGCACGCGCGCGCTGCCGCGCACGACGTGCGCGACCTCGTCATGATCGCGATGGACGTGGCCCGGGACGCGCGCGACCGGGCCGAGCTGGATGAGAACCGCGCTCGCGTGACGGCCGTTTCCGAGCGGAGTGACCCGCAGCGTTTCGGCGGGCGTCAGCGGAGACGCGGCCAGGATCGAGTCGACGCGTGCGAACGGACGCGCCGCGGTCGGCGCGGGGGACGTCGTGGCGCAGGCGGCCAGGCAGACGAGCGCGAGCAGCATGCCGCACAGCGCGGTGAGAAGTCTCCCCGGGAACATGCGCAGCACTCTACTCCCGCTGCGTGCAAAGCAAAACCCCCGGGGGACACCCGGGGGTTCCGATCCGCTTCGCTTGCGGTCCTGTCCGGGACCGTGCTGCGCCCGACGCTACGACCTTCCGTTCTGCCGCAGGAAGTGCGCGTGATCCCGGAGGTCGTCGGGCGACATCCCCGCCGCTCTCCGGTTCTGCCGCTGAATGCGCTCGTAGATCTCCTCGCGGTGGACCTGGATGTGGAGCGGGGCTTCGATGCCCAGCTTGATCTGTCCGCCGCGGACTTCGAGCACGATCACTTTGATGTCGTCGCCAATGCGAATGTTCTCGCCGGGGCGACGTCCCAGCACCAGCATGGTTCCCTCCCGCGCGCACAGCGCGTGGTGCCGTCGATGGAATCCTTCGAAACCGCGACGAGGCGATCAGGCCGCCTTCTGCGTGGCCCGATCCTTCCTCGCGTCCTGCCCGTGACCGCTTCCTGAAACCGGGTGATCGACCGTCCAGCGCCCGTCCGAGAGCACGACCTGCCGGGCGATCCGTCGTTCCGCCGAGAGTGCGATGGGCGCCCGCAGATTGACCGTGAGCTTCCCGGTCGAAGGATCGACGCTCGCGAGCACGAGGAGATCGATGAGATCGCTCTCCGCCGCTCCGAGCGCGCGGCGATCCGAGGTCGGAATCTGCGGCTTGTATTCGGCGCTCACGAGATGCGCATCGAGGACCGGGAACGCAAGCTCGGGATCGGAGAACGAGAGGAGCCAGCGGAACGGGGCGAACTCCGTCGGGCTCACGAGCACGAACTCGCGCTGCTCCTCGTAACCGAGCAGGCCTTCCGGGAGAGTGATGAACGATTCGGGGGTCGCCTCGACTTCGCCGAGGGACCGAGTCTTGATGCGCATGGGACGATCTCCTGCCGTCCTGGTGGAAATCCCTCCCTGGGCCGCCGGGCCGCCGCCGTCCATGGCGGCTCGCTGCGGGGATCGAATGCCCGGAACGTCCGGAAATCGAGCAACGAGCATGCCACCGGTCGGAACCGGTCCCTGTGCGCGGCGCGCGCTTCGAATCGAACGCGAATGGCGTGCATCTCATGATCGCGAGGCTCCGTCGCGCCTGGGACCGAATTGCAGAATGCCCTGTCCGCACGCGATCGCGCCTCCTCCGAAGCGCGCGCGGGCGATCAGCTTCCGGCCGCGCACGCGACGCCAACGGGCGGATTCCGGCCGCGCAACTTGCACGGCGGGGCGGGCCGCCGGTATTCTCCGAACGTGAAGCCCCACGCGACGGACGATCGCACGGCCTGGCAACTGCATGCGGACGGAGCCGCGCGGGGGAACCCCGGGCCCGCGGCGGCCGGCTACGTGCTCGACGACCCCGAGGGCCGCCCCCGGGAAGCCCACGGCATCGTGCTCGGAGTCGCGACCAACAACGTCGCCGAGTACCGGGCCCTCATCGTCGGCCTTGCGCGCGCGCTCGAGCTCGGGGCCGAGACGATCGACGTGCGCATGGACTCGGAGCTCGTCGTGCGTCAGATGCTCGGCGTGTACCGCGTGAAGAACGAGGGTCTCAAACCGCTCTACGCGGAAGCGCAATCGCTCGCGCGGCGCTTCCGGAAATTCTCGATCGCCCACGTGCGCCGCGAGCTCAACGAGCGTGCCGATCGCGAGGCGAACCGGGCGCTCGACGACGCGATCGAGTGAAAGGAGGAAGGGAAACGGTGGCGGAGTCGGACAGGCGACCGCGGGGGGCTCTGCTCTCCGAGGAAAGTCCGAACTCCACAGGGCAGGGTGCTGGCTAACGGCCAGGGGGAGCAATCCCACGGAAAGTGCCACAGAGAACAGACCGCCGACCGGGGCGCTTGCGTCCCGAGGCAAGGGTGAAACGGTGCGGTAAGAGCGCACCGCCCCTCCGGTGACGGAGGGGGCACGGCAAACCCCACCCGGAGCAAGACCGAATAGGGGAGGATGCGGTGGCCCGCCGCGCTCGACTCCCGGGTACGGTCGCACGAGGGACGTGGCAACGCGTCCCCGAGAGAAATGGTCGCCACGGTGAAAACCGACAGAATTCGGCTTACGGCCGACTTCGCCCCGTCTCCTTTCGTCCTTTTCCGCCGCGCGGGTCACCCCGTCTGGAGGTTCGTGTGAGCCACCCGAAGGCCGGCGACATCGGGGCCCTCAAGGGCGGGCTCCTCGACGACCTGCGCGCGCACTCGCCGAAGGTCGAGCTCGATCGCGTCGCCGACGCGTTCGACTTCTCGCACCACGCGCATGGAACACAGGTCCGGAAGTCGGGCGTGCCGTACGTGTCCCATCCGGTCGCGATCGTCCACATTCTCGTTGATCTCCTCGAAAGCCATCTCGACACTCCGGTCACGTGCGCGGCCCTCCTCCACGACACGGTCGAGGACACGGAGGTGACGCTCGCGGCGATCTCGGAGCGCTACGGCGATGAGGTCGCGTACCTGGTCGACGGCGTGACCAAGATCTCGGGCCTGTCGTTCGACTCGTCGAAGAGCGAGCAGGCCGAAAACTTCCGGAAGATGCTGCTCTCGATGGCGCGCGATCTGCGCGTCATTTTCATCAAGCTCGCCGACCGCCTCCACAACATGCGCACGATCGAGTTCCTGCCGCCGGAGAAGGCGCAACGGATCGCGCGCGAGACCCGTGACATCTACGCCCCGCTCGCGCACCGGCTCGGCATCGCGCGCATCAAGCGCGAGCTCGAGGACCTGTCGCTCAAGGTCCTCGATCCGTCGGCGTACCGCGAGCTCGCGGAGAAGGTCTCGCAGCGGCGCGAGCACCGCGAGGCGATCCTCAAGCGTCTCGAGGAGCCGCTCCTCGAGCGGCTCGCCGGCACCGGCATCAAGGCGGACCTTTCGAGCCGGCCCAAGCACTTCTACTCCATCTATCTGAAGATGAAGTCCTCGAACCGATCGTTCGACCAGATCTTCGATCTCATGGGTCTTCGCATCGTGACGCTCGACAAGGGCGACTGCTATCGCGCGCTCGGACTGGTGCACGACCTGTGGATTCCCGTGCAGGACCGGTTCAAGGACTACATCGCGACTCCAAAGAGCAACATGTACCAGTCGCTCCACACGACCGTGATCGTGCCGGGCGGCGACATGGTGGAGATCCAGATCCGCACGCGGGACATGCACCGGACGGCCGAGAGCGGCGTGGCCGCGCACTACGTCTACAAGGGCGGGCCGATGGATCCCGAGCTCGACGCGCGCCTCGGCGGCTTCGTCGGGCAGACCGCGGACTGGCAGGTGGGGGCGAGCGACGAGGAGTACATGGAGTTCCTCCAGACCGCGCTCTACCAGGACGAGGTGTTCGTGTACACGCCGCGGCGCGAGCTCAAGCGGCTGCCGAAGGGCTCGACGCCGCTCGACTTCGCGTTCCACATCCACTCGGAGATCGGGTTCCACTGCGTGGGCGCACGCGTGAACGGGGCCCTCGTGCCGCTCCGCCACACGCTCGCGAACGGCGACACGGTCGAGGTCATCACCTCGCCGTCGGCCCGACCCCACACGGACTGGCTCAAGATCGTCCGGATGCCGTCGGCGCGCTCGAAGATCCGCCACTGGCTGAGACTGCAGTTCCGCGAGGACTCGATCGCGCTCGGGCGCGAGATGATCGAGCGCGAGCTCAAGCGGCAGCGGCTCACCGACCGCATCGGGGAGGCCGAGCTGCTCGATGCGGCGCAGGGCGCAGGCGTGACCGACGTGGAGTCGCTGTACGCGAAGCTCGGCGAAGGAACGCTCTCCTTCACCTCGATCATGCGGCGCCTCGTGCCCGAGCCCGAGAAGGAGGGCCCGCTCGAGCGCTTCCGGAAGACCTCGGCCGAAGTGCTCCGGAACATCACGCGCCAGAAGGGCCACGGGGTCCGGATTCACGGGCTCGACAACGTGCTCCTGCACTTCGCGCGCTGCTGCCAGCCCGTTCCCGGGGACCGCGTGGTCGGCGTGATCACGCAGGGACGGGGTGTGTCCGTGCACCAGGCCGACTGTCCGAACACGTTCCCGGATCGCATTCCGCCCGAGCGTCGCGTCGAGGTCGAGTGGGACACGCGCCCGGACGAAGTGTTCCCCGTGCGGCTCATCATTTACGGATCGGACCGCCAGGGCATGCTCGCCGACATCACGAAGACGATCGCGGCCCTCAAGGTCAACATCCGCAGCGCCGGGATGGCGAGCGAGGACAAGACCGCGCGCGGAGTGTTCCTGGTCGAGGTGCCGAATCTGAGGAAGCTTCACGAAACCGTGCAGGCCGTGCAACGCGTGAAGGGCGTCTCGCGCGTCGAGCGCCAGCAGCAGATGACCGGACGACGCGCGACGCGGGAAGGTGCGGAGCGCGACGAACGCGAGATGCGCGGCGACGGCGGACGCGGCGACGGACACGGGGGCGGCGGGCGTGCGGCGCGGGACGGACGCCGGAGCTCGGGCGGCCACGGCGATGGATCGGGTGACGGCGGCGCCGCGGGAGCGGCGGGGGACGGTGCTTGAGGGCGGTCGTGCAGCGCGTCGCGCGCGCTTCCGTCGAGGTGGACGGCCGGGTCACGGGAGAGATCGGACCCGGCCTCGTCGTGCTCGTGGGAGTGACGCACGGGGACACGGAGGCCGACGCGCGCCGGCTCGCCGAGCGCTGCGTGCAGCTCCGCTGCTTCAATGACGACGCGGGCGCGATGAACCTGGCGCTCGGCGAAGTCGGTGGATCGGTGCTCGCGGTGAGCCAGTTCACGCTCTACGGGGACACGCGGAAGGGGAACCGGCCGTCGTTCGTCGCGGCAGCGCGTCCGGAGGCGGCCGAGGCGCTCTACCGGAGCTTCTGCGAGGCCGTGCGCGCGCTCGGCGTACGCTGCGAAGAGGGTGTGTTCCGCGCGCACATGCTCGTCTCGCTCGTGAACGACGGGCCGGTGACGCTCACGCTCGAGGTGGGTCCGTCCGGGACGCCGTCGGTGTCCGGCCCGGGCGCGGCGTCCGACGCGCCGGCATGAGCGCCTCGCTCGTGCTCGCGTCCGCCTCGCCGCGGCGCTTCGCGCTCCTGCGCGAGGCCGGCATCGAGTGCGAGATCCATCCGGCCGGTCTCGATGAAGACGCCCTCCACACGGATCTCGTCTCTCCTTCGGCGCGTGCCGTCGCCCTGGCCCTTGCGAAAGCGCGGACGGTCGCTGCGCTCCGCACGGACACGCGCGTGCTCGGAGCGGACACGGTCGTCGTTCTCGATCAGGAAATCCTCGGGAAGCCCAAAGACGCCGAACACGCGCTGTGGATGCTGTCGCGGCTCTCGGGGCGCGCGCACGAGGTGATCACCGGTGTGGCCCTGATCGAACCTGAATCCCCTGTCCGGACCGCGTTCGAAGCCACAGCCGTGTACTTCGTACGCTGGCCGGCTTCCGCGATGATCGGTTACGCGCGCTCGTCGGACCCGCTCGACAAAGCGGGAGCTTATGGGCTGCAGGGATTTGCGGGCCGGTTCGTGTCGCGAATCGAGGGCGACCCGGCCAACGTCATCGGTCTGCCCGTCAACGTGGTACGCCAGTTGCTGAACAGGTGAGCAGGAGTCGGCGTTTTCGCCAAAGCTCAATCCTTGCACTTCAGCGCTGGCGGGGCTGACGCGGCTCGCATACTCTACCGCCGATTCTCACCCCTGCAGTCCTCTGCAGTCCTCCCACCGATTTCCAATTCCGAGGAGGGTCCGCGATGGCACGTCGTCCCGCATCACGCAGCAAGAAGTCGAGCAACAAGCCGAACATCGTCGTGATCTGGGGGGACGACATCGGCTACTGGAACATCGGCGCGTACACGCACGGCATGATGGGCCACACGCCGAACATCGATCGGATCGGTCGGGAGGGAATGGTTTTCACCGATCACTACGGCCAGCCGAGCTGCACGGCGGGACGTGCTGCGTTCATCATGGGCCAGCTCCCGATCCGGACCGGCATGACGACGATCGGAATCCCCGGCTCGACGCGCGGCATCCAGAAGGAGGATCCCACGCTCGCCGAAGTGCTCAAGACGCAGGGCTACGCGACAGCCCAGTTCGGGAAGAACCACCTGGGCGATCGCAACGAGTTCCTGCCGACGATGCATGGATTCGACGAGTGGTTCGGCAACCTGTATCACCTGAACGCCGAAGAGGAGCCGGAAGAGCTCGACTATCCCGGCCAGAAGAATCCCGAGTACAAGAAGAAGTACGGGCCGCGCGGCGTGCTGCACGCGTGGGCGACCGACAAGGACGATCCGAAGGTCGATCCGAAGTTCGGACGGGTCGGCAAGCAGAAGATCAAGGACACGGGGTCGCTCACCCGCAAGCGCATGGAGACGTTCGACAGCGAAGTGCTCGACGAGACACTCGACTGGATGGACCGGGCGAAGAAGTCCGGCAAGCCGTTCTTCCTCTGGTTCAACTCGACCGCGATCCACATCTGGTCGCACCCGCAGAAAAAGTACGTGCAGAAAGCCGTCGACGAGGGCCGTGCCGAGCAGGACGTCGTGCGCGCGAAGATGATCGAGCACGACGAGCACGTCGGCGCGATCCTCAACAAGCTCGACAAGATGGGCGTCGCGGACGACACGATCGTCGTCTACAGCACGGACAACGGCTTCGAAGGCATGCTGTGGCCGGACGGCGGCTACGCGCCGTTCCGCGGCGAGAAGGGCACGACCTGGGAGGGCGGCGTGCGCGTGCCCTGCCTCATCCGCTGGCCGGGCATGATCAAGCCGGGAAGCGTCTCGAACGGCATTCAGAGCCACGAGGATCTATTCGTGACGCTCGCGTCCGCGGCCGGGCTCCCGAAGCTCAAGGCCGATCTGCTCAAGGGACACCGGATGGGCGGACGCACGTACAAGGTCCATCTCGACGGCTACGACAACCTGGCCCACTGGGCGGGCAAGGGGAAGTCGGCCCGGCGCGAGCTCTTCTACTACGACGAGACGGATCTCATGGCGATCCGGGTCGAAGGCTGGAAGATGCACATCGGCGTGAAGCCGGAAGGTCTGTGGTGGAACGAGAAGTACTATCCGAGCGTGCCCTACATCTTCAACCTGCTCATGGATCCGATGGAGAAGATGGATCCCGAGTCGCACGAGTGGGGATACATCGGGCGGAAGTTCTTCGCCTCGAAGCTCTGGGCGCCGACCGCGGCGGGCCCGTTCATCGCGGCCCACATGGCGTCGCTCCAGAAGTATCCGCCACGACAGGGCGCCGACACGCTGAGCCTGAAGAAGGCGCTCGATGAGGCGCAGCGGAAGATGGAGACCCCGCACGGCAGCAGCAACTGAGACGCCTAGCGAGGCTGTCGGGCCGGCGGGGACTTCTGCCGGATCATGCGGAGGAAGCGCGGATCGTCGCGAAACGCCACGAACGCGCTGTCCTCCGCGAGTGAGCCGGCGTCGAATCCGAGCTCGACGGCCCGTTCGATCTGCGTGATCGCACGATCCCGATCGTGAGCGTAGGCCCATGCGCTCGCAATGAGGTAGTGCTGCTCCGGCCCCATCGGGTATCGCTCCGCTTCGCGCGCGGCGGCGTGGACGTCCGACCTCTTTCCCGCGCGCGCCAGCAAGACCGCATAGAAGGCCCAGTCGGTCGCGTCCGGGTCGGTCAAAAGGTCCTCGTGCATGACGGCGAGGGCTTCCTCCCTGTGGCCCATGCGGAACAGAAGGTCCGCAAGTGGCAGGGCGGCCATGCTCGGGTCGATGGCGGCAGCCTGTCGTCTCCGCCGAAGGGCCTCGTCGAGTCGACCGGACTGTGCGAGGAATCCGGCGAGGAAGGTGTAGTTGTACGCATTCCCAGGGTCGAACTCGATGGCCCGCTCCATGTCCTCCATGGCGCGGTTCCGGTCGTCCAGCATCCACTCGGCGTTCGCGCGGAAGCGCAGGGCGTGGCTTCGTAGCCCTGGGCGAAGGTCCTGCCGCCTCAGAACCCGGGTCAGCTCGTCGATCGATCGGCGGGGATTGCGATCCACATAGGTCCAGAAGGAGGACCGCTGAACCACAACGTTCGGATTGTCGGGCTCGGCTCTCTCGAGCGCATCGATTCCCATCCGCAGCCGGTCCCGCGCACCCGGGAGCCCTTCATTGCCGTGATCCACGAGCGCGACGAGCCGCATGACGTGTGCCTCGGGAACGAGCGGAAAGCGGGCCACGAGACTGTCGGACAGCCGCAGGCCTTCCTGCACGCGGTGTCCTCGGAGAGCGGAGAGCAGCGCCGGCAGGCCGCGCCACTCCGCCATCTCCGGCGTTCCGCTTTCGTAGCGGAAGTACTCGTAGAGCCGCGGCGTGCGAAGCCCCAGCGTCGCAACCAGCTCGCGCGCGAGCTCGGTCGCGGAATTCCCGACGTTGGATGGCTCCATCGCATAGTGTCGGCCCCAGAGGATACGACTGCGCCGGGGGTCCACGACGCTCACCGTGGCCTGCAGAGAATCGCCTGAACGCACGACGGTCCCGGTGACGGCCCTCGTGGCCCCGAGTTTCGAGGCGATGCGGCCCAGCTCGACTCCGCCGCTCGGAGACCCGGGTTTCAGAACAGGCACGGGGAGGACCTCGACCCCGGTCGCTTGTGCGAGGTGCACGGAGACGGCCTCCGCGAACGCGCGCCCCGCGTATTCCGCGCCCTCCGCCTGTCCGAGCACTTCGAGCGGAAACACGACGACGGTCACGACACCTGACGGCGGTCGGATCGCATGCAGGATCGGTCGAGCGAGCAGGAATCCCGCAATCACAGTGAGCAGCGTGGCACCTGCGACGATCAGCGTGAGACGCCTTCGGGATCGGCCTGCGTTCACGCGGGCGCGCTTCGGGTCTTCGAGGATCCGACGCAGATCCGAGACGACGTCGAGGGCGCTCGCGTAGCGGTCCTGCGGCCGTTTGCTCATCAGTCGATCAATGAGGGCGTCGAGACTCTCGGGGATTGCCGGGTTCAAGGCACGGGCATGCGGTGCGGGCTGATGGAGGATCGCGTCCACGACCGCGGTTTCCACCGGCCCATCGAAGGGACGACGGCCGGTCGCACTCTCGAACAGCACGACTCCGAGAGCATAGAGATCCGTCCTCACGTCGGCGTTCGCACCGCGCAACTGTTCGGGTGCCATGTACGGAAGTGTTCCCGCGAACCGGAGCCCGGTCGTCATGGTGGAAACCGCATCCGGGCGTGTCTGTACCGGGACGTACTGTGCGAGCCCGAAGTCGAGCAGTTTCACACGATCCTTTGGATCGAGCGCAATGTTCCCGGGCTTCAGGTCGCGGTGGATGATGTCCCGGTCGTGCGCCGCTCCGAGCCCTTCTGCGACTTCGATGCCAAGACGCAGCACCTCCGGGACCTCGATCGGTCCTTTGCGAATCCGATCGGCCAGGGTGCCGCCGAGCACGAGCTCGAGCACGAGATAGTCGTGCCCGACTTCCGAGCCGACGTCGTAGATCGCCGCGATGTGAGGATGGTTGAGCTGCGAAAGCGTACGGGCTTCTCGGCGGAGACGAGCCGAGCCGGCCGTGTCCTGGAAGCTGCCCGCCGGGAGGAGTTTGAGGGCAACGTCGCGCCGCAGTCGCTCGTCGTGTGCACGGTAGACTTCACCCATTCCGCCGGTGCCGATTCGTTCGACGACGTGGTACGGCCCCAGCTTCGATCCGACCATGCACATCCCTCCGCGGGGGGACGGGGATTCTACTCAATCCCCCGACCGAAGCGTCGGGCCCATGCGGTTGCCGTGCGGCAACTCGATGGGTGATGCAGTGCCGTCGCAACATGCCCGGGGCATGTGGTTCGGGCGGGACGGGGTCTCAGGCTCAAACAGCGCAATTTCCGGATCGTGTAAGCCGCTGTTAATGCATTCATTAGAGCATCATCTTTGGAAAAGCCGGTACCGTCCGGAGAGTTGACGCCCAGGCCCCGACCGTGCTACCTTCCAGAGTTTGCAAGTCGTTCCCGCAAGCGGTTTTGCTCCTCGGAGGCTCGATGAAGACGCATTCGGTCAAGGCGGGGGAGATCCGCCGTGACTGGTTCGTGCTCGATGTCCAGGACAAGGTCCTGGGACGGGTTGCCAGTCAGGTTGCCCAGGTGCTCAAGGGCAAGCACAAGCCGATCTACTCGCCGCATCTCGACACGGGCGATCACGTGGTCGTGGTCAATGTCGAGAAGATCCGCCTCACCGGCAGGAAGACGGAGAAGAAGCAGTATTTCTCGCACTCGATGTATCCGGGCGGCCTCGCCTGGACATCGTTCCGCGAGATGCAGGACAAGAAGCCGGACCGCGTGCTCTACCTGGCCGTGCGGGGCATGCTGCCGAAGAACAGCCTCGGTCGCGCGATGATCAAGAAGCTCAAGATCTACGCCGGTCCGGAGCATCCGCACGCCGCGCAGTCCCCGAAGTCCCTCACGCTCACGTACTGACCGTACTGACAGGGGGCGCACGCTTCACGACGAACGGGCGGGGTTCCCGCACGGGAATCCGGTCCGCAGACCGGAGGGTTCTGTTTTGACGAAGGGTTCCACTGCCGCGCCGACGTCCACGGGACGTCGCAAGGAGGCCACCGCCCGCGTGCGCCTCGTGCCCGGATCCGGGCAGGCGTTCGTAAACGGGCGTCCGATCGCGCAGTACTTCATGCGCCCGGCGCTCGTGAAGCACGCCGAAGCCCCGCTCGCGCTCACGCACACGATCGGGCGCTACGACATCTACGCGTCCACCCACGGCGGCGGTCTCGCCGGCCAGGCGGGCGCGGTCCGACTCGGCATCGCGCGCGCGCTCGTCCGCATCGACGACACGCTGCGCGGACCGCTCGGCAAGGAAGGGCTCCTGACGCGCGACGCGCGCATGAAGGAGCGGAAGAAGTACGGACAGGCAGGCGCCCGCAAGCGCTTCCAGTTCTCGAAGCGGTAGCACCGAAGCACACCGGGCCGCGCGCGGTTTCCCGAGCGACACGGCCCCATCTCGCACGCCCGCACACCTTCGGTCCGCACATGCGGTCCGGCCGGGCGGAGGAAGAACCGAAGGAGAGGACATGAACGAAATCACCATGAAGGACCTTCTGGAGGCCGGCGTTCACTTCGGCCACCAGACACGCCGTTGGAATCCGAAGATGAAGAAGTTCATCTTCATCGAGCGCAACGGCATCTACATCATCGACCTCCAGAAGACGCTCAAGTGCCTGAACGAGGCTCGCGACGCGATCGTCCGGACCGTCCAACAGGGCGGCCACATCCTGTTCGTGGGGACGAAGCGCCAGGCGAAGACCGTGATCACCGAGGAAGCCGCGCGCGGCGGGCAGTTCTACGTCGTCGAGCGCTGGCTCGGCGGAATGCTCACGAACTTCAAGACCGTGAAGATGAGCCTGAAGCGCTTGAAGGAGCTCGATCGCATGGCCGACGACGGAACGTTCGACCGTCTCTCGAAGCGCGAAGTGTCGCGCCTGTCGCGCGAGCGCGCCAAGCTCGAGCACGCGCTCTCCGGAATCAAGGAGATGAACGCGCTGCCCCGCCTGCTGTTCATCATCGACACGAAGAAGGAGAAGATCGCCGTCGCCGAGGCGAACCGTCTCGGGCTCCCGATCGTCGGCATCGTGGACACGAACTGCGATCCCGACGTGATCCAGTATCCGATCCCGGGCAACGACGATGCGATCCGCGCGATCCGGCTCTTCTCGCGCATGGTTTCCGACGCGGTCCTCGAGGGCCAGCGTCTGGCCGCCGCCTGCGCCGAGGCTCCGCCCGAAGGCGAAGCGGTCGAGACCTCGACCGAGACCGTCTCCTACGGCGGCGATGCGATGGGCGAAGCAACGGCCCGCACCGCGTAGACACCTTTCGATTCCCACCACGAACACCGGCGGCCACAGGGCTGCCGGGAGTCAGGCAAGGAGCGTATGTTGGCTGAGATCTCTCCCAAGATGGTCATGGAGCTGCGCCAGCGCACCGGCGTTGGAATGATGGAGTGCAAGAAGGCGCTGGCCGAGGCGAACGGCGATATCGATCTCGCAATCGAATCTCTCCGCAAGCGCGGGGCAGCCAAGGCGGCCTCGAAGGCCGACCGCGTCGCGAGCGAGGGCGTCGTCGAGTCGTACATCCACCCGGGCGGCCGCGTCGGCGTGCTCGTCGAGGTCAACTGCGAGACCGACTTCGTCGCGCGCACGGAGGACTTCCAGCAGCTCGCGAAGAACATCGCGATGCACATCGCGGCCATGGGGCCGATCGCCGTCCGACGCGAGGAGCTGCCCGAGACGCTGGTCGCGAGCGAGCGCGCGATCTACGCCGATCAGGTGCGGGCCGAGGGCAAGCCCGAGGCGATCGTCGAGAAGATCGTGGACGGCAAGCTCAAGAAGTGGTTCTCCGAGGTCGCGCTGCTCGACCAGCCGTACGTGCGCGACGACAAGAAGACGGTGGGAGATCTGCTCCAGGAAGCGGTCGCGAAGATGGGTGAGAACATCCAGATCCGGCGCTTCTCGAAGTTCCGTCTCGGTCAGGATTAGGCGCACACAGAGCCTAGACAGAGCCCAAACCGGAGGCCGCCGTGCCCCGATACAAGCGCATCCTGCTCAAGCTCTCGGGCGAGATACTCGCCGGCCCGAAGGGCTACGGCATCGACGAGGCCGTGATGCAGGGGCTGTCCGAGGAGATCGCCGCCGTCCACCGCTCCGGAGTCGAGATCGGAGTCGTGCTGGGCGGCGGCAATATTTTTCGCGGGCTCGCGGCCGCGTCGCGCGGGATGGACCGCGTGGCCGCCGACTACATGGGCATGCTCGCGACCGTGATCAACTCGCTCGCGCTCCAGCACGCGCTCGAGAAGCAGGGGCTCTACACCCGCGTGCTCTCCGCGATCGACATGCAGAAGGTCGCCGAGCCGTTCATCCGGCGGCGGGCCATGCGGCACCTCGAGAAGGGACGTGTGGTGATCTTCGGCGCGGGCACCGGCAACCCGTATTTCACGACCGACACGGCCGCCGCCCTGCGCGCGATCGAGGTCGGGGCGGACGTCATCCTCAAGGGCACGCGCGTGGACGGGGTCTACGACAAGGACCCTGAGCGTCACGAGAACGCGAGCCGCTACCAGGCGATCACGTATCTCGACGTGCTCAACCAGGGCCTCAAGGTGATGGACTCGACCGCGGTCTCCCTGTGCATGGACAACAAGCTGCCGATCGTGGTGTTCGACATCGGGCAGCGCGGCAACCTCAAGAAGGTCGTGGACGGGGAGCCGGTCGGCACTCTCGTGGGAGAACCCGCACATGCCTAGGGAGAAGCTGCTCGCGGAGACCGAAGAGCGGATGAAGAAGACGCTCGAGAACACGCGCAAGGAGCTCGCCTCGATTCGCACCGGCCGGGCCACGACCGCACTGCTCGACACGGTCCACGTGAACTACTACGGCAACACCACGCCGCTCTCGCAGGTCGCGTCCGTGAACGCGCCCGAGCCACGCCTCCTCATCGTCCAGCCGTGGGACAAGAGCCTCGTCTCCGAGATCTCGAAGGCGATCCAGAAGGCCGATCTCGGCCTCAATCCGACCGACGACGGCGCCATCATCCGGGTGCCGATTCCGTCCCTCACCGAGGAGCGCCGGAAGGATCTCGTGAAGCTCGTCGGAAAGCTCGCCGAGGAGGGGCGCGTGCACGTCCGCCAGCTCCGGCGCGAGGCGAACGAGGACTTGAAGAAGCGGCTCAAGAATCACGACATCCCCGAGGACGACGAGAAGCGGGCCGAGCAGGACATCCAGAAGCTCACGGACCGCTACATCGGTACGATCGACGAGATGCTCCACAAGAAGACCGCAGAGATCCTCGAGGTCTAGAGCACCGATGCTGCCGGCGCCCGTCGCCTTCAGCGCCGCCCGATGACCACCCGCCCGATCACTCCCGAGGCCCTGAAGGCGCGCGGCCCGATTCCGCGCCACATCGCGATCATCATGGACGGGAACGGCCGCTGGGCGAAGAACCGCGGCGTGCCGCGATTGCTCGGTCATCGCGCGGGCCGCGAGTCCGTGCGCGAGGCGGTGCGCGGCGCGGTGGCACTCGGCGTCGAGGTGCTCACGCTCTACACGTTCTCGACCGAGAACTGGGATCGCCCGAAGTCCGAGGTGCAGGGGCTCATGAGCTTCTTGAAGCGCGTGCTGCGCGAGGAAGTGAAGGAGCTCGCGACGCAGAACGTCCGCCTCTCGGTGATCGGGCGCGTGCGCGATCTCTCGCCCGACGTGCGGGACGTGGTCGATCAGTCGGTCGCGAAGCTCGCACAGAACACGGGGCTCCTGCTCGTCCTGGCACTCAGCTACAGCGGGCGTGCGGAGATCCTCGAGGCGGCGCGCCGGCTCGTCGCCGAAGCCGCCTCCCGTCCGGTCGCGCCGATCAAGGTGACCGAGAAGCTGTTCGAGGATCATTTGTACACGAAGGGGCTGCCCGATCCCGATCTCCTGATCCGGACGAGCGGCGAGATGCGGATTTCGAACTTTCTCCTGTGGCAGCTCGCATACGCGGAGCTCTACTTCGACGAGGCTTTGTGGCCCGACTTCCGGCGCAAGAACCTGTACCGGGCGGTGGCCGACTACCAGGGACGCGATCGCCGGTTCGGACGGATCGACTGAGCGGCATGGCCGATCCCAAGCTTCCGCTCCGCATCCTCTCGGCGGTCGTCTTCATTCCCGTTCTCCTGTTCACCGCGTACCGCGGCGGGCTGTGGTTCGCGGGCCTCGTCACGCTTCAGGTGTTCCTCGGCACGACCGAGTTCTACCGCATGATGATGGACCGGGGCCTGCGGCCGAGCGGCCGCCTCGGGACCACGATGGCGATCGTGCTGTGCGCGCTCGCGTACTTCGGCACGACGTCGCAGACGAACCTGCTCGTTACCGGCGGACTCCTCATCATCTTCTGCACCGAGCTCCTCAGGAAGGACGGCGAGCGCGGGATCGAGCCCATGGCGATCACGCTGTTCGGCATCCTGTACGTGGGCTGGCTCTCGGTGCATCTCATCCTGCTGCGCGAGCTCCCACGGACGCTCGGTCAGGATTACGCGATGGGCGCGTCGTACGTGCTGCTCGCGTTCTGGCTCACCTGGCTGTGCGACACGGCGGCGTACACGTTCGGACTGTGGCTCGGGAGGCGGCGCCTCCTGCCGGACGTGAGTCCCAAGAAATCGGTCGAAGGCTCGATCGGCGGTCTCGTGGCGGCGCTCGCAGGAGCGCACATCGCGCGCGTCTGGTTCGCGCCGTATCTCACGCCGTTCCATGCCACGGCCCTTGGACTCGGGGTCGGCGTGTTCGCGCAGGTCGGCGATCTCGCGGAGTCGCTCCTGAAGCGCGTGTCCGGGGCCAAGGACGCGTCGGCGATCATTCCCGGACACGGCGGCGTGCTCGACCGCTTCGACAGCCTCTATTTCAGCGGTCCGCTCGTCTATTATTACCTGCGCATGATCGTCTTCCGGACGGTGTGACATGAGCCCGAACAACCCGAACAGCGCGACCGCGATCGATCCGCATTCGCCGGCGGGCCGCGCGCTGGCGTGGCCGGGACGGCCGTGGCCGCGCCGTGTCGCGATCCTGGGATCGACCGGGACGGTGGGGCTCGGCGGACTTGCCGTCGTGCGACAGCACCGCGATCAGTTCGAGGTCGCGGCTCTCGCGGCCGGGCGGCGCGTGCGCGAGTTCGCCGCACAGATCGAGGAGTTTCGGCCGCGCACGGTCGTGGTCGCCGACGATCGCGCGCGGAGCGAGCTCGCCTCGCTGGTGGACCTCCCGCCCGAGCGCATCGCGGTCGGGGAGGCGGGGCTCGAGGAGATCGCGTCCCAACCGTACGACGTCGTGCTCCAGGCGGTCGCGGGCGCGGCCGGACTTCCCGCCACGCTCGGAGCGATCGCAGCGGGGAATCCGCTCGCTCTCGCGAACAAGGAGAGCATGGTCCTCGCGGGCGAGCTCGTTGCGGCGCGCGCGCGCGACACCGGAACGCCGATCCTTCCGGTCGACAGCGAGCACGCGGGACTCTTTCAGTGTCTCGCCGGGGCCGCCCAGGGGGCCGTCCTCGCGCAGCTCACGCTCACGGCCTCGGGCGGCCCGCTCCGGGCGCGTGCGGACTGGCAGGACGCGACGCCGGAAGACGTCCTCGCACACCCCGTCTGGAAGATGGGGGAGCGCATCACCGTGGACTCCGCACTCCTCCTCAACAAGGGCTTCGAGGTGATCGAAGCGCGGTGGCTCTTCGGCGTGCCGCTCTCGGCGATCGACGTGGTCGTTCATCCGCAGGCGATCGTCCACGCGCTCCTCACGTTCGTGGACCACTCGACGATCGCGCAGCTTTCGGTTCCCGACATGAAGCTTCCGATCCAGCTCGCTCTCGCGTGGCCCGCGCGGCTTCCCGCGCCCGTGCCCGCGCTCGATCTCGGGCGCACCGGCCGCCTCGACTTCGAGCCGCTCTCGCCCGGACGTTTCCCGTGTTTCGATCTCGCGCGCGAAGCCGCACGGCGAGGCGGCACGGCGCCGGCGATCCTGAACGCCGCGGACGAGATCGCCGTCGGCGCGTTCCTCGACCGGCGCGTGAAGCTCGGCGACGTGCCCGGCCTCCTCGCGGGAGTGCTCGACGCGGTGCCGGTCGCGCCCGCCACCGATCTCGAGGCGATCCGGAGCGCCGACCGGGCGGCGCGCGACGAGGCCGAAGCCGCGCTCGCGCGCCATGCCGGCGTGCGTCCCGGGGCGCGCGCCCGCGCGTGAGCCGGCCGCCGATCTCGGTTCTCATCCCGACCCGGAACGAGGAGCGGGACCTTCCCGCGTGCCTCGCGTCGGTCCGGTGGGCGGAGGAGATCGTGGTCGTCGACTCCGAGAGCACGGACCGGACGCGCGCGCTCGCCACCGAAGCCGGGGCGCGCGTGCTCGTCCGGACGTTTGACGACTATTCGTCGCAGAAGAACTGGGCGCTCGCGCAGCTCACACACCCGTGGGTCCTGTGGCTCGATGCCGACGAGCGCGTGGACGACGCGCTCGCGGCCGCGATCCGGGCCCTTCCCGAATCGCCCGAAGCCGACGGCTTCGAGATCGAGCGCGTGAATCACTTCCTCGGTCATCGCATCCGCCACAGCGGGTGGTCGAACGACCGGATCGTGCGTCTCTTCCGGCGCGATCGGGGCCTTTGGGAGGGGCGCATTCACGAGCGGGTGACCGGTCTCGCGAGGATCGAGCGGCTTTCGGGTCAGCTCCTCCATGACTCGTACGCGAGCTTCGGCGAGTACATGGAGAAGCTCACTCCGTACGCGCGCGAGAACGCGCGCAAAGCGTATGCGGCCGGCCGGCGGGCGGGCCCTCTGGCCCTCCTCATTCGTCCCCCGCTTCGCTTCCTGCGCATGTATCTTGGCCAGGGCGGGTTCCTGGACGGCACGTGGGGTCTCGTCGTTTGCGGCCTCTCCGCGGTCTCGGTGTTCCTCAAGTACTCGATTCTCTGGGACGCCTCGCGCCACGGGCCCGCCGTGTTCGATCGGGAGGACGGGTTGAAATGATCCTGGCCTACGTCGGCGGCTACGACCCCGCGTACCCGAGGAACGCGGTCCTGCGCCGCGGCCTGACCCGGCTCGGCGTCGAAGTAAAGTCGCTGTTCGTCCCGCAGCGAGCTGGCTTCCTCGAGCGCTCCGGAGCCATCCTGGTCGCGGTGGGACGTCTCGATCCCGCTCCGGACGTCGTCCTGGTCGCCGAGTTCTGCCACAAGGACATTCCCGCCGCGTGGCTCGCCGCAAGGCGCGCCGGCGCACTCTTGGCCGCCGATCCCCTGATCTCGCGCGCGGACACGCTGGTCGCGGACTGGGGCCTCTACGGCACGCGATCGCTCGACGGCTGGGCGTGCCGCCGCTGGGACGAAGTCGCGTTCGGCTGGCCGAAGGTCGTGGTCGCCGACACGAGAGCGCACGCGCAACGCTACGCGGCCTGGGTCGGCCGCGATCCGTTTCCGATCGTGCACGTCGGCGCGACCGACGATTTCTTCGACGTGCCGGACGATGAGCCCGCACCGTCGCCCTTGCGCGTTCTCTACGCGGGCGGGTTCCTGCCGCTCCACGGCGTCGACGTGATCGCGGGCGCGGCCGAGCGTCTCCACGCGCGCGGGGAACGGGGCATCGAGATCGAATGCGTCGGCGACGGCATCCAGTACCGGGAGATTCGCGAGCGCGCCGTGAAGGCCGGACTTTCGAACGTGCGTTTCGTCGGACGGCGGCCGCTCGACGAGCTGCCCGGGCGGATGGGGCGTGCGCACGTGGTGCTCGGCGTCTTCCAGAAGGACGGGGAAGGGGAGCGCGTGCTGCCGAACAAGGTCGTCCAGGGACTCGCGACCGGCCGTTGCGTCGTGACGGGCGATACGGAAGCCGCGCGCGAGCTCCTGATCGCAAACGAGAACGCGATGCTCGTCCCGCCGGGAGATTCGGACGCGCTCGCCGACGCTCTGCTTCGTCTGCGCGACGAGCCGGCGCACCGTCGCCGCGTGGCGACCCAGGGTCGGGCCCTCGCGCGGCGCGCGCTCACGGCCGAAGCGACCGCACGCCAGCTCCTGGTCGCGCTCGGGGGACGCACGATTCCGGCCGCGGCTCCGGCGCACGAGACCGCGCGCGCGGCCGCGGCGGCGAAGTC
>JBOHUC010000096.1:0-9977 GCA_050733935.1 Candidatus Eiseniibacteriota bacterium | reverse complement strand
TGCCTGAACGTGGTGACCGAAGCGCCCGGGCGCGCCGGGGCGGTGCTCGTCCGGGCGATCGAGCCCGTTCGTTCGCTCGCGCGCTGGCGCGCGCGCCGGCCCGACCTGCCGCTCCATCTCGTCGCGTCGGGGCCGGGACGCGTCACGCGCGCGCTCGGCCTCACGCGCGCGCACGACGGGCTCGACCTCACCCGCTCGCCACTCGTGATCGTCCGGCGCGAGGGCCCGCATGGCCCGATCGGGAGCGGGACACGGGTCGGGATCCGGCGCGCGGTCGAGCAACCCTGGCGGTTCTGGCTGGCCTCGAGTCCGTCGATCTCGCGCGCCCGCGGGTCGGCTGCCGGGCCGTTCCCCGAGCCCGTCCACGGCCGTGCTTGACAGGTTCGGGACCCGGTCCTACGATGCCGCCCGGCGCGTTGCCCCGCGCCCCGACCGCGGCGTCTCCGGGCGAGCGTTCCCGGCGCGACGCGTTCTTTTTTTCCTCCGAAACCCAAGGAGTTCCTGGATGAGCCGAGTCGACTCCCCCATGGTCTTCCGCCTGCCCGCCCTGGTTTTGACCGCAATCGCGCTCGGCTTCGCGGCGCGCCCTGCGGCCGCCCAGTTTCTGGCGCCGGCGCTCGACCGCGCGGGCTTCGACGTGCGCGCGCGCCAGCCGTCGCTCCGGCTCGCGATGCTCGGCGGGACGAGCCTTGCGTTCCAGGACGAGAACAACGAGATCAACCTGTGGGACTTCGGTGTCGCGACCACGGGACTTCTCTCCGATCGCGATTCGACGTCGCTCGACGTGTGGTTCGACGGCCGCTCGCGGAAGGACCATCACACGGTCTCCTCGACGCGGTTCGAAACCGACCGGAAGGGCGCGCTCAATACCGGACTGCTCGCCGTCGGACGGAATCCCGGCAAGTTCGCGGCCGGCCTCGACGGGAGCTACCTCACGTTCAACAGCGCGGTCCCGGCGCAGACCGGAGTCTACGAGGACGCTTCGATCGGCCTTCCGGTCGCCGTCCCCACGGTCGGCGGCACCGCGTTCGGACGGCGCGCGCTCTGGGGAGCCCGGTTCCTGTTCGGGCAGGAGAGTCTCACCCGCGAGCTCCGCACGATGTCGGTGGACGGAGACGACGTCGAGCTGACCGACGGCCAGGTGGTGGACGAGCCAAATTTCTTCGATCGCAACGAGTTTGATACGAACCTCCTCGGGATCGGGTTCGGCCTCGGCTGGGATCAGGCCAACCTCGGACAGATCGCGATCCAGTACGACCACGTCGACCAGCACGTGAAGGGGAAGAACGAGACGGCCCGACGCGTCTTCGAGACCGACGAGAAGCGTCCGATCACCGAGTACTCGCTGACCGCGATCGCCGCACCCGCCTCGCTCTCGTGGCTGCGCGCGGGATTGAGTGTAGGGCGTCTCATGTTCCACACGACGGAGGACTACCGCTTCAGTCTGTCGGGCGGAACCGGCGGCATTCCGCTCCAGGGACGCGGCAACCGTCTCGACCACGACCAGCGGCTGGACTATCTCCGCACGCGCGTCGACCTCACGCCCGGGGGCTCGGCGAAGAACCTGCTCGTCGGAGCGGACTTCAACGTCCGCTACGATCACGATCACGTCGAGCCCACGACCGCTCCCAACGACTTCAATCCGTTCATCGATGCGATCGCCGCCGACACGCTCGAACTTCCCCAGAAGGTCGCGTCCGAGGTCCAGGAGCTCCGGCACTGGGACGCAGGCGTCGGTCTCGGATATCGCTTCACGGATCGCATGTCGGCCGGCGCCGAAGTGCATCGCTACAACAACGCGCGCGACGGTCTCTCGATCCACGCACGCCAGCGCATCACCGATCTCCGCGGGGGCGTCGAGTACCTCTTGAATCCGACGTGGACCGCGCGCGTCGGCGGCTGGCATCGCTCGGACGACAAGGACGTCTACACGGCGAACAACGAGCTGGTCGCGAACGCGCTCACGCTCGGCGCCGGCTACGCGCCTCCGACCTCGAGCTACGCGCTCGACGCCGGTTTCGAGTTCACGCAGCGCTCGACCAACTTCCCCGACCCGACGGAAGAGGAAGGATCCGGGATCCGCTTCATGGCGTACGGGCGCTGGCGCTTCTAGAGCGTCCCGGGGTGCGGCTCCGGGTTGAAGCCACCGGGGTCCGCGGTGCCGCCGGCCCGGCAGAGCCGCGCTGGCAGGGAGTTCCGCAAATTTCGGGGTTGACAGGAGATACCCGACCGGCCATTCTCCACACCGACCGGGCGAAGGCCTCGTGGCCCCCGCCTGACCTGTGCTTGCGGGACGCGTCGCGGGGCGGCGCGTCCCGCCGCTTTTATGAGGCGGCGACGCGGAACGGCCCGCCGGTGGGGCCCGAGGACGGACGAACGAATGCCTGCTCCCGCGTGTGCCAGGGCGTCCAACAGCAAGAGGAATAATGGGTTGACGCTTTCGTCACGGTTTTCTTATAGTCGTCCCGCCATCCCCCATGGCGAGCCTTGGGCTTGCACATCCGCCACCCCTCGGAGAGGTGCCCGCACTATGTCACGCCTGTTCCAGGTCAGGCGCGTGAGCGCTTTCTTCCTCATTCTCGGATCACTGCTAGCCGTCGGATTCGCCGGTGATGCCGCCGCCCAGGCGACGGGTGTCGTCAAGGGTCGCGTCATGGTCGGCAAGGAGCCGGGCGGCTTCGCGAACGTCATCGTCCTCGGGACGCGCCGCGGCGCGCAGACGGACGACCAGGGGAACTTCACGATCACCGCCGTGCCGGTCGGAACGCACCAGCTCAGGGTGCAGCTCCCCGGCTACGAAGCGCGGCAACAGTCGATCACGGTCAACGCCGGTGCGAACGACGTGGGGTCGATCAACCTGGGCAGCCAGCAGAAGGTCGTCAAGGAGATCGAGGAAGTCCGCGTCACCGCGCAACGACTGATCGACACCAAGTCCTCGACCACGAAGCAGACGGTCACCGGCGAAGCGCTCAACGACCTGCCGGTCGAGAACCTGCAGGAAGCGGTCGGCCTCAAGGCCGGCGTCGTCGCGACCGGCGGCGAGCTCCACGTGCGCGGCGGACGAAGCGGCGAGATCAAGTACCAGGTCGACGGCATCGAGGTCTCGAATCCGCTGTTCGGCAATGCGGCCTCGATCGCGAACCTCTCGGTCGCCGGCGCCGACGTGCTCACCGGCGGCATCGACGCGGAGTACGGAAACGCGCTCTCCGGCATCGTGAACATCTCGACCCGCGAGGGCGGCGACAAGTTCGGCGGCGAAGTCCAGTGGCACACCGATCGCTACGGTGAGAACACGAAGACTTACAACAACTACGACCGCTTCACCGTGGGGCTCGGCGGACCGACTCCGGTCAAGAACCTGACCTACTTCCTGACCTACGAAGGCGTGTTCAGCGACACGTATCTCGACGCGGGCATGACGCGCTCGACGCGGACCGTGTTCGACTTCATCACGCTCGGGAACCGCCAGTCGAACCAGATCAATACGAACATGAAGCTCGCCTTCCGGCCACGCGGAACGCAGAAGCTCACGTTCGAGGCGATCAACAACCACGCGATCCAGACGCCGTACAACCACATGTGGAGCCGGAAGGGCTACGTGTCGGTGACCACGGACGAATCGACCGGCCGCGACATCTACGGGCGGTGGTCGTTCTTCCAGGAGGACTCGACGTTCCGCTACGAGAACCTGGCGGACCACGTGCCGACGACCGACAACCGCTTCCAGCAGCTCAAGGCCGTGTGGACGCACTCCCTCACGCCGCGCGACGTCTACACCGTGCGGCTCTCGCGCTTCAAATTCGACACGGAGACGACCGTAGCGTCGCAGGAGCCGTGGGAATACCAGATCCAGTCCCCGGGCTACTGGTTCGGCAACCAGGAATTCGATCCGTTCTTCGCGACCCACGGCGACTTCCCGGTGTACGCGAACCAGGCCACGACGACCTGGACGGGGAAGGGCGACTACACGACGACCCGCTGGAAGGGCCACACGTTCAAGGCCGGCCTCGAAGCCGTGTACAACGCGGTCGAGCTCGTCTCGATGCAGTTCCCGAACCAGGAGGCGCAGGGGCTTCCGGGCTTGAACCGCTCCGACTTCACGAACTACAACCCCGAAGGCTCCATGTTCGTCCAGGACCGCTGGGAGTACGAAGGCCTCGTGCTCAACGCCGGCCTGCGCTACGACATCTTCACGCCCGGCCCGCAGATCCCCGACGAGGACCTGCCGAACGGGCGTTACAAGCGGCAGATCTCGCCGCGCCTCGGTGTGGCGTATCCGATCTCCGACCGTGACGTGCTGTCGTTCCACTACGGCTGGACGTTCCAGACGCCGCAGCGAAGCTTCGTGTTCGAGAACCGCGGCTCGCAGTCGACGGTTGCGGTGCGCGGCAATCCGGATCTCGAGCCCGAGACCAACATCTCGTACCAGGCGGCCGTGCAGCACCTGTTCTCGAAGGATGTCTCCGGCCAGTTCGCCGTGTTCTTCAAGGACATCTTCGGCCTCATCTCGGTCCGCCAGGAGATCGATCCGCTGACCGGGCTCCTCGTGCCGGTGTTCGTGAACCAGGACTACGCGTCCGCGCGCGGCTTCGAGGCCTCGCTCGTCAAGCGCTTCAGCCACAAGTTCTCGACCGAGGTCAACTACACGTACTCGATCGCGACCGGCGTGGCGTCGGATCCGAACACGGGCCTCCAGTTCGCGAACGGCAACCTGCTCTACCTGCCGATCTCCGAGCAGGCCCTCGACTGGGATCAGCGCCACACGCTGAACGCGAACCTGATCCTGCGCGACCCGGGCAAGTGGGGCGTGTCGTTCCTGTGGACCTTCGGCTCGGGCCTGCCGTACACGCCCACGTTCCGCAACGACCGCCGTCCGGATCCCAAGTTCACGAACACCCGCCGGCAGCCGAGCATCTCGGTGCTCTCGATCATCGGCGACAAGTACTTCCGGATCTGGGGCCAGAACGTCACGTTCTTCGTGGACGCGCGCAACGTGCTCGATTCGCAGTCGATCGCGAACCTGGCGCCGAGCAACTTCCCGAACCCGTACATCAACCAGGTCGGGAACGACTACCTCATCTATTACACGGAGACCGGCCGGGCCGGCGGCGCCTACCTCAAGGACACGAACGGCGACCGCGAGGACGACTGGGTGGCCGTGAACGATCCCCGGGTCTTCTCCGAAGGGCGGAACATCCGCATCGGCATCGGCGTCACGTTCTGACGCGCGGACCACGGGCACCATGGACAAGGAGCGGAATCGGATGAAGCGCGGACGCGCGATGAGAGGGGGCCTGGGCCTCCTCGTCCTCCTCGGTTTCACGACCGGCATCACGGCGCCGGCCTGGCCCCGGGTCTATCCGGAATCCGGCGACGAGGCGACGCCGATCAACGGCGCGGGCAGTTCCGGTGCGCGCGGGCCGATGGGGCCGATGGCCGTCCCCGAGATCAATGGGCCGGGTCGCGTCTCGACGGTCGGCAACGTCTACATGAAGACGACCAACATCGGCGTGCTCGGGAACCCGTTCACCGCGAACTCGTCGGATCCCTCGGGCCAGTGGCCGGGACCCTCGGGAGTCGAGTACCTGTTCTTCATCGGGCTCTGGATCGCCGCCAAGAACCCCGAGGCGCAGGATCCCGCGCTCCTCCGGCGCGTGAGCCACAACACGGAATGGCGTCCGCCGACGCTCGCGCCCGAGGACCGCATCTATCAGTCCTACGACGGTCAGGTGAACGGCGCACGCGACTTCAACGACGACGGCGACTCGGACGCGCAGGGTGCGAAAGTCGACGAGGAGTTCCTGAACGGCCGCGACGACGACTTCGACGGCGCTCCCGACGAGGACTATGCCGCGATCTCGCAGCAGATGTTCGCCTGCGAGATCCGCGACGACACCGAGCAGGCGGTCAACGCGAACTTCGCCGAGAAGCACGTGCCGTTCGGCCTGCTCGTCCGGCAGAGTACCTACGCGTTCGCCGTGCCGGGCTCCAACGACTTCACGGCCGCGAACTTCGAGGTCATCAATCAGTCGGGCCACACCCTCGACTCGGTGTTCGTGGGCTTCTTCGTCGAGCAGGACGTCGGTCCGGTGCAGACCGACCGCTACTTCTCGGACGACCTTCCGGATCCGCGCGTCCCGCAGGGGGACTTCTTCGAGCCGCTCGACTCGCGCGACCCGCGGTTCAACCCGGTGCTCTGCCCGAATGACACGATCCACGTGCGCGGCTTCTCGATGGTGGACGACGAAGGGGACATGGGCCGGACGATTGGCGGCTCGAGCTTCCTCCTGCTCGGTCACACGACCGATCCCACCGGGGTCAAGGGACCGCGTCGGGTCGGGTTCCGCATGTACAAGGCGTATCTTCCCGGCACCCCCTACGCACAGGGCGGCGTGCCGACCGTGGACATCGAGCGCTTCGAGGCGATGGCGCAGGGCGGCCCCAACGTGGATCCGGGGATCGATCCGGTCACCGGGCTCATCTCGATCGAGCGCCCGGACGAATCCACGAAGAACGACTACTTCTCGCTCTGCTCGGTGGGTCCGTTCCTCCAGTTCGAGAACGGGGAGACGATCGAGGTCCAGATCGCGCTCGCCGTGCAGCGCTGCGACTACTCGAAGCCGCTCGACGATCCGGTGAATCCGTCCATGCCGAACCCGGATCGCTACCGGGCCATGATCGACAACGCGATCGAAGCCCAGAAGACGTTTCGCGGCGCCTACGTGGCCCCGCCGACCGGATTCTCGACGCCGGACTCGACCGGCCGCGAGACCGGGCTCACCGCGCCGCTCGGCGAGGAGTTCGAGTTGGCCGATTGCCGCGATGACGAAGCCGGCACGACGCGCACCGTGCACGACGACCAGGTCACGTGGTTCGACCTCGACTGCAACTTCTGCACGGGCGTCCGTGGTCTGCTCCTTCGGAACTGGGTTGCGGCCGCGCCGCCGCCGAATCCGGCGCTTCGCCTCACGCCGGCGGACCAGCGCGTGATCCTCGAGTGGGACAATTTGAGCGAGACGACGACCGACCCGTCCTCGGGCGAGTACGACATCAAGCGTTACCGGGTCTGGAAGGCCTCGAACTACACGCGGCCGGTCGGATCGTCGGGCCCGGGGGAGGAACTCTGGGCGCTGCTCGCGGAGTTCACGCTCTACGACCAGCTCTCGCCGCTCATCGACTCGGTCGACACGAGCGTCCCCGCGGACGGCACCTTCGACACGCTCGGGACGGTGGCGCCGGTGCTCCTCAACATCCAGAGCGGACAGCGGATCTATCCGTACGACATCGCGCCGTGCGGCGAGGGTTCCGCGCTCGTCAACGGGACGTGCGTGGATCCGGCCGATCCGAACGGTCCGCCGCTGCTTGCGAATCCCCCCGCGGTCGACACGCTGTTCTCGAATCCCGCTCCGCGGCGGTACCTCGACTATTCGACCGGACTGCGCACGCCGACTCCACGCGTGGATCCCACCTGGCGGGTGCCCAAGTATCCGATCGGCCGCTACAAGTTCGAGGATCCCCAGGTGTTGAACGGCTTCATCTACTTTTACTCGGTCACGGCCAAGGATTCGTCCGGTCAGCGCAGTGCCGATGGAGGCCGCGGCACGCTGGCCGAGCAGGAGGGCCGCCGCTCCGCGACCGAGGACCAGGGCGTGATTCCCCAGTCGGCGGCCGCAGCTTCGCGCGGCGACGTCTACGTCGTGCCGAACCCGTATCGCGGGCGCTCGCAGTGGGATCTCACGCCGAGCGCGTCCGATCCGACGGGCACGCACGTCGACTTCTTCAACTTGCCGGCGGGGGAATGGACGCTCCGCATCTTCACGATCAGCGGGGATCTCGTGGTCACGATCCACTCGGACGACGTTCAGCCGAACGGCAAGCCGCAGCAGGAGAATGCAGAGGATGGCCAGGCGACCTGGAATCTGATCTCGCGCAACGGGCAGGACGTGGTGAGCGGGATCTACATGTTCAGCGTCGAGGCCGGCGGGGAGACTTCGCAGGGCAAGTTCGTCATCATCCGCTGAGGCGGACACGGGCGGGGCGCAACCGGCGCCGCCTTACAGAGGAGGAGGAATCAGAGTGAAGCGCATCGGGATCGCGTTGACTGCCCTCTTGATCGCGGCGGGACCGGCGCACGCGGCCGAGATCTTCGAGAAGGTCGGGACGTTCGACGGCCAGTTTTTGAAGATCGGAATTGGCGCCCGCCCGGCCGGCATGGGCGGCGCGTTCGTCGCCGTGGCGGACGATCCAACGGCGGTCTACTGGAATCCGTCCGGCATCGCCCGGCTGGGCGAGGACGAGACCAACGTCCAGGTGAACTTCCTCGCGTGGCCGGCCGACGTGAACGTCGCGCAGGCCGTGGTGGCGTTCCGTCTGGGCAAGATCCCGGGGGCGTTTGCCCTCAATGCGCGTTCGCTCTACATCGACGAGGAACCGGTGCGCGACGCATTTCGCCCCGAGGGCACCGGGGAGACGTTCGACGCGGGCTACTCGTCCTTCGGCCTCACGTACGCGCGCTCGTTCACGGACAAGTTCTCGGCCGGCGCGAACATCAACCTGGTGCGTTTCGGTCTCGCCGAGTTCTCGCAGGAGACGATCACGTTCGACCTCGGCACCCTGTACGACGTCGGTGTCGCCGGGATGAAGATCGGCTTCGCGATCCAGAACATCGGCGGGCAGGTGCAGTACATCGAGCGCGAGGCCCGCGTGCCGACCGTTTTCCGCGTCGGAACGTCGGCCGATCTCATCACCACCGGTTCGAGCAAGGTCCTCGGTTCGTTCGAGTTTTCACATCCGCCGGACAATTCCGAGCGTGTGAACGCCGGTCTCGAGTACTCGTTCAAGGACTACCTGTACCTGCGGGGCGGCTATAATTTCAACTATGACACCGAGGCCTTCGCCGCGGGAGCGGGTGTCCGGTTCCCGATCTCGGCGCTCAAGACGAACGCGAACTTCGACTACGCGTACACGGACATGCAGACGCTGGGAGCCGCGCACCGCCTCTCGCTCCGCATCCGTTTCTAAGGGCTCCGCCACGGCTTCGCGCCGGAGCTCTTTTGCGACCCTGGCGGTCCTCCTGCCCGTGCTGCTTGCGGGATTCGGGGGCACCCGCGCCGACGCAGGGATCGATCCCGATCGGGAGCGGCCCCTGCCCTGGCGCAGCGAGGGTCGTCTCCTTTTCATCACCGATGCGGTCACCGCGCCGGGCGACGACGGGCGCACGCGGCTCGACCTGGCCCTTCGCATTCCGGGTGACCAGCTCCGCTATCTCGATCGCGGCGACTCGCTCGTCGGCCAGCTTCGCCTGACCGTCGAGTTTCGGACGCGCTTCGGAAAGCCCGAGCTGTCCGAGAAGCGCGAGTTCACCGTGCTCGCGCCCCCGCGCGCGTCGAGCGGCTGGAGCCCGGGACATCTCCTGCTCCAGACGTTTCGCGTGCCGCCCGGATTCCATCAGATCATCGTCCGCCTCGAGGACCTTCAGCGGCAGAAGCGCGGCCTCGCGTACGTCGGCCGGAAGGTCCCGGAGAAGGGTGTGGCGGAGGGGCTCCTCCAGGTGCGCGGCTACGCGGCGGAAGGGCTCACGGTGAGCCAGCCGCTGTTTGTCTGGCCGATGTCCGCGCTCGACTCGACCGAGAACGCGGACCGCTTCGCCCGGGTGGCGGGCGGAACGCCCGTTCTCCCGAATCCCGACCGCACGTACGGACTCTACGCGCCTTTCGTGCGCACCTACTTCGAGGTCCGGAACACCCCCCAGGCGACGGCCGTTCCGTGCACGGTGGTCGCACGCGTCCGGGCGAACGACGGACGCCTGCTCGCGGTCGCCGATTCGACGACCATCACCGAGCCGGGCGCGTGGGCCGGCCGCGTGGGGTTCGAGGTCGCGACGCTGCCGCCGGGATCGTTCGACTTCGAGGTCGAGATCTGGGCCGGCGAGGCGCACGCCGTCGCGCGGAACCGCTTCAACGTCTCCTGGCGCAAGG
>JBOHUC010000095.1:0-2859 GCA_050733935.1 Candidatus Eiseniibacteriota bacterium | reverse complement strand
GAACGGCAGGAGTCGCGTCGCCCGCCCCCATGCCAGCAGGAGGAGCCCGGTCGCGAACGGGTCGAGCGTTCCCGCGTGTCCGACGCGGCGCGTACCCACGATGCGACGGAGACGGTCCACCGCGTCGTGCGACGTGATGCCGCGCTCCTTGTCGAGGCGGACGATCGCGATCGGGCCGAGATCGCTCATCGCGGGCGGCCTCCTTTCTCCGGTCCGCCGGCCGCATCGGACCCGCCGCCTTCCTTGTCTTCGTCCTCGTCTTCGTCGTCGATCGGCGTGCCGTCGTGGATCTTCCGCAGGAGCTCCTCGACGCGCGCGCCGTGCTCGATCGATTCGTCGTAGGCAAAGCGAAGCTCGGGCATCTCGCGGAGACCGAGGCGCGGCGCGAGCTCGCGGCGCAGGAACGGCGCGGCATGGCGGAGCGCGCCCAGGACCTCGTCGCGCCGTTCCGACCCGCCCAGGGCCGAGAGCCAGATCTTCGCGACCGAGAGGTCGGGCGTGACGTCGACGCCCGTGACCGACACCCACCCGACGCGCGGATCGCGCATCTTCGTGGTCAGGATGCCGGCCAGCTCGCGGCGGATGAGATCGGCGACTTTCTCGGTGCGTTTCGACATGAGGCTACTCGTGGTGGGAGATGTGCCAGTCGAGGACGACGATCTCCTCCTGGCGGTCGACGATTTCCCGCAGCGAGGAGAGCGTCTCGGTGAGCCGTTCGGACGAGCTCGTGACGACGGCCAGGCCGAGCGCGGTGCGCTGCCACAGGTCGGCGTGGTCGACTTCCGCGACCGAGGCGTGAGCCGCGCGCAGCCGTTCCTTGAGGCGCGTCAGGATCTGGCGCTTGTCCTTGAGCGAGGCTGCGTACGGCAGGTGCAGCTCCACCCGGATGCTCGCGACGTACATGGGGCGAACGTCAGTCGAGCGTGCGCGCGAGCTCCTCGAGCGTGTAGGCCTCGATCAGATCGCCCACCTGGATGTTGTCGAAGCCCTCGAGGCCGATGCCGCACTCGAATCCCGAAGTGACTTCGCGCACGTCGTCCTTGAAGCGCTTGAGCGACGCGAAGCGGCCGTCCCACAGGACGTCGTTGTTGCGGACGAGCCGCGTCCGCGCCGAGCGCTGAATCGTCCCCGAGACGACGAGGCACCCGGCGATCGTGCCGGCCTTCGACAGGTTGAAGACGTTCCGCACTTCCGCCGTCCCGATGACCGTCTCCTTGATCTCGGGCTTCAAGAGTCCGGCAAGCGCCTTCTTCAAGTCCTCGACCGCCTCGTAGATGACCTGGTAGAGGCGGATGTCCACCTTCTCGCGGTTCGCGAGCTCGCGCGCGCGCGGATCCGGGCGCACGTGGAAGCCGACGATGACCGCGTTCGACGCAGCCGCGAGCAGCACGTCGGATTCGGAGATCTGGCCCACGCCCTGGCGGATGACGCGGATCTTGACCTCGCTCGATCCGAGCTTGCTGAACGCCTCGGCCAGCGCCTCGACCGAGCCGTCCACGTCGCCCTTCAAGATGAGGTTGAGCTCGCTGACTTCGCCTTCCTTCATCTGCTGGTGGAGCTCTTCGAGGGTCACGCGGCGCGTGGCGCGGAACTCCTGCTCGCGCGCGACCTGCTGGCGCTTGGCCGCGATCTCGCGCGCCTCGCGCTCGTCCGCCATGACCGAGAACGTGTCACCGGCCTGGGGGTTCCCCGACCAGCCGAGCACTTCCACGGGCGTCGAAGGCGGCGCCTTCCGGACGGGCTTGCCGCGCTCGTTCGTCATCGCGCGCACCTTGCCGCTCTGGAGGCCGGCCACAAACGCATCTCCGACGTTGAGCGTTCCCTGCTGGACCAGCACGCTCGCGACGATGCCGCGACCCTGCTCGACCTTCGCTTCGAGGATCACGCCCTTCGCGCGGCGGCCGGGATCGGCCTTGAGCTCGAGCAGCTCGGCCTCGAGCAGGATGTACTCGAGCAGCTTGTCGATGCCCGTGCCCTTCTTGGCCGAGATCGGCACCGCGACCGTCTTTCCGCCGTACTCCTCGACCGCGAGACCGACGCGCGAGAGGTCCTGCTTCACCATCTCCGTGTTCGCCCCGGGGAGGTCGATCTTGTTGATCGCGACGATGATCGGGACGCTGGCCGCGCGCGCGTGGTCGATCGCTTCGCGCGTCTGCGGCATGACGCGGTCGTCCGCCGCCACGACGAGCACGACGAGGTCGGTGACCTGGGCGCCGCGCGCGCGCATCGCGGTGAACGCTTCGTGGCCCGGCGTATCGAGGAACGTGATCGCCTTGCCGTTCACTTCCACTTCGTACGCGCCGATGTGCTGCGTGATGCCACCCGCTTCGCCGGCCACGACCGAGGTCTTCCGGATGTAGTCGAGGAGCGAGGTCTTGCCGTGATCGACGTGGCCCATCACGGTGACGACGGGCGCGCGCGCTTCCTGGCGCGCCGGATCCCCGGCTTCCTCCTCTTCCTCCTCGCCCGCGAGCTCGGTCACGAACTCGATGCGGTAGCCGAACTCGTCGGCCACGGCCTCGATCGCGTCGCGATCGAGCCGGCGGTTGATGCTCGCCATGATGCCGAGGTCGAGGCAGGCCTGGAGCACCTCCTGCGGCTTCACCTCCATCACACCCGCGAGCTCGCCGACCGTGATGAACTCGTTCACGCGAAGAGTCTTGAGCTCCTCGGTCGCGATCTCTCCGCCCTCGCCCTCCTCGCGGCGGTAACGGCGGCGCCGGCCGCGGCCCGCTTCCATCGAAGCGAGCGTCTTCCGCACGCTGTCGATCACGAGCTTCTCGTCGATCGGACGCTTCTTCTTCTTGTCGCGGCGCCGGGGTCCGGGACCGTACGAGCCCGACGGAGGCGGTCCCAGAC